>JALVMN010000124.1 GCA_027027005.1 Desulfobacterales bacterium | reverse complement strand
AGAAAGGCACATAAAAAATTAAGGGGTTCCTGGCTGGCGGGCCATTTGGAACCCCAAAAAGGAGCCTAAACGCATGAACAATTTACAGTCTAACCCCACATGTAGTCAACCCCCAGATGCCGGCCACCGTGTCGATATAGGGGTGGGGGGGGAGTCTTCTCTCTCTTATGGGGGCCCCCACCCCACGCCACCTAAGCGGGCTTGTCAGATAAGTAATAATTTCGGCCCAGAGGGTCCCGGGTGCCAGCAAGTTACCCCGGGATTTGGGCAAGCCTGCTTGGTCAATGAGGAGACAGGGGAGGTTTTATATCTCGATAAGCTTCAACGCTACCGTTCCAGGAAAAGGAAAAGGCTTCTTGCCTGGGGCAGGCACATAAAGAGGTTAAAGCGTCGTAACCTGGTTTCTCAGATTATTATGATCACCTTAACCCTTGCTTCAGTGGAGGATAACCTTTCTGCTTCCATGGATCTGAGCCGGTTTTGGAAGTCCTACAGGAGAAACTTTACCAAGAGGGGTTTTAAGCTTATTGGCACTGCCAAGGTTCTTGAGGTCCAGTCCCGGGGGGCCATCCACTATCATATACTGGTGGCCCTGAACCGTCCCCTGATTCGCAAGGGCCGGTCCATTCCTAGGTGGGCTAAACCTGACTCCAGTCTTTGGCCTTGGGGATCTTCTAGGGTGGAGCGAGTGAGAAATCCCGTTGGTTATATTTCCCACTACACATCTAAGGTCCATCAAGAGGCGGCTAATTGGCCAGGTCGAACTTATGAAGCTAGGCTTTCTAGGGATATCCCTTCTCTCGACTATCTCCGTTGGCAGGCTGAAAGGCTCCATGCCCGGGCAAAGAAATTGGTTTGGTCTTTCAAGGAGCTGGATGGTTTTTACTACCAGGGCCGGAAGGGAGACCTCTTTCTGCTGCACTCAGACGGGAGGGTTACCCGGGTGAGGGTTCCATCGCCCTGGGTTATTCAATGGATAAAACCGTGAGGGGGTGTGTGATGAGAGCCAAGGATTTACAGATGAAGGGGTTGGATGTCGGTTCAACCTATGTGTTGATTCTCTGTCCGAATTGCTGTGAAGCCTTCCTTGTCTATGAGGATCTTCACGTGAAGCGGTGTCCTTACTGTGAGATTAACATTGAGAAATACGCTATGACCCTGGGAGATGCCATGGGTCTGGTGGAAGAGGAAGGGGAAACTTTCCCCTGAAAGGGGAAGGTCTGATTGAAAAATACCGGCCCCCAAAGGGCAAGGTGGAGCTTCCGCCAGTTGGTTTTCTTTAGGTCCCACGGTCCCTTCTATTAGGAAGAGCACCTTGCCTGAAAAAGGGGGCCGGTAAAATTTTTTTGACCTTTCCCTTGACAAAATTCCACATGGTGTTTAATGGTAAGGCTATGAGGGCGGATAAGCACAATATGACCTTTTATATTGATCGTCGAACCGGTGAGGAGTTTCTCCGAACCTGTAGGGAGATTCTTCACATTAAGCCTTCTAATCTCATTGAGCTTTTCATGCGGGCCGTCAACAATCAGGTTCGTGGTATGGATCCTATCCAACCTTTGATTCAGGACCTGGTTGATTACTATTTGCCAAAGGTGACTCCGGGGAGGCCAAAGAAAGGCACATAAAAAATTAAGGGGTTCCTGGCTGGCGGGCCATTTGGAACCCCAAAAAGGAGCCTAAACGCATGAACAATTTACAGTCTAACCCCACATGTAGTCAACCCCCAGATGCCGGCCAC
>JALVMN010000123.1 GCA_027027005.1 Desulfobacterales bacterium | reverse complement strand
ACGGCAAATATTAATGACCCTCAAGAATTCCTCAACACCGTAAAGGAGGGAGTTGAGACCCTGGCCTTCAAGGTGGCTCGGGCAGGACTTTCTGTGCCAAGCGAGGTGGTAAAGGTGAGTGTTCAAAGGTTCATGGAGTTGCCTGCCAGCAGGGCTGAGACCGAAAAGATGATAGCGTGGTGGGCAAGGAAATCCCTGCCTTTTTCGGTGGATAAGGCCAAGATCGCCTATTTCCCACTTGGGGATGCCAGCATGGGGGGTAAGGAACTCCTTGTGGCCATTGGATTGGAAGATGTAATAAGGGAATATGAGCTCAACCTCAAAGATCTGAAAATAGCTGCAGAGGCGGTAAGCCCGGCAGCAATCAATCAACTGAACTTTTATATTGAGCGATTGCCCTCAAAAGGGGTGGTGGCTTTCCTGGGAGTGCTGGAAAATTACTTCACCTTGTTTGTGTTCGAGGATTCCAGGCTGATCTTCTATCACGGTGTCAGGCGGGGATTTTCTGACGTGCACTTTTTTCAGGATGTGGAGATGACCATACACCTTTATCATACAGAAAACCCCAAAAAAGAGATTGATATACTGTATTTTGCCTCCCAGACAGGCTTTCGTGAAGAACTGGAAAAGGGGCTCAAAAGTTTTGAGGAACTACGGGTCTCTTTCCTGGACCCTTTAAATATCGTCAGGCCGGACCCTTCTCTCACCAAGCAAGGGAGAGAGATAGATTTGGGCAAGTACGCCTCTGCCATAGGGGCCGCCCAAAGCCTTCTGGACTGAAAAACCGGAGGTCCCAGGGCTCTTGCAGAAGATAAAACTCAATCTGGCAACCATTTCTTACAGGGAAAGAAGGATGAGGCACATGGTGGTGGCCGCAGCGGCCGTGGTGGTGATTCTGATAACGGGTGCCACCATAAATACTTTGCTGTCTCTGCAGCACGAAGTGGAGGCCTATCAAGAAAAAAATCAGGCGCTCAAAATGAGCATAATGAAGGCCAAAGGAGCTAAAAAGGGCTGGGCCACAAGACTAACCAAGGCCCAGAGGGAAAAACTCAAAAGAGAAGCGCTTTTCATTGGTGAGATAGTGAAAAAGGATGTGTTTCCGTGGAACTCTATCTTAACCTCTCTTGAGGGGGCCATACCTGAGGGGATCTTGCTTCAGGCCATACATTCCACAAGCATTAAAAAGCCTCTGATCCTGAAGGGAAGGGCCAGATCCATGGGGGAAATTTCAGTATTTTTGAGGAATCTGGAAAATGCGAAAGAATTTTCCAGGAGTTCCCTGGTGAAATTTTCGGTGGAGCCCAGCCACATGATTCAGGGTGGAGCCCAGGACCAGGATGCCGTGAGCTTTGAAATTAACTGCTTGCTCAACTGTGAGCATCTGCTAAAGGGATTGTTTGCCCGCCAAGGAGGTGCCGGGGGCCAGAAGGCTGTGAAGGGGCCGTGATGGATCTTAATCCGAAAGAGATATTTAGGAAGCCCAAGTGGTTCTGGGTCTTGTGTGGCCTTGTCATCCTGTCCAACATTGGGTGTTATTTATTTCTGGTGAGGCCCAAAGGAATCGAGGTCTTCAGACTGCAAGATGCTTATGGGAGGTTACGGGCAGAGAGGCTTTCCATTTTAAAAGAGGGGCAGAGTGAATTTTACCAATTAGAGGAAAAAATTTCAGTTTTTTTGAAGCAGATCCCTCCACGCCAGGCCTTTCCGCTATGGGTCTCAGACCTCTACAATCAGATCCAGAAAAACGGGCTCGTCTCAAGCCGAATGGTTTACAAGCCCAAAGAGGCCGCCTTCCTGGGCCTTGTCCAGTACAACACTTCATTTTCGGTGAAAGGGCCCTATACAAAGCTACGAAGGCTTTTGGCTGATATCCAAAACTCAAGACAGCTCTATTGCATAGAGGCCATTTCCTTGGTTAATCACTCAAACGTCAGCAGGGAAAATGTGGAGATGAAGCTGGAACTCTCCACATATTTCAGATAAATATTATGGACAGAAAAAAAGTTATCCTTCTGATCTTAGTATTGCTCTTTGGTATCAGCCTGACATACAGGCTTATGAATCCGTACAAACAGCCAAGGGTGACCCACTTGAAATACAGCCCCACATCACAAGCAGGCAGAAAGCAAAACTCCAAGAGTAATGCAACGCATGATGTTGTATCATGTGAATCCGCTCTCTATCTGTTGACTCTATTAGGAGAGCCCCCTGTTCACCAGGTGAAGGTGATCAAGAACCCTTTTTTCAGGACGCAGCCCAAAAAAGAGGCCCCTCGACCTGATGATAAGAATATTCCCAAGCCCATTCCGCCCACCGGGCCAAAACCACAGGATCCCAAGGAAAAGGTCAAAAGGGATCTAAGCCGCTTCAGGGTGTTTGGATTTTTTGAATCAAACGGAAAGGTGACCCTATTTCTGGAAAAGGATAAGAATATTCTGATAATTCGAGAAGGGGACTGGATAGAGGGCAGATACCGGGTTATTGATATAACCACCAGTGCCCTCAGGCTGAAGGCCCCGGAGATAGGGGAAGAGATCCACATTGATTTAAGTGACTAGGGCATCTTGAGGATGAATTCAGGCGCAGGAGAGCTAGGCATGACTGACGATTCAGGGATTTCTGCCTCAATAGGTTTCAGGGTTGTGGGGCTTCTTTTGGCCCTGGTGGTATTGGCAGGGTGTGCAGGCCAAAGAAAGTTTGTGAGCAAGGGAGAGAAATACTGTGCCAGGGGCCAGTGGGATAAATGCGTGCAATTCTTTCAAAGGGCCCACCAGGAATCCCCCGAGGACCACCAGATCAAGCTGATGCTTCACAAGGCCAAGTGGGAGGCATCCATGGCCCACCTCCGCAAGGGTGAAAGATTGCTTGGGGAGAAACGTTACGACGAGGCCATATCCCAGTTTCAGATGAGCATTGCCTTTTTTGCAGGGAACAAAAGGGCCTCCACCCTCATCAGGAAGGCCAGGAAGCTACGGGAGTCAGATTATCAGTTGAAACTTGGAAAAGATTTCTTGAGGGCCAGGAAATACAAGAGGGCAAAGGAGGCGTTCTTGAAGGCCCTCCAGCTCAATCCTGAAAATACTGAGGCCAAGGAGGCCCTGGCCCAGTTCAAGACAAAGGGCAGAAGACCCCTTCCTTTCAAGATGAAGCTTAAGTCCACTGCCCCAATATCCCTCAAGTTCAAACAAACTCCGTTGAGTAATGTATTTGAGGTTCTTACCAGACTCACTGGGATAAACTTCATATTTGACAAGGATGTTCAGGATACCAGGGTGACCCTGTTCATGACAGATGTGAAGTTTGAACAATTTTTGGACGTGTTACTCAAGACCCACAAATTGGTGGGCAAGCCGGTGGATGAAAAAACCATGGTCATCTATCCTGCAACCCCGGCCAAGAAGAAAGAATACCAGGACCTGTTGGTAAAGACATTTTATCTTTCCCACCTCAATGTGAAAAAGGCGGTTGCTCTTTTGGCCAAGATCCTAAAGGCAAAGGATATCATGGCGAATGAGAAAGCCAATTCCGTGGTAATCCGCGGGCCCGAGGAAGTGATAGAGCTGGCCTCCAGGATTATTGAGGCAAATGATGTGGCCCCTGCAGAGGTCCTGATCAATGTGGAGATCCTGGAGGTCAGCCGCAGCAAGGAGAGACAGCTCGGCCTGGAACTCACCCCTGCTGCCCTCACCTTGGGGATAGGAGAGAGCGCCCCCACGGTGAGCGCTGATTCCACATTTGCCGAGGCCGTATCGGTGTATGCCCTGGACCGCCTATCCAACAAGGAGCTTCTCCTTTCCCTGCCCACAGCCACGCTCAACCTCCTGAAACAGGATGCTGACACCAAGACCCTTGCAAACCCCCAGATACGGGTGAGAAACGGTGAGAAGGCAAAGATCCATGTGGGCGAAAGGGTGCCCCTCAGGGTAAACAGGAGAGTCGAGACCACCGGAGTGGTGACAGTGGACTACCAGTACCATGACATAGGAATCAAGCTGGATGTGGAGCCCAAGATCAACCTTCACGGAGAAATAATACTGAAGTTGAGTGTTGAGGTGAGTGCCCTGGGGCCAAACCTGGGGACTGTGGATGAGCCCCAATATGCCATCCGTACTCGGAAGGCGAGCAGCAGCCTCATATTGCGCGACGGAGAGCCTGTAATCATAGCCGGACTCCTTTCGGATGAAGAGAGGAGAACTGTTCGAAAGATTCCACTGCTGGGGGACATCCCTGTGGTGGGCCACCTATTCTCCAACCTTGATTCAAATGATATCAAGACCGATCTGCTGATGACCATCACACCCGTCATCCTTCGGCCCCAGGAGGTGCCTGGTGAAGAGGTGACGGAGATTTGGTCCGGGAGGGAGAGGGACTTCTCTCTTGAAGAGCCGTATGAAAGCCATGCCAAGCGTAAGGCCCAGTACTCGGATCGGCCAGTAAGCTGGCACCACGCTCCTCAAGAAGAGAAAAGGGCGGCGGAAAAAACCCCCGAGGTTTCCCAAGGGCCTGAACCTACCCAGGTGAAGAGGCCATCAGCATCAAAACCAGAGGCAAGTGCCGAGGGAAGAGTTGCTGCCCTGCCAAAGGGGCCGGGTGAGATAAAGGAGCACGAATCACTTCCGGATCTGTGGCCTTTTTCAACCCCTTACAGTATCCATGTGGGGTCTTACAAGGACAAAGAAAGGGCTTACAGATACATGGAGCTCTTAAAGAGTGAAAAGTATGAATCATTCGTTATTCCTGCCCATATCCCGGGTAAAGGCTTTTTTTATCGAGTGTTTATAGGACGATTCAAGGACCTCAGATCTGCCGTTTCGGCCTGCGAGGAATACAGACAGAGGAGAATTTTTCCCCACGATATCCATGTGGTGACTCGTTTTTGGGCCTTCGGGGGATAGTCATGCCACCGGTGTGGAGGAATTGCCGAGGCGTCACACTCATAGAGGTGATGGTGACCATGGTGATCCTCTCAGTGCTCGCCATGGGGATCTTGCCCTTATCCCAGATAACATACAAAAGGGCTAAGGAGATTGAACTGAAACGAAACCTCAGGATCATCAGAAAGGCACTGGATGAATACAAGCGCCTCTCTGACGAGGGAAAAATACCAAAAGAGCCGTTTTCCAGTGGGTATCCCAAGAGCCTCGAGGTGCTTGTGGAAGGTGTAGAGCTCCAAGGGCCCGTGCCTTTCAAGATAAAATTCCTGAGGCGCATCCCTCGAGACCCCATGACCGAGGATGGTGAGTGGGGGCTCAGGTCATATTTTGACGACCCGGATAGTGAAACCTGGGGCGGGCAGGATGTCTATGATGTTTACAGCAAGAGCCAGGAGCAGGCCCTGGACGGTAGCTATTATAGAGATTGGTAGGTCATCTTAAGAGAGGGTTGATGAAATCGCCGGGATATACATTGATAGAGATGATGATAGTCCTGAGCATCATTGGGATCCTGGCCACCATTGCCCAGCCCAGCTTTCAAAAGACCCTCATCAGGGCAAAGGAGACCTCTCTCAGGAGGAGCCTGTTTGTGATGCGGGATGTGATAGACCAATACTATGCCGACCACGGCAGGTATCCTGA
>JALVMN010000122.1 GCA_027027005.1 Desulfobacterales bacterium | reverse complement strand
GAGAAGGTGGGTGGTCTGAAGGCAACTGTGGAGGCTCCCAGAGTGGACGTTTCAGGGGGCTGCCCGGAGGATACAGGACCTTCGTAAAAGGACTTTATATGTGCTCCTCTGGGGTCCCGGGCGGCCCTGCCATAGGTCGGGGTTCAAGCTATAACTGTTACAAGGTAATAGCAGAGGATTTTGGCCTACCAATGCCAGAGTATTGATCATTAACCATGAACTGAGTAGCAAAACCCTGGGGTAAAATAATGCGACTGAAGGACAAAGTGGCAATTGTCACAGGGGCTGCAAAGGGACTTGGAAGGGCGTTTGCTCTTCGGCTGGCCGAGGAAGGTGCCCGCGTCATGGCAGTGACCAGGAAGGACATGGATAACCTTCATGAAACTGTACGGCTGATCAAAGACTCAGGCGGATCAGCCAGCCTGTTTCAGGCCGATGTGGCAAATGAAGACCAGACAAAGGCCATGGCTGCTGCCACGGTTGAGCAATTCGGAAAGATCGATATTCTTGTAAACAACGCTGCCATTTATGATGGAATAAAACGCAGGCCGTTTTACGAGATTGATCTTGATGAGTGGGACCTGGTAATGGCAGTCAATGTGAAAGGCGCTTTTTTGGCAACCAGGGCTGTTTTTCCCTACATGAAAGAACAGGGCTACGGGAAGATTATCAATCTTGCCTCTGAAGTATTTTTCACCGGCTCACACGGATTTGCCCATTATGTGGCCTCCAAAGGGGGGATTATCGGACTCACGAGGGCACTGGCAGTAGAACTGGGCCCTCACAATATTTGCATCAACTGTGTGGCCCCTGGTTTTACCGACACAGAGGCGAGCAGAGGCCTGGCTGACGTTAGTAAGTATGACACATCTAAGACCCCGCTGCGCCGACTCGAGAGGCCCGAAGACCTGACAGGAGCAGTAATTTTCCTCGCATCCCAGGAAAGCGATTTCATTACGGGCCAGACCCTCCTGGTGGACGGGGGCCGGGCCATGCACTGAACATGAGTTCCCCTTCGCCAGCTGTATGAGCCAGGATTTGACTAACGGCGCCAGCGTGAAAGGGGTGTCTAAGACTGCGGGTGTGGATAAATGGGCACGTTTATCGGCAAATTGCTAAGAATTGATCTAACCAACAGGGCCTATAGCAAAGTAGAGATCCCTTCAGATCTCTACAGGGACTTTATCTCTGCCCGCGGCCTCAGCTCCGCATTCCTTTACAAGGAATTAGCCCCTGGAGTGGATCCCTTGGGGCCGGAGAACAAGCTGATTATGTCCATTGGAGTGCTCGGTGGCACGGGGCTCCAGGGCTTTTCCAAGTGGGCGGTGGCTTCTAAAAGCCCTCTCACAGGGACCATATTTCGCTCCATCAGTGGCGGAAACTTTGGTCCATGGATGAAGTACGCTGGATATGACCTCATGATCCTCGAGGGTAAGGCCTCTGAGCCTCTTTATGTTTATGTGGATCCTGAAGGTGTCCAGTTCCTCGACGCCTCGGAAATAATGGGACGTGATCCATTATCCACCCAGGAATTGCTGAAGAAAAAACATGGCCAGCACACTGAGGCGGCCTGTATAGGTATAGCAGGAGAAAGACTTGTTCGGTATGCCACCGTAACTTCGGGTCAAAGAACTGCATCAAGGGGCGGGATGGGAACAGTCATGGGGGCAAAGAATCTAAAGGCCGTAGCCATCAACACCCCCGTGAAAAAGCCAGCGGCCTTTGACAAAGACAAGTTCCAATCACTTATTAACAAACAAATTGAAATTCTAAAAGCTCATCCCAGAAGAAAAAATATGACGACCCTGGGCACACCCTATATTACCACTGTGGTGGATGCCCTAGGAATCTTGCCTGTCAGGAACTTCCAGGAAGGTTCCATGCAACAAATTGAAGCGATCTCGGGTGATCAGTTCTATGAATTGAAGCTGAACAAGGCTGGGTGCCACATGTGCATGACCCGCTGTGGCGGAATAAGAAAGGTTAGCCAGGGCCCTCTTGCAGGATCTTCAATCGATGGCCCTGAATACGAGACCATTTATGCCTTTGGCCCCCTTTTGGGCATCCTGGATAGACAGTTTATAATTGATGCCAATGCACTCTGCGACTTTTACGGCATAGATACAATCAGCACGGGGGTATGTATTGCTTATCTTTTTGAGCTCTATGAGAAGGGTTTTCTCTCATCCTATGAGCTTGATGGTCTCTCCTTAGAATGGGGAAACCGACAGACAGTATTCCGGTTAATTGAAAAGATAGGAAAAATGGAAGGAATAGGCAAGATGTTGGGGGAAGGGATAAAGAGGATGTCACGGCATTTTTCCCCAGAGGCCTCTTCCTTTGCCATGCACATAAAAGGTCTCGAACTGCCAGGGTATGACCCGCGCGGTGTAAAGGGCTACGCCCTCAGCATGGGCACATCAAATATCGGCGGGAGCCATATGTATGGAAGGCCCAGGGAAGAGCTTTCAGGTAAGATGGATCCCCTAACAGAGACAAACAAAGGCGCCTCCATTGCGAGAATCCAAAAAGAGCAGGCCCTAGAGGATTCCCTCATCGCCTGCACCTTTGGAAACTCAGGCCTGGATCTTGAGATGTACGGCCAGCTACTGTCGGCAGCCACAGGGCTTGAGAGTTTTGAAAGCCCAGAAGGCTTACTACAGATAGGAGAGAGGATCCTTTGCATAGAACGATGTTTTAATGTAAGGGAAGGCTTTAGGCGCAAAGATGATTCCCTTCCTTCCAGAATTGTCTCAGAGCCCCTGAGAAATGCAGGGCCATGTACTGGTGAAATAGTCAAAAATTTCGATGGCCTCCTTGATGAGTACTATGAGGCGCTCGGATACAACAAGGACGGGCTCCCGAGCGCCAAAAAGATAGCGGACCTGGGAATCTCATACTTGGCGGGAGATATTCCAGGCGTGTCTTAAATTCAGCCGAGAAAGGGGGTGAATAGGGGGGAGAGGTTTATTTTGCGTGGCTGATTTAAGGAGGCTGAGCCAAAGTACTGGTCCTGCAAACACTTCACCTTGCTCGTGTGCTGACAAGAAAGATCCTTGCAATTCGAACTGTTCCTCTGGTGATATGCTTGTCTTCCTTCGCGGCGCAGCTATCCCCATAGAAAATTTTCGGACCATTGGAAGTCTAATCCAGGAGCTTTGGCTGGGGGCAAGGCCAAGTAATGGAATTCGCCCTCGATATAAACAACCTTATCACAAGGAGGGAATCATGAAGATTTATGATGTAGTTCCAGGGCTGGAATTTGATGAAAAGGTGGATTTAGAAAAATCACCTGCCTGGTTCTTGGATGCCACCCACTCCGTGCCCCCTTGGACCCCAATGTTTGGATGGTTTTGGGTAAATTTTTGCCGCCATGGTATGCAATACGGGGCAGAGAAATTGAGCCTGCCAACTGTGAAAGGCTGGGACTGGAGGTTCAAGGACGGAGGCGGATACCTTACCCTCAATCTTGTGACCAATGAAGAAGAAAGAAAGCAGCGTGAGGAAAAATTCAGAGAAGCGATTCGGCCCTTCATTGAAAACTATGACAAGCTGTGGGGAGACTACGTGAATGAAATGCTGGGCCATTACAAGAAGCTTCGAAGCTGTGATGTGGACAATGTAAGCAACGTGGAACTGCTACAGAATTTTGAAGACACGGTCGACGTGTGCAGGCGAATGTGGGAAATTCACATGCACATGATGTACGGCGTTTACACCGCCTTCATCCTCTTTGAAAACGTATGCAAGGAAACCCTGGGCATTGATGACACTCATCCTACCTTTCACGACCTGCTAAGAGGTTTTGACAACAAGGTCTTTCAGGTTGACAAATCCCTCTGGCAACTGGCCCAAAAGGCTATTCAGACAGGGATCTCGGACGTGATCCTGAATAACAAGGCCGAGGAAGCGCTTTCTCAGCTAAAAGAAAGCGAACAAGGGAGAAAATGGCTTGAAGAACTCAACTATTTGCTTGAGGAAGACGGGTGGCGTATGCAACGCATGGCTGAAATAAATCTACCTTCCTGGGTAGAGGACCCGACACCTGCCATAGCAAGCGTTAAGTACTTCTTGAAAAAAGGCGGGGACTTTGACCTTGATAAGGAGAGGGAGGTGCTGGCCGCAAAGCGCGAGGAGGCGACTAAGGAAGTCCTGGAAAAGGTTCCCGAAGACCAGAGAGGATGGTTCCAGACTCTTCTGAAACTTGCACAGAAAGCAGGATCTTTTAGTGAAGAGCACAACCACTACCTGGACCTTTATACCCACGCCCTCATTCGCAGATCATGCCTTGCCATAGGCCGCAGACTGGCCGCTGCCCAGGTAATAGATGAACCCGAAGATGTCTTCTTTCTTATGCCAGATGAAATCAGGGCTGTGACCCTGGTACCTGACGGCTTCAACCTAAGGCACATTATAGAGCGCAGGAGAAGTGAATGGGAGACCTGGTGCAAGAATGAAAACCCGCCTGCCATCCTGAAAGAAGGCTTTACCATGGATGACGCAATGAAGGTCCTGGTCCAGTCAAATGATCCAATCGCTCTCAAGGTAGTGGTGGGTTCCATGCCTGTACCCAAGCCTGAACTGGAAGCGGACCTTTATGGGATATGCGGTTCTGGCGGCGTGGCTGAAGGTCCTGCCAGGGTTATCCTGGACGAGGCCCAACTGGATGAAATCCAGCCAGGAGAAATCCTGGTAGCTGTCTCAACTGCCCCCAGTTGGACACCTGTTTTTGGTCTATTAAAAGGGGTTGTAGTAGACCGTGGAGCCAGTCTGTCCCACTCAGCCATTGTAAGCAGAGAGTATGGCATCCCATGCGTTATCAACGTGTTTGAAGGAACAAAGAAAATAAAGACTGGCCAGCGCATAAAAGTGGATGGTGACAACGGTGTCGTCTATATCCTTGACAAATAATTAAGCACCGGGTCGGCCCCGTCACTCTCACATTTTTCCCCATTCAGGCTTATGCCACACCACGCTTCTAAAGTGCGCGGGGCTGACTCCCTCTCTTTTTGGAGGTGGGGTAATGGTACCCTCATTCAAGTATATTCTCTGGTTTGAAGAATGCAGTAAAGACTCCCTGCCGCTTGTTGGCGGGAAAAACGCAAATCTGGGGGAAATGGTTAATGCTGGAATTCGCGTGCCCATGGGGTTTGCCCTTACAGGCCAGGCCTTCAACACCTACATGGAAAAAGAAGGATTGTGGAAAATAGTCAGGGAGGCACTCGGTAATATATCCCAGGAAGATATCAAGGCCGTTTCAGAAGCTGGTCAGCGTGTTCGCAGTTCCATTCTTTCCGGTTCAATCCCCAAGGAGATCGCAGACGAGATAGTGACCGCTTATAATTTCCTTTGTCAGAGGTGTAATGTTGCTGTTGTTCCTGTTGCGGTGAGATCCAGTGCAACAGCAGAAGATCTGGCTGAAGCAAGCTTTGCCGGCCAGCAGGATACATATCTCTGGATCAAAGGGGAAAATGAGGTGCTGAAGGCGACTCAGAAATGTTGGGCCAGTCTATTTACTAATAGGGCCATAACATATAGGATGAAGATCGGTTTTCCCCATGACAAGGTTCTCATTAGCG
>JALVMN010000121.1 GCA_027027005.1 Desulfobacterales bacterium | reverse complement strand
GCCCATTTATCAAGGCCTTGCCGCGGGTAGGGGGCATGAAACACGTAAGGATCCTCAGCACCGTGGTCTTTCCAGCCCCATTTGGGCCCAGGAGCCCAACGATCTCACCCCTGGAGATGTCAAATGAAACATCCTCAATGGCCAGCTTGGAGCCGTAATATTTGGTCAGCCTTTCTGCCTTGATCATATGGAAATCAATTGGTATGCCCTTGTGCCAAGTCCCAGTTGCTCGGCATAATCTAGCTGGATTGTCCAATCTATCTTGGGGTAGATGGCACGGAACTTGTCCTCACCGGGGGCCATGGCACCCTTCAGGCAAGAGCGATCATTGCCGGGCATTTCATTTACCAGGTCCACGCCTGCCTGATCAATGGCCACAGGATCACTGGAGGCCAGTATTCCGATATCCTGCACAATGGGGGCATCGGCATGGCCATAGCAGTCACAGGCAGGTGAAATATCTGTCAAGAAGTTGAGAAACAAGGCCCTGTCTATCTTGTTCCTTAGCACTGCCACCGTGTATTCCACCATCTTTTTCTGGAACAGCTCTATGTCCTGACTCCACTGAATGGCAATGGCCTCCTGGGGACAGACGATAATACACTCACCACAACCGATACACTTTTTGGGATTGATTCGGGCCTTTTCCTCCATCAGGGAGATGGCCTTCTGGGAACAATGGGCCACACAGTCGCCACAGCCCACACACTTCTTCCTCTTTACCTTGGGCGATAGGTCAGAGTGTTGATCCAGTTTCCCCCTCCGGGCAGCGCATCCCATTCCCACATTTTTTATGGTGCCACCAAAGCCTCCCAGCTCATGCCCCTTGAAGTGGGCAATGCTTATAAGGGCATCGGCGTTGACTACCTCCTGGCCTATGTAGGCTGTTTTTATGTGCTCGAGATTGACCCTCACCCGGGCATACGACCCACCCCGCAGTCCGTCTGCGATAATTATTGGTGCACCCACCACTGAGTATGCAAAGCCATTTTGTATGGCGGTCCGGATGTGTGAAACGCTCTCTCCCCTGGTGCCGGCATAGAGGGTGTTTGCATCAGTGAGAAAAGGGTTTGCCCCAAGGGCCTCTACCTTGGAGACCACCTTTCTCACAAAGATCGGCCGGACATAAGCAGTATTGCCGGTCTCTCCAAAGTGTAGCTTTATGGCCACAAGCCCCCTGGAGGGCACCATGCGCTCCAGCCCGCAGGTATCAAGGAGCCTTCCAAGCTTTTCCAGCAGGTTCTCTTTGGTAGAGGCTCGAAGGTCTGCAAAATAGACTTGTGAGGTCCCCATTTCACCCATACCTCCGCTTTTGTGGGCTGAATATCCCCTAAGCTTTAGGTACACTGATTTAAGTGCCGAAAGACACTAAGAATTTTTCCTGACAGAGTCAAGCTAAATGTGAGCCTTTCCCCTTTTTCCATTGACAAGTATAATGGCCTTGATTAATAAATTCACTACCCTATTTGAACTTACACCCAGGAAGCAACTGCTCCTGCAACAAGTTCAGTAACCGAACTGACATAAGAACAAAAAAGCAGATGAGCCATTAGATATGGAGAAGTTGAAGACGCCGCATTGGAGCCGTTGGCTCTTGATTTTTTTCTGCTCCTTTCTGGGTTTTGCCACATTGGGGCATCCCCAAAAATCCCATGCCCAGGAACCCAAGAAGATCTTGAGCATTGAAGCCTATGACATGTTGAATACCGTGCCATCCTCTTATCTTATTGATGTGCGCACCAGGGCCGAATACCAGTTCGTGGGCCATCCCGTGGACGCCTACCTGTTTCCATACTGGTTTTATTCACCTCAACTGGGCAAAGTTAATGGTGAGCGCGCCTACCTTTATAATCTAAAGAACGAGGACTTTGTAAAAGAGATTGAAAAAGTCTTCAAGAAGACCGATAATTTGTTGATAATTTGCCGAGACGGGACCCGCAGCGCCCTTGCGGCCAGAGATCTCATAAAAGCCGGTTTTAAGAATGTCTTTGACGTGGAAGACGGATTTGAGGGGCCGAAGTTTCCCCACTTCAAGGACAGTAACAAACACAAGTTCTACAGGCAGCTTGCAAAGAGAAACAAGATCTTTGGATATAATCACAGGAGACATTATGGGTGGCAGTGGTGGGGGTTGCCCTGGACATACGAGCTTGACCCTAAATACCTCTATCCACCCGATCTGCATCCAAGAAAAGAAAAATAGGGAGGTGTCTCATGGAAGCGCAGGAACTGGAAATGCTTTTGAAGCAGGTGGAAGAAAAAGGCTTGGACTGGGCAAAGGTGGAAGAGGAGTTGAAGGTTCCTCGTCAGCTCCTGGAGCTATACGCGGTATCCGGTCCTGTACCTTCCAGGATTATCAATAATTTAAAAAAAATAATAGAACAGTCTCAAAACTAAGTAAAATATCCAGAAAGGAGTTTTTCAATGGGTGATGTACTGGAAGTAAATGACCAGAACTTTGAACAGGAGATCCTCAAGTCTGATGTTCCTGCAATGGTGGACTTTTGGGCAGCATGGTGTGGTCCCTGCAAGATGGTGGCCCCGGTGGTGGAAGAACTTGCAGCAGAGTACAAGGGCAAGATAAAGATAGCCAAGATGAACGTGGATGAAAACAGGGAGACACCTGCCAAGTTCGGGATCAGAAACATTCCCACACTGATACTCTTCAAAGGGGGGCAGGTGGCCCAGACCATAGTTGGTGCTCAACCAAAGAGTTATATTGAGTCCGAACTCAAAAAGCTGCTCTAAGCTTTCCCACCTTTTGCAGGACTGTTCCACGGGAGGCTGACATAACGGGAAATATTTTACCCCGAGCAGGAGAACAGAAGTGAAAGACTTAGTAATTATTGGTGCAGGGCCTGCTGGTCTCACAGCAGGCCTTTATGCTGCCAGAGCCAGGATGGATGCCGTATTGCTGGAACGGATGGCCCCTGGGGGCCAGATCCTCAACACCGAGATGGTGGAAAATTATCCCGGATTTCCCGATGGGATCACTGGTTTTGAGTTGGTGGATCGGATGAAGAAACAGGCCGAAAGATTCGGCATTGATATTGAGACCCGTGAAGTCCTGGGACTGGAACTTGCCCATGAGCGCAAACTGGTCCGAACCGACAAAGGAGAGATGGAGGCAAAGGCCTTGATCCTTGCCTGTGGTGCCTCGCCCCGCAAGCTGGGCATTGAAGGTGAAGAGCTCCTCATAGGTAAAGGGGTCTCATATTGTGCCACCTGTGACGGCGCCTTTTACAGGGACCAGGAGGTTGCCGTCATCGGCGGGGGAGATACCGCAGTGGAAGAGGCGGTGTTTCTCACCCGTTTTGCCAGCAAAGTATATCTAATACACCGCAGAGACAAGCTCAGGGCAGCCAAGGTGATCCAGGAAAAGGCCATGAAACAGGAAAAAATCGAGTTTGTCTGGAACACTATCCCCAAAAGGATTACCGGATCCGCTGGAGTGGATGGCCTGGATCTCGAAGATGTAAGAACCGGTCGTAAATGGCACCTCCCTGTTCAGGGGGTGTTCGTGCTGATCGGCTACATTCCAAACTCTCAACTGGTAAAAGGGCTCCTGGAGCTGGACCCCCAAGGCTTTGTGATAACTAATCAGGACATGGAAACCTCGGTACCAGGGGTCTTTGCCGCTGGTGACATACGCTCCAAACTGCTTCGCCAGGTCTCCACGGCCGTGGGAGAAGGTGCGACCGCGGCAGTGGCTGCCGAGAAGTTCATAGAGGCCGACTGAAGAGTCCTTTCCCAATGCCATTACACAAGTTTCACATCCTTTTCAGGAGCATTTCCCTCCTTGTTTTACTGTGTTTCTCCCTGGCAGGTTGCGGGATTTTAAGCCCCTTTCTCACCAAAGAGGTGGAAAAGGGCCCCGAGGAGATCATGGCAGAAGGTGAGAGGGCCCTTGAGAGAGGGCGTTACGAGGCGGCCTATGAGGCCTTTCAAAAGGTAAAGGACCGCTATCCCTATAGCCCGCTGGCCACAAAGGCAGAGATCTTGAGTGCTGATGCCCTGTTTTTGAAGAAATCGTATGAGGAGGCCTACGACTCTTACACTGAATTTGAAAGGCTTCACCCAAAGCATACCCAAGTACCCTATGCCCTGTATCAGAAGGCCATGTGCCGCTGGAAGCAGGTCAGCAGCGTGGACCGAGATCCCTCCTTTGCAAGGCTTGCCAAGGACGACTTCCTGAATCTAATGAAGCGCTTTCCTGAGTCCTTTTATGCCAGAAAGGCAGAAGAAAAGCTCAGAAGGTGCTATGCACACCTTGCTAAGTATGAGCTGTATGTGGGGGATTTTTATTTCAATAAAGGAAAATACAAGGCCGCACTGGGTCGCTATCTATACTTGCTGAAGAACTATCCTGACACGGGCCAATACCACAAGGCCTTGCGCAAGCTGGCCCTTTGCAAGGCCAGGCTGAAAGCTCATCGAGAGCCTCAAGACTAATTCAGCCTATCATCTACGATTTGGAAGACCTCCTCCAAGGCCCGTTTCAAGTCTTGGGGCCTGCTTCCTCCTCCCTGGGCCATGTCCGCTCTTCCACCTCCCTTGCCCCCTACGATCTGCGACACCCGACTTATTATCTCTCCTGCGTTTATCCTCTCTACCAGGTCCTTTGTGACCACACAGGTGAGCATGACCTTATTGTCCTTCCTGGCCCCCAAGAGAATGACACCGGATTTGAGTTTGTCTTTGAGCCTATCGGCCGACTCCCTCATCTCCTTGGGGCTTTCAAGGTCCATCTCCATGGAAAGGACCTTCACCCCCTTGACCTCTCTTACCCCTTCCAGGAGGTCATCTGATCTCTTGGTGAGCAGCTTGGCCTTCAGTGACTCGATCTTGCGCTCCTTTTCCTTGCCCTCCTTCAACAATGCCTCAACCCTGGGGACAAGCCCATCAGGAGAGGTCTTTAGTAGCTCAGACAAGGACCTCAAGGTCTCATCCTGTCTTTGGTCAAAGCGCAGCGCCGCCTCGCCTGTCATGGCCTCGATTCGCCTGAGATTGGCCCCCACAGAGCCCTCGTTCACGATCCTGAAGAGCCCGATGTCCCCTGTGCGCCGGGTGTGGGTGCCGCCGCAGAGCTCCATGCTCACATCCCGGCCGATGCGGACCAATCGGACCCGCTCTCCGTATCTTTCTTCAAAAATTGCCATGGCCCCTGTCTTAAACGCCTCATCCCGGCTCATCTCTTCTACTGTGACCGGGTGGTTTTCCCTGATCCTGCGGTTAACTATCTTTTCGATCTCCTGGAGGGTCTCCAACGGAACCTGGGTAAAGTGGCTGAAGTCAAACCTGAGCCTCTCAGGGGCCACCAGTGAGCCTGCCTGCTTTACATGCTCTCCGAGGACCTCCCTTAGCGCCCTGTGGAGAAGGTGGGTGGCGGTATGATTTATGGCAATGGCCTCCCTGCGTTCCTGGTCCACCTTGGCCAGGACCTTGTCTCCTTTGGCGATCCGCCCGGAGACCACCTTTCCCCTGTGGACCACCAGGGTATCGGCCACCTTTACCGTGTTTGAGACCTCAACCCTCACCTTATCAGAAGTGATCCAGCCGGTATCACCCACCTGGCCCCCGGCCTCACCA
>JALVMN010000120.1 GCA_027027005.1 Desulfobacterales bacterium | reverse complement strand
TCCTGGTTGAGGACCAGGGATCTTGAGCACAGGAGATTATGGAAATGGGATGGATGGGGAAGAGCATTGAATTGTTGAGCCATGCCCTGGATTTCAGGGCCAAACGCCACTCGGTGATAGCTGCCAACTTGGCCAACATGGACACACCCGGCTACAGGCCAAAGGAACTCAAGTTTGACCAGGTCCTCAAAGAAGCGGCCAGGAAGGAGCCGATCGCCCTTAAGAGAACCCATCCGGCCCATTTGCCAACTTCCGGCGCCCGGAGCGGGAGAGGTTTTCCATTGGTGGAGCAAAGCAGGGGCTTTATGGGGGACAAGGGGGTGGATCTTGACATAGAGATGGCAAAGATGGCCAAGAACAACCTCCTCTATGAGGCCACCGTGCAGATGCTCTCGAAAAAGTTTGAAAAATTAAGGCTAGTTATAGAGGAAGGAAGGAGATAGGGATATGGATATTTTGAGTGCCATTGACATTGCCTCCACAGGCATGACGGCCCAGAGGGCAAGGCTGAATGTCATATCCATGAACCTTGCAAATGCCAATACCACGAGAACTGCCCAAGGCGGGCCTTACCGGCGCAAGACCGTGATTTTTCAATCAGCCCCTGTATCGGCCTCTTTCCAAGAAGAGCTAAAGGCCTCTCTCAAGGGCCGGCAGGTATATGGAGTAAGGGTAATAGGGGTTATGCCTGTAAAAGGGCCTTTTAAAAAGATATTCGACCCTTCTCACCCTGATGCCGACAAGGACGGCTATGTATCACTTCCCAATGTGAATCTGGTCCAGGAGATGGTTCAGATGCTAAATGCTAACCGGGGATATGAGGCAAACGCCGCTGCCATAAAGACTGCCAAAGAAATGGCGCTGAAGGCCTTGGAATTGGGCCGCTAGATCCAGACTGGGAGGAGTGGTGAGTGATGAATAAGATATCGAACATCCCTGCCGCCTTGGCCCGGCGGGTGCCTCGCTCAGGGGTGGAAAAAAGGCAGCCCCAGGAAGGATTCGGCAAGCTGCTCCAGGATTTTGTGGCCAAGGTGGACGGGCAGCTTAAAGAGGCCGACCAAAAGGCGGTGGCCTTTGCAGTTGAGAGGAAAGGAGACCTCCACGAGGTGATGGTGGAGGCGGCAAAGGCGGACATCTCTTTGAGGCTTTTGCTCAAAATCCGCAACAAGTTGGTGGAGGCCTACCAAGAGATCATGAGGATGCAGATCTGATCTCATGCCGTGAAAATGGCTCGACAGTTCAGGACAGAGGGTGCGGATAAGCCACAGCCTCAAATATTGTAGATGAGAGGAAAGCACATGGCCGAAGATGAAACCAGGACCACCAATACCAGCCCGTTTCTGAGGGCTTTCCAGGCAATACCCCTGGGCAAAAAGATATCCCTTGCCGTAATTCTGCTCATGATAATTGCAGGTTTCACAGCCCTTTTCCTGTGGACCAACCGTCCTGACTATCAGGTTCTCTTTGCCAATCTAGATAGTTCTGATGCCGGCAGGATCATGGAAAAACTAAGGGAAAAGAAGGTTCCCTTTGTGCTGAAAGATGGGGGCAGTGCCATCCTGGTGCCAAGTGAAAATGTATATGAACTCAGGCTGGAGCTTGCAAGTCTGGGGCTTCCCCAGGGCCGCAACGTGGGCTTTGAGGTGTTTGACAACATGCCCTTTGGAACCACTGAATTCGTCCAAAAACTAAAGTACCAGCAGGCCCTTCAGGGAGAGTTGGCAAGGACCATAATGGGCTTTGATGCAGTGGCCCAGGCCAGGGTGCATATCGTAACCGCAGAGGAAAGCTTGTTCGTGGAGCCCTCCCAGGAGGCCAGCGCATCTGTGGTGTTGAAGCTCCACCCCGGCAGAAAACTGGATCGAAGGCAGCTTCAGGGGATCGTCAACCTGGTGGCCTGCGCCGTAAAGGGCCTCAAGCCTGAAAACATTACAGTGGTTGACATGGAAGGAGGGCTTCTTGCCGGAGGTGAGCAGGAAGACGAGCTAGGCTCCATGACCCAGAGCCAGTTTGAGTACAAACGAAAGCTGGAGCAAACCCTGGAACACAGGATCCGCTCCATGCTGGAGCCGGTGGTCGGCAGAAACATGGTGGTTGCCAAGGTCTCTGCAGATGTGGACTTCAAGGAGGTGACGGTCACAGAAGAGAGCTTTGATCCGGACAGTGCGGTTGTAAGGAGTGAGCAGCGCAGCAAGGAGAAGGCCACAGGCGCCAAGGCCATCCCGAGCGGATCCCCTGATCTGAAGTTCGAGGTCTATCAGACGGGTGGGGGAGGTGGAGGGGCCTCCCAGAATTTTGAAAAAGAAGATGCGGTGATCAACTATGAGATCAGTCGTGTAAACAAGCAGGTCATAAGTGGGGCTGGAGAAATCAAGAGGCTATCGGTGGCGGTGGTGATAGATGGTCCCTACAAAGTGGAAAAGGATGAGGCAGGCAATGAGGTGAAGACATTTGTGCCTAGAAGTAGGCGGGAGATGAAGACCTTTGAGGACATAGTAAAAAAGGCCATGGGCTTCGATGAAAACAGGGGGGACCAGCTCACCATCTCAAATATCCCGTTCGCCATTCAGAAGTCTGAGCCAATGGCTGAAGAAGAGCCTGTGTGGATGAACTATTTGAAAAAGGCTGCAAAACCCCTCTTTAATCTAATACTCATTGCCCTCCTCTTTTTGTTTGTAATCAAACCGTTCAAAAAATGGCTTAACGAGGCCAGGGAATTTGCCGGACCTGCCGCCCTGCCCCAAGGTGAAGCAGTGCCGCAACTGGCCGCCGGCTCACCCGGAGGGGGCTCCGGACAACTGAGTAAAGAAGAGATCCTGGACATCACCAAAAGCGACCCGGAAAAGATAGCTGAAGTGATCAGGGCGTGGGTGAGAGAGGGTAGCTGATTTGGAAAACGAGGTAAGGATAAACGGCGCGCTCAAGGCAGCCATCTTCTTGATGGTGATGGGTGAGGAATTTACGGCCGATGTGTTCAAGCACCTGGACGAAGAAGAAATAAAGGTGATCGGCGAGCAAATGGCCAATGTGAGGAATGTTGACCCGGTAACGGTTTCCAAGGTCATAGACGAATTCGTGGGAACTTTGAAGGGTAGTGTTATTGTCGGGGGAAGCGGTCAGTCCTTTTTCAAAAAGACAGTAGCCAAGGCATTTAATTCAAAAAAGGCAAACGTGCTGCTGGGCGATATCAAGGGGGAAAGGGAAGGTGGCTATTTTGAAAAACTCAAGACCCTGAGCCCCGATGTGATCATAAATCTGATCGCTGACGAGCATCCCCAGACCATAGCCTTGATACTTTCCAACCTCAACTTTCAAGTGGCAGCAGAGGTGATTAAGCTCCTCCCAGAAGACATCCAGAGCGAGGTGGTGGTGAGGATCGCCAAGCTCGACAGGGTGCCTGATGAGATAATTGATGAGATTCAGTCGGTTCTGGAAAGCCAGGTGGAAGATGTAGGCGGTGGCGGTCCCCACAAGATGGGTGGGGTGGAAGTGGCTGCCGAGATCCTCAATCAGGTGGACAGGACGGTGGAAAAAGTGATCCTGGAAAAGATTGAAGAAGACCATGAAGAGTTGGCCGACGAGATCCGCCAGTCCATGTTCATATTCGAAGACCTCGTCCATCTGGACGATCGCTCCATAAGGGCGCTTCTCAAGGAAATCAGCAATGACGAGTTGCTCCTTGCCCTCAAGACCGCATCAGAAGACTTGAAGGAAAAGATATTCGGAAATCTCAGCAAGAGGGCTGCAGAGATGCTCAAGGAGGATATGGAGGTGATGGGGCCCGTTAAGGTCAAGGAAGTGGAGCAGGCCCAGAGGAGTATCATCAAGACTGCCAGGCGGCTCGAAGAGGAAGGAAAGATAGTCCTGGGAGGAAAAGGAGGTGACGACCTGGTTGTCTAATATCATAAAGTCACCGGCAGCAACAAAGGTCAAAGTGGAAGACTTCAAGGCCCAGGAGATAAAGGCGGGGCCTGTATCTCCCTTGAGGAAAAAAGCACGCGAGAAGGGCGGTGCCAATCCGAACGGACCTGATGGGCATAAGAAGGAAACCCCAAAGGAGAGGATGGCAAGACTCGAGCGGGAGGCCTATCAAAAGGGATTCGAGCAGGGGCAGAGGGATGGAATGGCCCTTGGGGAAAAAAAGCTCCAGGAAGCCATCCTGGAGGTTCAAAAACTGGGGCGCGAAATCGGCGGACTGAAGGCGCAAATTTACAAGGAGGCCGAGTCAGAGATCGTAAAACTGAGCATGGAGATTGCCAAAAAAATAGTCCGCCAGGAACTCATGTTGAATCCGGAGGTGGTGGTAAACAGCGTGAGGGCTGCTCTTGAATTTCTCACAGAAAAATCCAGGGTGAGGATCCTGATAAACCCTCAAGACATGGAGTTCATGTCCGAGAGGGTGGCCCAGGTTGCCACAGAGCACAAGGTGGAGGGTATAGAGCTGGTGGAGGATGAGACCGTGGAGCGAGGAGGATGCCTCCTTGAGACAGGCTTTGGGCGGATAAACGCAGGTATAGAAGAGCAGCTTAAAGAGTTGAGCCGACTCCTGGATGACAAATTCTTGGGGATGGAGGATGATGCAGCTCAGTCTTGAAAAATACTTCAGGGAACTAAGGGAGATTGAGCCCATCGTCCAGGAAGGCCATGTGACCAAGGTTGTAGGTACCGTGATAGAGAGCAACGGCCCTTCCATGCCGGTAGGGGGCACATGCGAGATCTATCCGCCCAGGGGAAGGGAGCCCATTTTGGCAGAGGTGGTGGGGTTCAGGGCCAAGAGCCTTTTGCTAATGCCCCTTTGCAATTGTAATGGCATTGAGCCAGGAAGCAGGATCGTTGCAAGGCGTTATCATGCCATGGTGCCGGCAAGCCCTCGTATGCTGGGTAGAATCCTTGACGGGCTGGGAGAGCCCATTGACGGGGGTCCTAGCATCGACCCTTCTACGATGATGCCCCTCTACGCAGCGCCCCTTAACCCACTGGAGAGGGCCCGCATTACCGAGCCGTTGGATGTGGGGATCCGCGCCATCAATAGCCTCATCACCCTGGGCAAGGGGCAGAGGGCCGCCATAATGGCAGGCTCAGGGGTGGGGAAAAGTGTCCTGCTCGGCATGATGGCAAGGTTCACCAAGGCAGATGTAAATGTTATCGCCCTGATCGGGGAGAGGGGAAGGGAGGTAAAGGAGTTCATAGAGCGAGATCTGGGCCAAGAAGGACTCAGAAGATCTGTGGTGATCGCTGCCACATCGGACACCTCACCTCTCATCAGGATGCGGGGTGCCTACCTTGCCACGGCAGTGGCAGAGTTTTTCAGGGATCAGGGGAAAGATGTCCTGTTGATGATGGATTCCATAACCAGGTTTGCCATGGCAGCCCGTGAGGTGGGCCTAGCCTCAGGGGAGCCACCGAGCACCAAGGCCTATCCACCCAGCACCTTTGCCCACCTTCCCAGATTGCTGGAGCGGGCAGGAACCAATGGGACCAGTGGGTCCATTACTGGTCTTTACACCGTGCTGGTGGAAGGGGATGACATGAACGAGCCTGTGGCAGATGCGGTTCGTTCCATAGTGGACGGGCACATTGTGCTTGACAGGAACTTGGCCTCGAGAGGGCATTACCCTGCAATCGATGTGCTCTCCAGCGTGAGCAGGCTGATGGTGGAGGTGCTTGACAAGGAATCCCTGCGCCTCTCCCACAAGTTCAGGGAGATGTTGTCGGACTATGCCAAGATTGAGGACCTGGTGAACCTGGGGGCATACCAGCGGGGAAACAACAAAAAGGCAGATCTGGCCGTGGAGATGATAGAAGATCTAAACCAATTTTTGAAGCAAGACATGAACACGCGAGCAGGCCTTGAGGAAGGTTTCAGTAGGTTGGCCACCCTGCTGTCAAGATGCAGCTAGGTGGCCTGAGACGGGGCGATCTGATGGCCTTCAGGTTCAGATACGAGGCATTATTATCCTACAGGCGCCACAGAAAGGAGATGGCGGAGCTAGAGCTTTCCCAATGCCTAAAGAGGATAAATGAGGTGGAGGCAACCATAAAAGAGCTCAACCAACTCTATCACCACACCGCCAGGACCCTAGGTGAGTTGATGAAAAGGGGTGTGGATGGCAGGCAGATACAAAACTATGGAGAATTTCTGGTGGCACTTGACCAAGAGGTGGCAGAACAGATCCAAAAAAAGGCTGGATACGAGGCCGAGGCAGAGGAAAAAAGGGCCCTTCTCTTGGAGAGGCACAAGGAACTAAAGGTCCTTGAATCCCTCAAGGAAAGGGAAAAAGTCAAGTGGCTCATGGACCAAGCGCGCCAGGAGCAAAAGGAGCTCAGTGAACTCAGCATCATGAGATATGGGAGGGAGTTTCTGTGAGGAGAAAGGCAGTTGCCCATATCTTCTTGGCCCTCTTCTTTATCCTTGCGTTGATAAAGATAGGAATGGGAATCCTGTATCTGAGGGGTTCGTACTTTGGTATGGAGGCCCTTGCAGAGGAGAAAAAAAAGGCCTCTATAGAGGGGAAGGCCCCCGCCGATTTGATGAAAAAGCTGAAAGAGCGCGAGGAGGCGTTACGGAAGAAGGAAGAGGAGCTTGCCAAGATGGAAGCACGGCTCAAACCCCTGCAGGAAGAGGTGGAGGCTAGAATGGCAGAGCTCACCGAACTCCAAACAAAGCTTGCTGCATATGCCAAGAAATTGGCCGAAAGGGAAAGGGCGCTCAAGGACGCAAAAATGGCCCACCTGGTGTCTCTTTACAGCGCGATGGATCCTGCCAAGGCAGCCGCCATAATGGACAAGCTCAGGCTTGAGACCGTGGTAAAGATTATGAGGAACATGAAGGGCAAGTCTGCCGGCAAGATTTTGGCCATGATGGACCCTGTAAAGGGGGCAAAGATCAGCGAGGCCCTCAGCCGCACACGTTAACCCCCTTACTCCCCTCGCTGCGCTCCAAAATAGAATTGAACCTAACAAGTTGGCCTAATAGATTCCCGGCTTAGCATGATAATTCGGAAAATCATGTTTTCAATTTGAGACTTCCCTGGCAGGGAAACGGCACATTCCCCTCGCTACGCTCGCTTCGCCCTCCGTGGCTCCGCTCACTGCGGGTTTTGGCCCCTTCACCTTCCTGGCTACAGGTCCAAAACACGCCGCTCCTGGAACATCCCGTTCCCCTGCCTACTGTCCAAAAACCGATTGCGGACAGGCATGACTCCCCATATCCCCTCAATTCAAAGCTTCAAAAAAAGCGCAGCGTGGGAAAGTTTTTCCTGCCAGAGACTATTGTGGCGGCCTTTTTTTCCTTTTCTGCCAGGCCCAAAATCCCTGAAGGTTTTTATATTTGATTGAAATAATTAACAAAATAATTGCTTCCTCCTATGGCACACCCCTTGCTGAAAGGCTAAGTCAAACAGATAAAACCCAAACAGAGGCTCGGTATGAAACAGCTACCATTGTTGAATCTCTTCAAAGACCTAGATGGACCAGGGATTGTCCCTACTAAAAGGGGAAATCTCAATGTGGGGAAAGGAATTTTTGGAAAGCTGCTAAAAAGGGTTCGAGCGCAAGGTGCTATCAAGGCCGGGACACGACCTGGAGCGGGATTGAGGGAAAATAAGATCGAAGGAGAGAGCCTTGAAAAGATAATGGAAGAGGCCTCCAGATTGCTGGGTCCTTTGGAGGTGGGTGAGGGATTCGCGCTTCGCTTTATCCTTGCCCTTTCTGGCTTCAGGGCTTCTTCAGACACTGCAAAGGACCTGATAGCCAGGGCATCCGACAGAAACGGTCTGGTAAGGCTTGATAAACTGCTGAGGCTGGCAAGGGAGGCCGGGCTGTGGGATACGGGTTCCCAAGAGGACAAAAAGAGCATTCCCTTTCATGAAATCCCTGAGATGGGAAAATTGCTGTTTCGCCTGGGTCTCAAGGCCGAAGATGTGGACAAGATCCTCCAGGGGACAAAAAGCCCAGAGGGTATCAGTGTGGATAAGCTGCAAGAAAGGCTCCAATCATTTCTGTCAGGTCTTGGCAAGGAAGGATTTACCGAGTGGATTGGCCGCCTTGGGGTGGATACAAGGCAGCGGGGCCTTGAAACCGTTTTGAGGGATCAAGGCGTAGGAGATCTCATGGCCCAAGCATTAAAGGGGGGTCAGGCACCCGAAGCGGTCAAATTAAGGCTTGCCACTGCCTTAAGGGAGCAGGGATTTAGGCCCGAAGAGGTCAAGGCCATCCTGGAGAAGCTATCCATTGCGGAACTGAAAAACGCAAAAACCGTGAGCCCCAGCCCCGAGGGTGAAAGGATACTGGAAGCCCTCTTGAAAGAGCTCGAGGGCATTGCAGAAAAGAAGATGAAGGGAGTAAGGCATCCTCCAAAGGCATTCGGAAGAAACAGCTTGGTTGAGAAGGATGGAGTAGTATCAAAGTTCAATCCAGGTGACTTACGAGTCAAGGATTCAAGCGGAGAACAAGTATTAAAGGGCAATAGCGTGGCTGAGCTCTTATCGAAGAACCTCGGCACCTCAAAAGAAGCTGATATGGGTAAGCCAGCGGAGGGGAACAACGGGGCTAGGATAATTTTGAAGAAAATTGGCGCACTTATTGAAGCCAGCAGAGATTGCCACCCCGGTGGCGTCTTGTTGTCCTCCCTTGACAGCAGGATTGAAGCGCCTGCAACTCAGTCTGCTTATCTGGGGCCCATCACACACCATGAGACCATCACCAAGATAATGGAGCGGTTAAGGCTCATGGTAAGGGGGGGAGAGCAAAAGGCCACCATAAACCTCCATCCCCCAGAGCTTGGGAGATTGGAGATAAGGGTGGAGGTCAAAGACGGTGTCCTTCATGCCAGGCTTGGTGCAGAGCATGCCTGGGTCAAGGAGCTCATAGAGGGGAACATCAATCAACTGAGGCAGCAACTTTCAGATCTGGGATTAGTGGTGGAGAACTTTCAGGTGAGGGTTGGCTTGGGTGACAAAGGTGTAAAAGACGGGGAAGGACATCTCTGGGCCAGGGCAAAGCGGGCCTCTGGGAAGGGCAAAAACCAAGCATCATTGGAGGTCCAAAGGGCTGAGGATTTGTCTGGGGGAGAGTCCCTGGTCCATGTGGTGGCATGAAGTATCAGAAAGAGTTGGAGGATGATCCATGCTTAACGCGATAAATACATTGGGGACAACATATTATGGTCAGCAATTTAGTAGTCAAGGGAATCGCGAGACCCTAGGGCGGGATGACTTTCTCAAGATATTCCTGGCCCAACTCAAGTACCAGGATCCGCTTAATCCTTTGGAGGGGACAGAATTTACAGCCCAGCTTGCCCAGTTCAGCAGCCTGGAGCAGTTATTCAACGTTAACGAATACCTAGAAAGCCTTACCACTGCCCAGGACGAATCCCAAAAATATCAGGTCCTATCACTCATTGGAAAGGAGATCCTGGCCCAAGGCGCCCGGCTATCCCTTGGGGAAGCAGGTGAGGCCAGGGGAGGGTTCAGGATTTCAGAAGAGGCCAGTTGTACAGTTCAGGTATTGAATCAAGACGGTATGGAGGTGAGGCGAATCGAGCTCGGCATCTTGCAACCGGGAGAGCACCACTTCCAGTGGGATGGACTGGACCAATCGGGCAATCGGCTGCCTTCAGGTGCTTATGAATTTAGAATCCTTGCCACTGACACCATGGGCAATCTAGTGAATGCTGATACCATGATCTCCGGGATGGTGGACAAGGTGAGTCTGGAAGGAACCAGTCCAGTCCTCTACCTGGGCCAGGTGGCCGTGGGACTGGATCAGGTCATTGACATAAGGATGCCCGCCTCTGAGGCCACAGGTGAAAATGAGGGCGAGGATCAGGGAAGTGAGCTTTAGAGGCAATTTGGTTTTGGAAAGGGAAATAAAAAAAGAGGGAGGTATTGAGAGATGGCACTATCCAGCGCATTGTTTTCAGCCATAAGCGGACTCAGCACCCTGGGCAATGCCATGCAGGTGATTGGTGACAACATCGCCAATGTGAATACCATTGGTTTTAAGGCGAGCTCCTTTACATTCCAGGACCTGTTGAGCCAGTCGGTATCCACCCGCTCGGGCACGGCCCAGGTGGGAAGGGGTGTGGCCCTTGGCGACATCTATGCCACCTTTGAGCAAGGGTCCTTTGAGTCCACAGGCAATACCACTGATCTTGCCATTGGTGGAGACGGGTTTTTCGTGTTGCGGGAGGCCGGCACCCAGAACCTATTTTATTCCAGGGCAGGGAATTTCCGCTTTGACAAGGACGGCTACCTCACCAACCCTGAAGGTTATGTGGTGCAGGGCTGGCGACTGGACGAGAACGGCCAGGATGTGGGCTCGGTTACCGACATAGTGCTCGACTCCTTTACGAGCCCTCCCCAGGCAAGTAGCCAGATTACTGTGATCACGAATCTCTCATCCAGGGCCACAAGCAATACCAATTCGCTTTCAGGTGCTTGGGATGGAGCAGACTCGGATGGCGATGGGGCCTTCATCTCAGATGATGCATACGAGTACCAGAGCACGGTGAAGGTATATGACTCTTTGGGTTCCACCCATGATATCACCGTATATTATGACCCAGATCACACCACCCCGAACCAGTGGGAATACATCATTGTCTGCAATCCATCTGAAGACAATAGGTCTGGTGCCACAGGGGCGGATCTCGGCCTTCTTGCCAGGGGCACCATCACCTTTAATTCCAGCTCAGGAACCATTGAAGACATGGATATGGAGCTCAATGACGGGCAAGGAAACTGGAGTGCGGCTTCCATCAGTTCCAACGGTTATTTCTACTTTACGCCCACCTTCATTTCAGGGACTCCCATGAATGTGGAATTCAACATCGGCACAAGGGATGCAAACGCCGGAGTCGGATCACCTGCCTGGGCCAACGACTCCCTTACCACCACCCAGTATGCCACTGCCTCCACCACCACCTTTCAGTCTGCAAACGGCTATGGAGCCGGTGACCTCCAGGGCGTGGATGTGGATGTGGATGGCGTGATAACGGGTGTCTATTCAAACGGCCAGCTTATACCCCTTTTCAGGGTGGCCCTTGCAAAGTTTCAAAATGTCCAGGGGCTCAGGAAAGAGGGAGGCAATCTTTACAGGCAGACCAGGGAAAGTGGCGATGCCATCACGAACCGCCCCGGCACAAACGGCCTGGGCAGTATCGCCCCCAACTCACTTGAGCAATCAAATGTGGACATTGCCAACGAATTTGTGAGGAT
Source organism: Desulfobacterales bacterium (assembly GCA_027027005.1). Classification (GTDB taxonomy): domain Bacteria; phylum Desulfobacterota; class DSM-4660; order Desulfatiglandales; family Desulfatiglandaceae; genus JALVMN01. Next base: position 29,683 of record JALVMN010000120.1, on the reverse strand, counting down.
GATCACCACCCAGCGGGGATTTCAGGCCAACTCAAAGATAATCACGGTCACAGACCAGATGTTGGCAGAGCTCATAAATCTCAAGCGATAAACATCAGGGCCCTGGCCCGGGGGCTGAAAGACTTGGTGCCCCCGGGCCATCAACAATCACAAATATTAGGGTGTTTGAAGGATTGCCGCCTCAGTCAATAAATTGACAACAGGACCGATTTGTTTACGAGCGATATATCCTCTCATGAGCTTCAATGTTGGGGAGCGTGTATAACCTATTGATATAACATTCACTTTCGTCTAAGTTGCCCCCTTTTTATCCCTCCTGCCAAAACTGGCACAATGGTTGCTTAATACCCCTCTTGAATACCTCAAACACGATTTAGGGAGAAGTGTTTCATGGATATTGCCACCTTGATCGGCATAGTTCTGGCATTTGCCCTGGTGCTGTCGGCCATCCTCATGGGTGGTAGTCTGAGCATCTTCATAAACATCCCTTCGGTGATGATTGTGGTGGGGGGAACCATAGGGGCTACCATGATCAACTATCCTCTTCCAGACATGTTGAAGGTGGTCAATGTGGTGAAGAATGCCTTTTTCATGAAAAAGCTCACACCCACAGAGTTGATCGCCAATTTCGTAAACCTAGCAGGCATTGCACGCCGGGAAGGCATACTGGCGCTAGAGGCCAAGATAGGGGAGATGGACGATGAGTTCATGAAAAAGGGGATGCAGCTTTCGGTGGACGGGCTGGAACCTGGGGCCATCAAGGAAATCCTTGAGACCGAAATAGATGCCATACAGGAGAGGCACAAACTGGGGGCCGAGATCTTTACCACGTTCGGCACATTTGCCCCGGCTTTGGGCATGATCGGGACACTAATCGGTCTTGTGCAGATGCTTCAGACCATGAGTGATCCCAGCACCATTGGTCCTGCAATGGCCGTGGCCCTTCTTACCACCTTCTATGGTGCTGTTATGGCAAACATCGTTTTTCTGCCCATCGCCGGAAAGCTGAAGAACAGGAGCAAGGAAGAGGTCATGATGAAGGAGTTGATGATGGAAGGGATAATCTCCATTGCCAAGGGAGAAAATCCCAGGGTCATAGAGCAGAAACTCAACGCCTACTTACCACCGCAGTTGAGGCAGAGTTCATTCAACCAGTAATGTGAAGAAACTTGTCAAAGCTTTAATTGGAAAATCGAGAAATATGGGAGTGAGCCATGGCTGAGGAAGAAAAAAAAGAGGCAGAAGGCCAGGAGGAAGAAGAAAAGCCCAAAAAAGGCTTCCCCATGAAATTGATCATCATTGTCTTGGTGGTGGTGCTCCTGGGGGGAGGAGGGGCTGCTGCCTGGAAGATGGGAATGCTGGACAAGTGGCTGGGTAAAGAGGACAAAGAGGCCCTGGCAGCAAAGCCCAAAAAGGAGGAAAAACCGGACATCGGGCCCATATACCCCATGAACGTGTTCATAGTGAACCTCATGGAGCCCATGGGGAAGAGGTATCTGAAGGTCAAGGTGGAACTGGAGCTTGACTCTGAAAAGCTGTTGCCCGAGGTGGAAAAGAGGCTTCCACAACTAAGGGATGCCATTCTCACCATGCTCAGCAGCAAGAGTTACGAAGACATCAGTGATCTGTCAGGGAAATACCAGTTGAGGGCCGAGATAATCGCCATGCTCAACCGGTTTCTGAAGACAGGGAAGATAAACAATGTCTACTTCACTGAATTTGTAGTGCAATAGAGGGAGGGGAAGTGAACCAGATTCTATCCCAGGACGAGGTTGATGCCCTCCTAAAGGGCCTGGACAAGGGAGAGATCGATACAGAGCAGGAGGCCAGCAAGGAGGAAACAGATCTCCCTAAATATGACTGGACCTCCCAGGGAAAGAATCTCAAGGCCAGTATGCCCCTCCTGAACCTGATCCATGAGCGCTTTGGGGACCGATTCCGCCACAGTCTGTCAAACTCGCTGAGGCGCATGCTGGACATAGACATGGGGGGGCTGGAACTCATCAAAATGGAGGAATTTCAAAGGGCATTGCCCATCCCCACGAGCCTTCATCTTTTTAAACTGGACCCCCTCAAGGGGATGGGAATGCTGGTATTGGAGACCAGGTTGGTCTTTTCCCTGCTGGAGGCTTATCTCGGTGGCACGGGCACGGGCTCGGCAAAGGTGGAAGGCAGGGAATTTACTCCCATTGAAAAGAGGATCATTAAGAGGGTGGTGGATATGGCATTGGATGATCTCAAGCATGCCTGGTCTGAGATCTATCCCCTCAGATTGAGTTTTGTGCGTTCAGAGACCAATCCATTGGGTCTGAACATCGCCCCGCCCAATGATTACCTCCTCACCGTAAAGGCTGAAATAGAACTCAAAAAGCCTGCCGGCTACATAACGATGTGTATCCCATATTCATCCCTTCAGCCCATAAGGGAAAGACTTTCTGGTCATTACAGAGAAGAGGAGGAAGAGGTGGATCAGGAGTGGATCAGCAGGCTGAAGGAGAGGGTTGAGGAGGCGGAGGTGGAGATGAGTATTGAGCTTGGCCAGGCAGAGTTGGCCGTCAGGGACTTCTTGAACATGAAGGAGGGAGATATCCTGGTCCTCAAGAACGGCATAAACAGCAAACTTGTTGCCATGGTGGAAGGGATCCCCAAGTTCTTGTGCACTCCTGGAAAGCACGGCAACAAGGCAGTAGTCAAGGTGGACCAACTGATCACAGAGGAAAATCTTTCCTGAAACCCGTGAGGTGTATTCATGGCTGATGACAAGGAAAAGGTGGAAGAGAAAGGGCAGGAGGCCGCACCTGAAGAGGCCGAGGCAGAGGAGATGGCTCTAAAGGAGATGGAAGAGGACTCTGGCGATCCTGAAGGAACACAAGGGCTCGATTTCCTCCTGGACGTGCCCCTTGAGATTAGCGTGGAGCTTGGGCGCACAAAGATGCAGATAGGCGATCTGTTGAAGCTGGGCCAGGGCTCGGTGGTGGAGCTGGAAAAGCTCACCTCTGAGCCGGTGGATATCTACGTTAACCATAAACTCATGGGCCATGGAGAGGTGGTGGTGGTCAATGAAAAGTTTGGAGTGAGACTCACCACCATCGTGAGCCCTGGTGAAAGGGTGAAGAACCTGGCCTGAGCAATGGCCAGGCCTATGAAAGGGAAGATGGATTTGAAAAAGAAACTCTCAAAATCCAGGATAGGCCCTCTGATAGTGGCCCTGGCAATGCTTCTGATCAGTTGCCGGGTCTGGGCTGCCCAAGAGGCTGTGGCTCCTTCTCTGGATGATATGGCCTCGGCCTCATTCAAGATGTTCGGCTCACTTATTCTAGTAATAGGCATCATCCTGGTCATATTTTATGGCATAAGACGGCTCAAGCTCACGGCAGGCATTCAGGGACCGGCCAGGATGAGGGTGATAGGGACGCTGGCATTGGCTCCCAAGAGATCCATAGCCCTGGTGGAGGTCTGCGGTGAGCTGCTCCTGCTGGGAATAGGCACAGACAATGTAAGGCTGCTTTCCAAGCTTGAAAAGCCAGAAGACCTCCTCTCACACGAGCAAGAGGAAAGAGGTGGTGGTGCTGGATTTCTGGGCATATTGCGGGGCAAGAGGGCTCAAATGGATGGGGGTGAGCAGGGTGATTAGTTGCCAAAGGCCAAGTGCAAGGACGAGATGGTCGGCCTTGGCGATATTGGCCGCCCTGGTCCTGGCTCTTGGCATTCATTCCCTTTCCCTTGCACAGGACCTCCCAATGGTTCCTTCCATTACCATAGGAATGAAGGAGGCCCAGAGGCCTCAGCAGGTATCAGTGGTCTTACAGATCCTGTTTCTAATGACAGTGCTCACCCTGGCCCCTGCCATCGTGGTGATGATGACCTCCTTTACCAGGCTGGTGGTGGTATTCTCCCTGATCCGCCATGCCCTGGGGACACAGCAGATGCCTCCGAATCAGGTCTTGATAGGGCTGGCACTGCTTTTGACCTTTTTCCTCATGTCCCCCGTCTATACCAGGGTGCACCAGGAGGCCATTCAGCCCTTCATGGCCGAGGAGATATCTCAGAAAGAGGCCATTGAAAAGGCACTGAAGCCTGTCAGAGAATTCATGTTCAAGCAGACCAGGAAAAAGGACCTGGCCCTATTCTTGAGCATTGCCAAAGAGGAAAAACCCAAAAGCCTGGATGAGGTCCCCACGGTGGCACTCATCCCCTCTTTTGTCATAAGTGAGCTGAAGACGGCGTTTCAAATAGGTTTTCTCATTTATATCCCGTTTTTGGTGATAGACATGGTGGTGGCAAGCGTGCTGCTTTCCATGGGCATGATGATGCTGCCACCATTTATGGTATCCCTGCCCTTCAAGCTGATGCTGTTTGTGTTGGTGGACGGCTGGTATCTATTGGTGGGCTCAATGATCAAGAGCTTTGCATAGGGAGACAGGTATGAGCCCGGAATCAGTGGTTACCCTGGCAAACGAGGCGGTGAAACTGAGTCTCCTTCTCGCAGCGCCTCTTCTGGGAATAGGGCTGATGGTGGGCCTGGTCATCGCAATCCTTCAGGCAACCACCCAGGTCCAGGAGATGACCCTCACCTTTGTGCCCAAGATAGTGGCTGTGTTGCTCACCCTGATTGCCGTGGCCCCGTGGATGCTCTCAAAACTGACCATATTCACCACCCGCTTGATCAACAGCATACCTGAGTTCATAAGGTAGTGCGGCCGCTGGAGGCTGAGGTGTTGGACTTTCCAGTGTCAACAATAGAGCAGTTCCAAGTCTTTTTCTGGATCCTTCTGAGGGTGGCGGTGGTGCTTTTCCTCTTGCCCTTGTTTGGGGCAAGGGGGCTGCCTGCCATGTGGAAGGCAGGGTTTTCCATGATCATGGCTGCAGCCCTGTTCCACGCAATCCCTCCCCAGATCCCCAGCCCCCAAAGCCTGACGCAATTCGGTTTGGCCGTGTGCTCCGAGGTATTGCTTGGGGTGGTGATGGCCCTCGGGGTCAAGTTCCTCTTTGCATCGGTCCAGTTGGCAGGCCAGTTTCTGGGCTTTCAGATGGGCTTTAACATGGCAAGTGTCCTTGATCCCCAGACCGGGGGGCAGAGTTCGGTAATGTCGCAGTTCATGTATTTGTTCATGGTCTTGGTGTTTTTTGCAGTAAACGGCCACCATCTCTTTATTCGCGCCCTAGCATACTCCTTTGAAGCCGTACCCCCAGGAGGATTCGGCCTTCAAGGCAGTGTGGTGACCGGGCTTATCAAGGCAAGCAATCAGATGTTTGTATTGGCCCTCAAGCTTGCAGCACCCATAATGGTAGCCCTGTTTCTGTCAAACCTCTGCCTTGGAATAGTGGCCCGCACAGTGCCCCAGGTGAACATCCTCATGGTGGGATTTCCTGTAAACATAGGTCTGGGGATGATCTTGCTGGGGCTCACCTTCACCGGGCTCGCCCCATTTCTCGTAAGTATAGTCAAGAAGATGGGAGAGGTGCTGATGATGGTCTTGGTAGGGGTATGAGCCCAGAGAGAACCTTTGAGCCGCTGGGAGCAGGTAGATGCCAGAGGAGCAATATCAAGAGAGGACTGAGCCGGCAACCCCGCGAAGGCGGCAAGAGGCCAGACGCAAGGGCCAGGTGGGAAAGAGCAGGGAGGTATCATCCCTGGCAATACTTGTCTCTGGCATCTTGTTCCTATTTTTCGGCGGGGAGTGGTTCTTGAAAGAATTGGGGAGCTTCATGTCAGGCAACCTCTCCAGCCTTTCCTTCGCACCCCTGGAAGATACGAATATCGTTGTTCGCCTAAAGGAATCGGCAGAATTTTTTATGGGCGTGGCCTTTCCATTCATGATGGTATTGGCCACCGTGGCCATTCTGTCCAACCTAGTTCAGACAGGTCTCATCTGGAGTGTCGAACCCTTGGCACCCAAGGCGTCAAAAATCAACCCGATAGAGGGTGCCAAGAGGATAATCTCCAAGCGCTCGCTGGTGGAGCTGGCCAAGTCCATTGCAAAGATAATCATCGTGGGTTGGGCCGCTTTTTCTGTTCTAAAGGGGGAGCTAACTCACCTGATTCACTTGGTATATAACGATAAGTGGCAGATCATGGCCTATCTCGGGGACACCTCCATGAGGGTGGCTGCCAGGAGTTGCTACGTGATCGCCCTGTTGGCCCTCCTAGATTTCATTTACCAGAAATGGGAGCACGAGCAGAGTCTTAAGATGACCAAGCAGGAGGTCAAGGAAGAGCTCAAGCAGACTGAGGGTGATCCCTTGATCAAGAGCAGGATAAAGGCCCTGCAAAGGGAAATGGCCAGGCGGCGAATGATGGAGGAGGTGAAAAAGGCGGATGTGGTTATCACGAACCCGCTGCACCTGGCCGTGGCACTGCACTATGAGGCCCACGCGATGAGTGCTCCCAAGGTGGTGGCAAAAGGGGCGGAAAAGGTGGCCCGCAAGATCAAAGAGGTTGCAAAGGCACACGGAGTCCCTGTGGTGGAAGACAAGACCCTGGCACAAAATTTGTATAAATCTGTGGACATAGGCGAAGAAATACCATCGCAGTTTTACCATGCAGTGGCCGAGATCCTGGCCTATGTCTATAGCCTGAAAAACAATAGCTGAGGGAGTAGGTATTGGAATCGCTGAGAGTGGCTTTGGGCAGATTTTCTTTCGGGGCAAATGTGGATGTGGCAGTTGCCCTGGGGGTGGTGGGAATCCTCATGGTAATGATCATACCGCTGCCCACTGGCATGCTGGACATGCTGCTGGCATTCAACATTACCCTCAGCATCATGGTATTGTTGCTGACCTTTTACATAGTGCGGCCCCTTGATTTTTCGGTTTTTCCTTCCCTTCTCCTGATCGCCACCCTTTTCAGACTCTCACTGAACATTGCATCCACGAGACTGATTCTCCTAAACGGCCACAGTGGCTCCTTGGCTGCCGGTCACATCATCAAGAGCTTCGGCTCCTTTGTGGTGGGGGGCAACACCACGGTGGGGCTTGTGGTCTTCATGATCTTGGTGGTGATTAACTTTGTGGTCATAACCAAGGGTGCCGGAAGAATTGCCGAAGTGGCGGCCCGCTTTACCTTGGACGCCATGCCAGGCAAGCAGATGAGTATCGATGCAGACCTCAATGCCGGACTCATAGACGAGGCAGAGGCACGAGCCAGGAGGGCTGAGATTGCAAAAGAGGCAGAGTTCTACGGTGCCATGGACGGGGCGAGCAAGTTTGTGCGCGGAGATGCCATAGCAGGTATCGTGATCACCCTCATAAACATAGTGGGAGGCTTGATAATCGGGGTGGTCCAGATGAACCTGGATTTTTCAACCGCGGTCCAGAACTACACCCTCCTTACCATAGGCGACGGGCTGGTCTCCCAGATCCCTGCCCTCATCATCTCCACCGCAGCAGGCATCCTGGTGAGCAGGGCTGCCTCTGAAGGGAACATGGGCCAAGATCTTGCAAATCAGTTCAGGCTGCAGCCAAGGGCGCTCACCATTGCGTCCTGCGTGGTATTTCTTTTTGGCTTGGCCCCTGGCATGCCGGCCCTGCCCTTCTTGCTCTTGTCGGGCACCCTGTTTTTTGTCTCCCGCATGGTGGCTGCGGCTGATCAGGCCAGGGCCTTGGAGGTGCAAAAGGAAGAGCAAGACATGGGAGATGCGGCCACCCCTGAGCAGGTGGAGTCCCTCCTTCCCCTGGACATGCTGGAGCTGGAAATCGGCTATAGCCTGATTCCCCTGGTGGATGACCAGAGACAGGGGGGCCTGCTGGACAGGATCAGGGCCTTGAGGAAACAGTATGCACTCGAGATGGGACTCATCATACCACCTCTTCATATCAGGGATAATCTGGAGTTGAAGCCAAACGAGTATGCCATCTGCATCAAAGGGAACAGGGTGGCAACAGGCGAACTCATGATGGACCATTACCTGGCAATAGACCCGGGAGACACCAAATTCAAGGTGGAGGGAATCAGGACCCGGGAGCCAGCGTTCGGACTTCCTGCGTTGTGGATCACGCCGGACAAGAAAGGGGATGCCCAACTTGCAGGCTACACAGTGGTGGACCTGGCAAGTATTGTGACCACACATCTCTCAGAGGTTGTCCGTGTCCATGGATACGAGTTCTTGGGCCGCCAAGAGGTCCAAAGGCTATTGGACAATCTATCAGAGACTCATCCCAAGGCGGTGGAGGAATTGACCCCAGCTCAACTCAGCCTTGGCGCGGTCCAGAAGATATTGCAGAACCTAATAAGGGAGCAGGTCTCCATTAGGGACCTGTTGACCATTGTGGAGACCCTGGCAGACTATGCCCCCCTCACCAAGGATACGGATTTGCTGACCGAGTATGTGCGCCAAAAGCTGGCAAGGACCATAGTAAAGCCTTACCTGGACAAGAACAACACACTGAAGGTCTTCTCAGTATCCCCGGCGGTGGAGGAGATATTGGCAAAGGGCATTAATCAGACCGAATATGGGGCCTATCTGGCCCTTGAGCCCGGTGAGGCCCAAAGGATTATAGATTCGATCAAAAAGGTCGTGGACAATGCAGCGGCCCAGATAGAGCAGGCCGTGGTGATGTGCTCGTCCACAGTGAGACGCCACCTCAAAAAGCTTTGTGAGAGATTTGATCTCCAGGTGGCGGTTTTGTCCCACAACGAAATCCCGCCCGGCATAAAGGTGGAGGCCATTGCTGAGATAGGGGCTGTTTGATGAATATCAAGAAGTTCATAGCAGATAACCCGCAACAGGCACTGATGATGGTGAAGAAGGAGATGGGGCCTGATGCAGTGATCTTGGAGACCCGGACCATCACTCCCTCTGGTGGCCATTCCGGAAAAGGGAGAAGCAAGATAGAGGTGACAGCGGCCATTGACTACGAGATGGCCCAAGGCAAGGGTGGTCCGGAGGCGAGGCAGTCCAACCTAGAGGACCAGGTCAAGTTGGAAGAGGTGGAGGTGAAGCTCAGGGAGATCTGGGACTCGCTCGTAATGCTTCAGTCACGAATCATGGGCACCTCGGGCACGAGCCAGGAGTTGGTTTACCATAATTACTTTGGCCTCAGTCCCAGCGTGATAAAGGGGCTTGTGCCTGTCCCTGATGAAGAACCTGCCCCTGGGGCCGAGACCAAGGTGGTGAAGGACTGCCTCATTACAGTGCTCAAACAGATTCACACCTCTGCGGGTAATGGGAGGATATTCTCCTTTGTGGGCCCTACGGGTGTGGGCAAGACCACCACCATGGCCAAGCTGGCGGCACTCAGCGCGGTGACTCACGGCAGAAAGACTGCCCTCATCACGGTTGATACCTTCAGGATTGGGGCAGTGGACCAACTCAAGACATATGCCAGGATAATGGGACTGCCCCTTTCGGTTGCCTCCAATTCGGTGGAACTTCACAGGGCCATAAGGAACTATGATGATTTCGACTTCATCTTCATAGACACGGCTGGGAGGAGCCCTGGAAACAAGAACGACTTGGACCAACTCCTCACCACACTGGATACAGGAGATCCCATCCATCACTACCTGGTGCTCAGTGCCACCACCAGGCTCCAGGACCTTTACATGGCAGAGCGAAGGTTTTCCGCCCTTCCTCTGGGAAGCTATATTTTTACAAAGTTGGATGAGACCACTGATGTTTCGGATATGCTGAATTTTCTGCTCTCCAGGAGGCGGCCCATTTCCTATTTCACCACGGGCCAAAGGGTGCCAGAGGATATAGAGCGGGCCACCAGGCGTCGAGTGGCCCAATGGATGCTTAGACGAAAGAGGCGCACAGAATTTCGTGTTTCCAGCGGAGCGAGTGAACATGGATCAAGCCAGTCGGCTCAGACATATAGTTGAAGGACAAAAGGCCTCCCTGCATTCGACCCATGGGCAAGGCAACAACACCACTCCATGGCCTGAAGCCCCCAGGGAGCCTGCCGGAAACGGAAAAGGCTCAAGCCTCTCTGGAGGTCCGGAGGCTGCCGTGCGTGTAGGCGACGGACAGGCAGGCTTGAGGGTGATCTCTGTTACCAGTGGAAAGGGAGGAGTGGGCAAGACCTCTGTGGTGGCAAACCTCGCTCTTGCTCTGACCAGGATGGGAAACAGGGTCTTGATCCTGGACGCAGACCTGGGCCTTGGCAATGTGGATGTGCTCCTGGGCCTCAATCCTCGTTATACCATCCAGCATGTTTTTTCAGGAGAGAAGAAGCTCCAGGAGATCATAATAAATGTGCCTGCAGGGTTTCATCTCCTGCCGGCAGCATCCGGCATACAGGAGTTAACCGACTTGAGCCAGTCCCAGAGGATGTTCTTGCTGGACGAATTTGATGCCCTCCAAAAGTTCTTTGACATCCTCCTGATAGATACAGGGGCAGGTATATCTTCAAACGTGATGTATTTCAATTTTGCGGCCATGGAAAAGGTAGTTGTCATTACCAATGAACCTGCATCTCTTACAGATGCATATGCAGTCATAAAGATCCTCTCAAAAAAGTACAAACAAAAGAAGTTTATGGTCCTGGTAAATGCAGCCAAGACCAAGAGTGAGGCAAACGGCATTTACAAGCACCTTTGCCTGGTGGTTGATAGATTCCTGGGCTCCCTTTCCTTGGACTACCTCGGCTGGATCCCATATGACGAGCATGTGCCAAAGGCAGTGAGACAACAGCAGCCGGTGGTTGATCTCTACCCCTTGTCCAAGGCCAGCAAGGGGTTCATGGAAGTGGCCGAGAGATTGATGGCGAGACAGGAGAACCTGGATTTTGAAGGAGATATCAAATTTTTCTGGCAAAGGCTTTTGAGTCATTAAAGCGTAGAGCAAGGAAAGAGAGAAGAGGATGGCTGTTACGGCTACCAAGAAACTGAAGGGTTATGAGGCAAAGCAAAAAAGAAAAAGGCGAATAGATCCATCCGAGAGGGAGGAATACATAGAGAAATATGCTCCGCTCATAAGGACCATAGCCGGAAGGCTGGCCATGAAGCTCCCTCCTAATGTGGATCAGGACGATCTGGTAAGTGCCGGCATCATGGGCTTGCTGGATGCCATAGAAAAATTTGATCCAGACAAAGGGGTTGCTTTCAAGTCCTATGCTGAGTTCAGGATTCGCGGGGCCATGCTGGATGAGTTAAGGGCCATGGACTGGGTGCCCCGCTCGGTGAGGAAAAACGCAAAGATCTTGGAGCAGGCCTACGAACGGGTGGAAAGCCGCAAGATGGCCCCTGCCACGGACAAGGAAGTGGCTGAAGAACTCAACATGGACCTGGACTCATTTCACCAGATGCTGGAGGAGACCAGAGGTGTGGCCATCCTGAACGAGGAGGAATTGGGGGAACTGATCTCTCACAAACAGGTAAATGGACTGTGGGAGGCCTACCAAGACACCAGGGAGTTTGATCCAGCAGCCTATCTCGATTTCAGGGAGCTGAGTCAAGTGCTGGCAGAGGCCATTGAGAATCTGCCCCAGAACGAAAAGCTCGTCATGAGCATGTACTACTATGATGAACTCACCATGAAAGAGATAGGAATGGTCATGGGATATACCGAGTCCAGGATATCCCAGCTCCATACCAAGGCGGTAATCCGCCTGCGAAACAGGATGAAGAGTTATTTTGAGACCAGGGGGATAAGGCCGTGAATGAACATCCCCCCGAAAATGTGGTTGAAGAAGAGCCCGAAAAAGATGAGGCCCAAGGCGAGGAGGAATCCGCTGCCCCGGATTTTCTTAATGAAGAGTTGGTGGAGCTTGACGACCACGAAGATGATTCTTCTGATACCCCTCCCAAAGAAGATGCCGAGAATGAGGCCATTTCAGAAATCGACGATGCACTAGACGAGGTAAAAAAGGAGGCAGAGGAAGAACCAAAGCAAGAGAAAAAACCCCAGGAGGCTCCCGAGGCCCAGGAGGAGCCAAGGGAGCAGGAGGTGCCGCCTGAGGCTACGCCCGAGGACAAAGGGGAATCAGAAGACCATGCATCCGGAGAAGTAAAGCCGAAAAAAGGTAAGGCCAAGAGACGGCTGCTGTATGCATTGGGGCTTGTGGTGATGGTAGTGGGGAGCGTGGTAGGATTCATCACCTTTTTTCAGGAGGAGCCTGGGCCTCGCAAGGAACGAAAGGTCATACTCAAGCCAATTGAAAGAAGGGTGGTGGAAGAAAAACTGGCTCCCTTTTTTGTACCCCTACCCCAAAGGGAGGGGAAACCCAAGCCCAAAAGGGTGAAGGTGATGGCTTATGTGGAGGTCACTGCCAGGTGGGAGAAGGTGATCTCGGTCCTTTTCAAAGAGAACATGACCAAGGTTAGGGCTGATCTTTACTGGGTGCTTGTAAGGCTCCTGGAACAAGGTAAAAACCCAAGGGAGATGAAAAGGACCATGGGGGAGGCACTGACAGAGGCTGCCAAGAGGGCGTTGGGTGTGGAGGATTTGATAATAACGGTGGGAAATGTAAAGGTGATCTGAGAGGGGCTTAAATAGCCTGAAGAGGGGAGGGATAGGCCATGGATGATCTCTCTAGAATCATCCCTGCGATGGTGGAAAACATTTCCACCGAAAGGGTATGGAAACCCCCCTCAAAGAGGAAAGCCGAAGAGAGGAAGCAGAAGCAGGAGCGGCGAGGGAAGAAGGGTAGAGAAGAAGACGAGGAGCTAAGGTCGAAAGCAGAACCTCAGAGTCCGAAACAAGGGGGTGAATTGGTTATCTACAGGATCAAGAAGGGAATGGATAACCTGGAGATCCGAGAATCAGACGAGGAAGATGGCACCAAGAAGATAGACATCTTCATCTGAGTGTGATCATGGAAGTTAAATTCTGGGTAATAAGTCAATTGGCCATTGATGTGGCCCTGCTGGGAGTCATAGTGATGCTTTTGAGGGCCAGGTTCGCAAAAAACAACCCCACTGAGAGAGGGGAGGTCCAGGAAGAGGTGAGTTCCCTCATCCAGGAACTCAACAACCTCGGGGGAGTCCTGGAAAGAAATCTGGAGGAAAAGAAAAGACTCACCGACACCATTGTGGGCGAATTGGATAAACGCCTGGAACAGGCAGAAGAGATTGCAGAGAGGCTGGGCACACTGCTTGAGGCATACAAGACTCAGCACCAGCAGAATCAGGCCAGACAAAGGGCCATGATGGAGACTCGAAAGACCATAGAAACACTTCTGGCAGAGGGCCTGAGCAAAGAGCAGATCTCAAAGCGTCTCTCTCTCCCTGTAGGCGAGCTGGACCTGATCCTGAAACTCCAGCCTTCCCCCAGCACTTCTTCGGCTTGGCCTGCAGATGGGCAGGGGGCCTTGGGTCAGGACAATCCAAATCTGAGCTGACATGCTGAAAAGACCACCCACAGTGGGTAAATCCCCACCAGCCTTTTCACGGCCCGGATTGCCGTCCAGCAAGAAAAGTGGGGGGCTCAGCATCCCCCGAGGTAAGCTTATTCAGGCAAGGGTCTTGAGGCAGTTGGACCCTGGTAGGGTGCTGATACAATTTAGGGGCCACAAGTTTAACGCCCGCATTGATCTTCGCGGCACGCTACGGCCGACCCTTGTGCCAGGGAATGACTATTCCTTTCTTGTAAAGGGTGTTGACCAAGGCCTGGTCTTGAAATTGGTCCAGGTGGGTCGGGCCGATTCATTGGAGGTGATGAATATCTGGAACAGCTTAACAGAGTCTCAGGCCAGAATTGCATCGCTTTTGAAGGAACTGATTAGTGTTATAAAGGCATTGCCCAGTGACAAGAGAAGAACGCCTCAATTCATGGGTAACACCAAGGGAGTGGAAAAACTCCTTTCCACCCTGCTCTTTGACCCTAGTTCAAAGGCCCGAGCGGTGCAGCTCAGGGAGACTATCCTTGGATCAGGGCTGTTTTGGGAGGCAAAGGTATCTGAAGGCCTCAACATGGATAAATTGCCAGAGGTGCAGAGTGACCTCAAAGGAGCCCTCCAAGACCTGGCGTCTCGGTTGGAAGAAGCGCACAAAGAAGGGGCGGCAGAACTGCTAAAGGCAATCCAACAACACCAGGTCATGAGCCTCAAAATGGATGGAGCCATCCAGTGGTGGCTTTTCTTTATCCCTGTTTTCCAGGATCATGACCTGGAACTTGCACGGGTATTTGTAAAACGTGAAAAGCAGGGGGGACTGAGACTGGTAATACACCTTAATTTGACGCGATTGGGCAGGATGGAGGTTGTGGCTTACATGGAAGGGGAGGGAGAGAAATTCTTGGACCTGATGGTGGGAGTGGAAAGTGAGGCTTCAAAGAGAATGGTGGAGGCAAACATAGGCCAACTGGATGAGGCCTTGAGGGAGGCGGGGATATCCTTAAGGAGCTTTTCTTGTGACCAGGCGGAGTTTGCAGCTATGCTCCCCCCTGGGTTGGGTAGGGAGCGGCCTGCATCCATAGTGGATTTGACGGTTTGAAGCATGGACAAGCAAAAGACCCATAAAAAGGCCGTGGCCTTGAGATACCTGCCGGGCGAAGACAATGCCCCCAAGGTGATCGCCAAGGGGAGGAGGAAGGCGGCACAAAAGATAATAGAGATGGCCAAAAGCCACGGAATCCCCATCACTGAAGACCCAGACCTGGTGGAGAGCCTTGTGGCTCTGGACTGGTATCAGGAGATTCCTCCCGAGCTTTACAGGGTGGTGGCAGAGATCCTGGCCTTTGCCTACGACCTCAACAAAGAAGCAGAAACCCCATAAAAAAGATACCCTTTGGGGCTTCCGCTCAACCAATCCACCGCAACCACTTGACAACTCAACCAATCAACCATTCAACCAATCCCCCAAATCATCCGGCAATAATTTCCTTCTGATATAGGCAAGAACTTCGACGCTGGTCCAATTTTTGACGGGATGTGTTCAAACCGAATCGGGCTTCAAAGAAAACCGATGTAACTTCAAATGGTTATACGCACAAAAAATGGTACCGGATGGCAATGGGATGGTATGGGAATTGCACACCTTTTGGCCATGAAATTCAGCCCAAAAGGAGGTTTTAAGGTCTTGGCCATCATAGGGATGCTGGAAGCGGTAAGGGGATGCCTCAAGGAAGAGGTAAATATGGATGTGATAGCCAACAATCTGGCAAACACTGCTGTTGTGGGTTTCAAGCGGGACCGGGTCTCGTTTCAAGAGATCCTGGCAGGCACCGAGAAGGCACTGGTCCATGTGGAAACCGACCTGGGCCAAGGCGAGTTGAGGTTTACTGGAAACCAGCTTGACCTTGCCATAAACGGCCCGGGATTTTTCAAGGTAAATACCCCTGAAGGGGTCCGGTACACCAGGAAGGGGAACTTCACCCTGGATGCCACTGGGACACTCATAACCACCGAGGGATACCAAGTCCTCGGAAAGGGGGGCCCCATAAGCATCCCGGCTGGCCCTGTCACCATTGACCAGACAGGGCGAGTGGTGGTGGGTGAGACAGGGGTGGATCAGTTGGATGTGGTGACATTCGAAGATCCCAAGAGGCTCGTCAAGGTGGGGGGGACCATGTTCAAGAAACCGGATGGCGTAAACGAAGGGCCCGTGGGAGCCGAGACAGTAGTCAAGCAGGGGTATCTGGAAGAGAGCAATGTGAACGTGGCAGAAGAAATGGTGAGGATGGTCCATTCCCTCAGGGCCTTTGAAAGTTATCAGCGCGCCGTAAAGGTCTTGGATCACCTGGACGACAAGGCCACCAATGACGTGGCAAGGCTACGATAAAAAACCCAAAGAGGAGGTCTTAGGAATGATAAGGAGTCTGTGGACAGCGGCATCAGGCATGGCCGCCCAAAAGCTAAACATCGATGTGATAGCCAACAACTTGGCAAACGTCAACACCAGTGGTTTCAAGAAAAGCAGGGCTGATTTCGAAGACCTGCTCTACCAGAACATGCGCGCCCCAGGGGCCTCCACCTCAGCAGGAGGCCAGGTGCCCACCGGGATCCAGGTGGGCATGGGGACCAGGCCGGTGGCGGTACAAAAAATCTTTTCCCAGGGCGACTATGTGGAGACCAAGAACGAGCTGGACTTTGCCATTGAAGGTAAGGGCTTTTTCAAGATCATCAGCAACGGTGAAGAGGTCTATATCCGCTCAGGCGCCTTCAAGATAGACAGCGAGGGATTTATCTGCACTTCCAACGGTGACAGGCTCCAGCCGGAGTTTTCCATCCCTTCTGATACAGTCACCTTTACCGTGGACTCAGGCGGACGGATGGTGTGTATGGGCCCTGATGGCACCGAGCTGGCAAGTGCACAGATCACCCTCTACAGCTTTCCCAATCCTTCCGGACTCCTGAGCATTGGGGGAAATCGTTTCGTCCCCACTGCAGCCTCAGGTGACCCGGTGGAGGGCAACCCCGGCGTGGACGGCATGGGGACCATTGCCCAGGGGTATCTGGAGATGTCCAATGTGGATGTGGTCCAGGAGATGGTAAACATGATAACGGGCCAGAGGGCATACGAGGTCAATTCAAAGGCTATCAAGGCGGCAGACGAAATGCTCCAAATAGCCAACAATATCAGGAGATAGGACATGGTGCGTTTGGGAGCAAGAATTTGCTTAATCCTAGCCGTGGCGATCCTGTGGGCAGGAGGTGCTGCTGCCCATGAGCTTGAGATAGTGATAAAAGATAGGGCCAAAGTTTCCGGCACCCACACTTATCTCAAGGACATTGCAAGCTTTTATCCCCAGGACCATCCAATGGTTGGCACCATCGGGCAGGTGAAGGTGTGCGCCTCTCCCTCACCAGGCGAGACCCGCACCCTTACCCACAGCTATCTCATCAACAAGCTCCAAGCAGCCCTCCCTGCCGAGGCCCGCATAAAGGTGCGGATACCCGAGACCATGGCCCTCACAAGAAGTGCCAGGATAATGTCCCGCCCGAGGCTCAAGAGAATCTTTATCGATTATGTCAGGGCACACAGCCCCTGGATGCTCAATGAAATGACCATAGAGGAGGTTTCCACTCCAAAGCTGGTCCATCTGCCAGAGGGAAAACTCACCTGGTCTGTGAAGAAAAGGGGCAGGTCTCAATGGTCAGGCCTTGTCTCATTGGTGATTACCTTCAAGGTGGATGGCAGGGCCATCAAAAAGGTGCCGCTCTCGGGAAGGATAAAGGTGCTTCAAAGGGTGGTAAAGGCATCCAGGAATCTCCCCAAAGGCCATATTCTTTCAGAGGCTGACCTGGTGGAATCCACTGAGATGACCCATTATCCAGCACAAGAAATACCGGTTGGGAGTGAGGCGATTCTGGGGATGATGCTCACCCGCCCCATAAGAAGAGGACAGGTCATAACCAAGGCCATGGTGAAATCCCCCCCGCTGGTCAGGAAAGGAGAGCGCGTGCTGATAACGGCTGAAAATCGGGCCATAAAGGTGACCACCCTGGGCAAGGTCCTGGAGGACGGGGCCCTGGGCGAGCAAGTCAGGGTCGTAAACATTACGAGCGGAAAGCAGCTATTTGCCACTGTAGCGGGAAAGGGCAGGGTGGCGGTGAGTTTTTGAGGTGAAACCGGCGGGTTTCCTTGGAGGAATGGTGATATGTCCAAGAAAAAAGTTTTTCATTTAACAATGTTGATCTTGATCCTGGGGTTTTTTTCGGCTTGTGGTGCCTCGCGCAAGGAGGTAGTAAAGACCGCTCCCACCAAGATGCTAGACAAAAGTGAAAAGGCTTTACCAAAGCCTACCCTCACAGGGCTTGAGGCCGGGCTTTTCAAGGAGCGGGCCTACGGAGGCTTTTTCCAGGACCTAAGGGCCTTTAAGGTGGGGGACCTCGTGACCATAAATATCGTTGAGACCTCCAAGGCCACCAAGAAGGCTGACACCAAGACAGAGAGGACCTCTTCCATAGAGGCTGGGATAGACAACCTCCTTGGATACGAAACCAAGTTCAGGGAGTGGGGAAACCTTCCAAGGGCCTTTAACAATGCAACCATGTTCAAGGGCTCCATCAGCAATAAATTTGACGGAAGTGGTTCCACCAGCCGCGACGAGAGCATGACCGCATCCATTACCGCGGTTGTCACCGAGGTGTTGCCCAACGGCAATCTTGTGATCCGTGGAAGCCGGGAGATAAGGGTCAACAACGAGACCCAGTACATAATACTTTCAGGCATCATTCGGCCGGTGGACATCTCTCCCGACAACACCATACTTTCCAGC
Source organism: Desulfobacterales bacterium (assembly GCA_027027005.1). Taxonomy (GTDB): domain Bacteria; phylum Desulfobacterota; class DSM-4660; order Desulfatiglandales; family Desulfatiglandaceae; genus JALVMN01. The sequence goes on along the minus strand of JALVMN010000120.1, from coordinate 11,582 downwards.
TATATCGCCAATGCAAAGATAGAATACACGGGCCGCGGTGCGGTGAGCGACAAGCAAAGACCGGGCTGGCTGGCAAGGCTCATAGATTTTGTATGGCCTTTCTGATGAGGAGGGGAAAAGTGGTGAGCAGATTAATAACGCGACTCATCTTGGGCACTATCTTGTTCTGCTTTTTGTCCATATCCGGTGCTCACGGGGCAAGGATAAAGGACATAGCCTCGTTTCGTGGAGTGAGGAGCAACCAACTGGTGGGCTATGGACTGGTGGTGGGACTGAACGGCACCGGGGATGGTGCAGGGACCAAGTTCACGGTCCAATCCCTGGCAAACATGATGGAAAGGCTGGGAATCCATGTGCTCCCAGATGAGGTCAAGGTCAGTAATGTGGCAGCCGTCATGGTTACTGCCGACCTCCCTCCCTTTGCCAGGGTGGGGAGCAAGCTGGACGTGATGGTCTCTTCAGTGGGTGATGCAAAAAGCCTCCTGGGAGGCACGCTCCTCCTCACACCCTTGAGGGGAGCCGATAACAAGATCTATGCCCTGGCCCAGGGGCCGTTGATCGTGGGCGGGTTTGCAGCAGGAGGAGAGGCGGGCGGGGGCGTCCAAAAGAACCACCCCACGGTGGCACGCATCCCGAACGGCGCCACCATAGAACGTGAGATCCCGTTTGATTTCAACCGCATGGATCAACTGGTCATATCTTTGCAGGAGCCCGATTTTACCACTGCCCTCAGGGTATCAAGGAGCATAAACGAGGCCCTTGATGAGCCGGTGGCCTTTGCGGCTGATGCAGGCACCGTAAAGGTAAAGGTGCCCCAATCGTATCATGGCAACCTGGTGGCTCTCGTGGCCAAAGTAGAACAACTCCAGGTATCCACTGATACAAAGGCCAAGATCATCCTGGACGAAAAGACAGGCACCGTGGTCATGGGAAAGGATGTGAGGATATCCTCCGTGGCCATTGCCCACGGAAACCTCAGTGTGCAGATAAAGGAGACCAAGAAGGTGAGCCAGCCCCTGCCCTTTTCCGAGGGACAGACCGTGGTAACACCCGAATCAAAGGTGACCGTGACAGAAGAAGGCAAGAAATTAATCCTCATGCCTGAGGGGACAAGCCTGGGAGAACTGGTGAGGGCCTTGAACGCCATCGGGGTGAGCCCCAGGGACCTGATTTCTGTTTTCCAGGCCATAAAGGCTGCGGGCGCCCTTCAGGCCGAGCTGGAGATAATCTAAAGGGGAGAAGGATGGTCAAGGGAATAGCGGACAAATTTTCAAACCAAAATGGGGTCCACGGCCCCCAAAGGGACTCCCGGGACCGAAAACTCCGAAAGGCTTGCAGGGATTTTGAAGCCATCTTCACGTATCAGTTGCTCAAATCCATGAGGCGGACCATTGACAAGTGTGACCTGTTTCATGGGGGGCAGGGAGAAGAAATCTATGAATCCTTGTTTGACTTGGAACTCTCAAAGCAAATGGCCGGCATGGGACCAAACAGCCTGTCCAGGATGTTGTACCATCAGCTCAAAAGGGCTCGGCCCGACTCCGCCCCTAGTGAGGGCAAGGAGCAGGTAAAACCGGATAACAGATTGAAACTACGGGATAAAATCAGGCTGAAATAGTAGACGGGGGTGAGGCCACAAAATAGCCCGTTTCAGTTTCGTTCAAGGATTGTCGATTAAAGGATTTGAGGAGAGGGATGTTGAGCTCGCCAAGTGAAAAGAGCGTTTTGGCAAGACAAGTGGAACTCCTCCAAGGGCTTTGCGATGCCCTGGAAGAGGAAAAGGGCTTCCTGATCAGCTCTGACCTCAAGGGCCTAAGAAGGGTGTCAGAGAGAAAGGAGGAACTGATAAGACAATTATCCAAGCTTCAAAAGGAAGATGTTGAAAAAGGGAAGGCAAGGGAAGCTCGAGAGATGAAGAGTAAGATAGATTCCCTCAAGCTGGAGATCAGGCTCAGGGCCCAGGAGAACAGGCAGTTTGTATGCGAGATGCTGGATTTCATTGAGGGCCTGATCGGGGTGATCGCCGGAAGTGGAGCTGAGCCGGGCCTATACGGAAAGACAGCAGGCAGTCCAGAGAAGCCTCCCTTAATTTACAGGGCACAGGTGTAGTTATGAGCGGAATAGGGCTGTTATTGAACATTGCAAAAGATGCGCTGCTCTCCCAGCAGCTTGCCATGGATATAGTGGGCCAGAACATAGCCAATGTGAACACGCCCGGGTATTCCAGGCAGACGGCAAACCTCCAGACCAGGGCCCCTGCCCCATATGCAGGGTTCCTGCTGGGAAGAGGCGTGGAGGTCCAGGAGATAATCAGGAATGTTGACCCCTTTGTGGAGACCAGGCTCCAGCAGAGAAAGACCGCCCTCAACTCGCTTCAGGAAAAAGAGGTCTATATGGGGGTCTTGGAGGGTGTATTCAGTGAGAGCTCTGAGAGGAGTCTTGGAACATTGCTGGCCGATTTCTGGAACGCTTGGCATGACCTTTCAAACAACCCCACCGGATCCTCAGAAAGGACCGTGGTGTGCGAGCGGGCGGTCCTGCTGTGCGAGGCCTTTAATGGGGTCCATGCAGACCTTGGCAGGTTGACCACAGAGCTCAATCTCTCCCTCGAGGCAGGGGTGGAGAAGGTAAACGAGCTTGTGGCCCAGATCGCCCAGTTAAATCGGCAGATTGTGGCCGAAAGGGTTCATGGAAGCCCCAATGACCTGCTGGATCAGCGCAATCGACTGGTCACCGAACTCTCAGAGCTTATGGATATAAGATACTATGAAAACGATGACGGTAATCTCACCGTCACAACCGGCAGGGGTTACATCCTGGTGAGCAAGGCCGATAGCTATGAGCTTTCCTATGATGACGGCCGGATCCGGTGGGAGACATCAGGAGGGGCCAGGACAGATATCACTGATACCATAACAGGGGGCAAGATGGGGGGCTGGCTGGACATGCGCGATGCCATAATCCCCAAATACGAATCAGACCTAAACGAGCTGGCCAAGACCATCATATGGGAGGTAAATCGCATATACAGCCAGGGAGTGGGCTTGGTGGGGTTCTCTGAGCTTACTGGGAGCTACGCGGTCACAGATCCCTCGGCCTCCCTCGATAGTTCGGGGCTGGATTTTGCCGACAGGATACAGACAGGCTCCTTTCGATTCTGGGTATATGATGCCAACGGTGATGTGGTGGACCTGGGAGGCCCCGGCGGCTCTCTGCAGATCAGCGTTGACCCTGCTTCAACCACCCTGGAAGACATAAGGGATGCAATAAACGGCTTGGCGGGGGGCAATATCACTGCAAGCATAACGGCTGACGGAAGGCTCAGCATCCAGGGGGGCGCAGGCCATACCTTTGCCTTTTCAGAGGATACAAGCGGTGTTTTGGCAGGCCTTGGCATCAACACCTTTTTTGAGGGTTCAAGCCCTGTGGAGCAGGATTACGCAAGATTCATAACTCTCAACTCCACCCTCATCACCAACAAGGATTATGTGGCAGCGGCCCGGGTGGACGGCGACACAGGGGAATTTGCAGAGGGTGACAATTCAAACTCCTTGGCCGTTTCAGGACTTGAGTCCCAGAATGTAACCAGCCATCGCTATTATTATGAGCGGGGCCTAGACAACCCCGTGACAGAGACGGCCACGGACACCATTGGCGGCCATCTGGCATCCTTTATCGGCAGCATAGGGGTGTTCAGCCAAAGTGTGACCCGCTCCAGGGAATATACTGAGATCATCACCAATCAGCTCAGGGAGACCAGGGATAACATCTCGGCTGTCTCCATTGACGAAGAGATGGCCGACCTCATAAAGTTCCAGCACGCCTATGCAGCGGCTGCCAAGTTGATCGCCACTGCAGACGAGATGTTCCAGACACTACTGGATGTGAAGTAGGGGGTAGAGCACAATGCGCGTGGCCAACAAGACCATGTATGAAAACATAAAGGTGAATCTCGCCCGGGTTACAGAGAACCTGGTGAAGGCCAATAATGTGGTGAGCACCGGTAAAAGGATCAATAATCTTTCCGACGATCCAGTGGCCTTGGTCAGTGTAATGAATATCAAGGCCTCTCTTTCAGGAGTGAATCAACTGAAGAGAAACATAACCATGGGCAAGTCATGGCTCATGGCTGCAGAATCCGCCCTCACCCAGATATACGACCTCCTAAGCGCCGCCAAGGCGCTCAGCGTGGAGATGGCCAATGACACCAAGGGTCAGTCCGAGAGGGCGAATGCAGCCCAGGTTGTGGACGGCTACATGCGCCAGATCCTCGGGCTTGCAAACACCGAGGTGGGGGGAAGATACATATTTTCGGGGACCAAGACCAGCAGCGCACCCTTTTCCTTTGACGACGAGGAAAACCCCACCCAGGTCACTTATAACGGAAACTCCAACGCCTTTAGCATTCGCATAGGGGCCGGGGTGGATGTGGAGGTGGGCCGTGACGGTGAAGAGGTGATGGGGGACGATAACTTTGACTGGTCAGACCCAACGGTTGGTAACTCCAATGTCTTCAAGGTGCTCTTGGACCTCAAAAGGTCCCTTGAGAGCAATGATGTTGACGGGATAAGAGAGGCCATCGGGAGACTGGACTATGTGATGGATCGCGTGGGAGACATCATCTCTGATACCGGGACCAAAATGATAAGGCTGGAGACAAAGGAGAGCGTCCTGAAGGAGTTGGAGCTTGCCTATGTGGAGCGACGCTCCACCCTGGAGGATGCAGACATTGCAGAGGCCATAATGGAGCTCAAGGCCGTGGAGACCGCGTATCAGGCCGCCCTGGCCTCCTCTGCCAGGGTGATGCGCATGAGCCTTGTGGACTTTCTATGATAAGCCTCCTCTGTATGAACTATGACCCCGTGACAAATCAAATCAGTTAGGGTGAAGAGAAGAGAGGTTTTTGTGAAAACAGGTGCCATGGAGGGAGCCTATGTTGGTACTTACCAGGAAGGTGGAAGAGAGCATCACCATTGGGAGCAATATCAGGGTCACTGTCTTGGAGATACGGGGAAACCAGGTGAGACTGGGTATTGATGCCCCAAAGGAGACCTCGGTTCACCGCACAGAGATATACGAGATGATCGTGGCAGAAAACATCAAGGCATCCCAAAGCCCCAAGGACCTTGACGCTTAGGAGGGAAAGAGGACCCATGGTAGATCCGGCGGAACGGATTAAATCCAATCAGGAAAACCACGGGCTGGTGTCAATTGAAACCACCAGGTTCGGGACCATTGAGGTGAAAGAGAAGAGAATAATCCGGTTTCCTGAAGGTATCTTGGGATTTCCAAACCAAAGGCGTTTCACCATACTGGAGCACAAGCCCAATTCCCCTTTTTGCTGGCTTCAATCCCTGGATGATCCGGCACTTGCCTTTGTGATGACAAGCCCTTTTCTCATTGACCCTGACTACCTAAAGGGCCTTGGCAGATCATTCGAAGAGATCCTGGAAGGGATCCGGGATGGCAAAAACGCCGTATTTGTGCTGGTCACCATCCCCCCGGGCGAGGTGGAGGAGATGACGGCCAACCTCCTTGGCCCAATAGTGATTGACATCCCGGAGCGCACGGGCCGCCAACTGGTCCTGGCCAACAGCACCTACTCGCCAAGGCATCCTCTGAAGGAGTTTCTTTCCTGAGACCTGTTACTGTGCTATTTCAGGCCCAGGGCCTCCTTGACGGCCTCTTCCTTGGACTTGATATCAGCCAGGATCTGCAAGAATATGATGGAGGCAGCAGGTGAGCCCCCTCCATGGATCCCGCCCAACAGGTGGGAACTGGTAACCCAGAACTCTATGAACTTTATGATCTTGAGCCGCTCCTCTGTTGTGAACTCCGGGTTGGCGCTCAAGTATTTTTCTACCAATGCGCCTATCTCAGGATTTTTGAGGTCAAACTCTGAGGGCGCTGTAACAGGGATGCCCCCTGCAATTTCAGCAAGATTCATTATGACCTTGTTCAGCCCGTCCACGCCGATCACCTTTCCGGCATTGGCGATCAATGTGTTGGGCTGATACACCCCCCAGTCCTCATATCCCTTGGTGGCAGCTCCGATTGCAATTCCGTAAGCCGCTTCACTTATCCCCACCATCTCGCCTATCTTTTGTTTCAAGGCCGCCACCTTTTCAAGGCCATTGGCCTTTAGCATCAGGCTTGCTGCACCTATCATGGAATCCATGAAGCCCGCCTTGCAGGCAGCCCCTGCACAGCGGTGCGAGACGGCAAAGCCGGTGAGAAGATGCCTGTTTGCCTCCAGGTCTTCAAAGACAAAGACCCTGTCCCAGGGTATGAAGACATTGTCAAATATAACGGTGCAGGTGAGCCTGTCTCCATATTTGAAGTTTCCAGGCTCAAAGCTCCCCCCTTCCCGGAATTTTGCCTGATAGCCGGTGCTCTGCAGGATGAATTTGACCCCCTCATCCTCTGGTGTCACTGCAAAGGCGATGGCAAACTCTTCTTCACCCTGCTTGAAAGTTTGGGTGGGGAGCACAAAATTGACATCAGCGGCAAATGCCCCGCTTTGGTGGATCTTGGCACCACTTACCACGATGCCCGCATCACTTTTTTCCACCACATGGACATACATGTCCCTTGCCTCTTTCGGCCTCTTGGATCTGTCGCCCTTGGTGTCGGTGAGTGCGCCTGTGCACGCATAGTCCTTAGACTGGATTTCCTTTAGAAATGCCAGGAATTTTTGGTGATAGTCAGTGTCGAGCCTCTGGTCCAATGCCTTTGTGGTGGGATAAAGGGAGCATATGGCGTCAGCCCCTGGGCATCTATAGTGGCAGGTCCCTGTCCTCATGCTCAATTCCCGCTGGTAGTCCAGCCTTGCAATCAGGTCTTCAGGGGTTCTATTTACATAGTTGAGGCGGTTCACCTTTTGATGGACAAGTTCAGAAAAGGGAGAATACTCCTCCTTTTGGGCAGCAAGGTCATAGGTAAAGGCAATGGCATTTATGGCAGGGCGGATATTGGGGTGCTCTACGAAATTTTCAATTTTTTCGCCCTTTACATAGATTTCGCGCCTGTATCCCGAAAGCCTTTCAATGTAGTCATTTCTCGAGATAATCATTTTTCCCTCTCCTCATTTATACTAATTGGGTTGAATTGAGAAAACTTATGATTGCAATACGCTAGGACTCTAAGGAATTCAGCCAGGCAAGTCAATGACAAAGGGAGATATTGCTCTACATTAAGAGAGGCCCAACACCGACTTGGGACCGAGCGTCCCACAGTTGTGCCCATGGGGTTTTGTTGGTAGAGTTTAAGGGTTGGATTGATTAAAATAGATGGGCCTGGGGCGAAATGCCCTGGCGTTTCTTTTTTTTGAGGTGGAATTATGAAAAAAGAGCTTAGTGCAACAAAAGGGGGGTATGTTAGTGTTCAAGGGCAAAAGCTCCCCATCTACATAATTCCAGAGGTCCCTTTTTGGTTTGTTCCCAGTCCTTCTGCCAGTGAGATACTCGATCTCTGCAATGGAAAACTCTCGCTCGATGATCTGGCCATTTCCTTGAACAAGTTAACTGCAAAGGACATCCTTACTTCGTCTTTGGAGGCAAGCACGTTTGTGAGCTCCATTACGTTCTCCCCTTACAGGCCGTATGAAGGGCGAAGCACCAGGCCGCTGGGGCGCCTTCAAGAGATATGGTTTCACCTCACTGACAAATGCAACCTTCGATGTACCCATTGCATGTTCGGGGAACACCTCACCGGCACAAGATTTCTTGAAAGAGATACCATCCTTCAAGCAGCGTCCCAGGCCTATGATCTAGGCTGTGGGCTGATATGTTTCACGGGGGGGGAACCATTTGTGTATCCCGACTTTGTAGGCTTGATGAAGGCTGTTTTGGGCTGGAGCGATGTAAAGCTCGTGGTCCTGACCAATGGGCTCCTGAAGGCACAAGACCTTTCACGCATTTCCAGGCTGGATCTCGAAAGGGTTCACTTGCAAGTGAGCGTGGATGGACCCGAGGAGTCTCATGACAAGATAAGGGGAAAGGGAACATACATAAAGACCCTGAAGACAATAGAGGAGCTCCTGGAGAGGGGTATATCGTGCAGCGTTGCCATGAGTGTAAACGAGATAAACACTCCTTGCATAAGTGAACTCATAACTATTTTGAGAAATATTGGGATACATAACCTCCACCTTCAGTGGCACTTCAAACGGGGTCTCGGTGAGAACCTGGATGTGCCAGAGACAGATGCTCTTATCTCTGCTCTCGTAGCTGCATTTGAGGTGGCTCAGGAATCAGGGATTTCCATAGATAATTTGGATGCAATGGCCTCCCAGGTATTTTCTCCTCCAGGGACCAGGTATGACCTTGGAAATGCGTGCTGGGAGTCCTTGGCCGTTGGTCCTGACGGGGCAATATATCCCACCCCTGCAATGGTTGAAAGACCTGAGTGTATTGGTGGCCATCTGGGTCAGGGGCTTGAGCGGGTTTGGAGGGAGAGTGCCCTTTTTGAAGCGATACGTGGCATGAGCCTCATGGAGTCCCCACACATGAGACATGACCCCTGGAGATTTATCATCGGCGGGGGAGATATTGACCATTGCCTTGAGATAGTGCCGGGTAAAGATATTGAGCTGAAATTGGGCCAGGATCCGTATACCCCTGTCTACAAGGCCATGGTTGAATTTTTGATCCAGAGAGAAATAAGGGGGCTCCCGGTTCCAGAGCATCCTGGCCTTGTTTTGAGGATGGGTGATGTAAGCACTGAGTGCTCCTCTGGTGAAGAAATTAATTTCACTCACTGCAACTGCCTCCTCTCTGTGGGCCAGGGAGATAGCAGGGGCCTGGTTAGGGAGTTTTACTCTCGTAGGGCCTTGGAGGCAGACACCAGGATTGCAAACCCTGTCCAACTGGGTGCAGGGGCTGAGTTTATTCCAGAAGAGGCAAGGTTGAGGATGTACGGGTGCGGTAGTCCTGCTCAAGATGCCGGGATCTCAGAGGGCGAAACAGTCCTTGACCTTGGCTCAGGAAGCGGGGTGGAGTGTTTTATGGCCTCCCGAATGGTGGGACCAAAGGGCCTTGTGCTGGGACTTGATATGACCCAGGAGATGCTGGATATTGCGGGCGGCGCGGCTCGCAAGGTGGCCAAGGAATTGGGATACGGGAATGTATTTTTTCTGAAAGGCTACCTTGAAGAGATTCCCCTAGGCGACAATGCTGTGGACCTTGTCATGTCCAACTGTGTCATAAATCTCAGCAAGAACAAGAGGCGGGTGTTTTCAGAGATATTCAGGGTGCTCAAGCCCGGGGGGCGCCTGGTGATATCGGATGTGGTTACAGAAGATGAACCCCCTGCCTCCATTAGGGCTGATCATCAGCTCATTGGAGAGTGCATCGGCGGAGCACTGGTGGAAAAGTACCTTCTTGCCCTTTTGGGTGAAATTGGCTTTATGGGGGCAAAGATCCTTGGGCGATTTCCATACAGGGAAGTGCAAGGGCATGGATTCCACTCCTTGACCTTTTTGGCCAGAAAGCCGGACCATGCATCTGGCCACCGGGAAGAACAAAGGCTTTTATATTCAGGTCCATTCCAGGCGTTGGTCTTGGACGGCTCCGAGATCTTGAGACGGGGGGAGGTGGTGGAGGTGGCCTTTGGTGATGCATCCACAAAAGAGATGGCAGAAAGTGGGGTGCTGGTCATAGACAAAGAGACCGCTATGGTAACAAATGTGGAGATGGCCAACAGGTGTTCGTGCTGTGGCCCTCCTGAAGGCCTTGCCTTGTCCAATATAGACTTAGGTTGCCAAGAAACCCATGCGGTTGGTTGTTTGATATGCGGAGAGCCACTAAAATACTTTACTTCTTCAGAGATGAAGTCGTGTTCCATCTGTGGCTCAAAGGCCATGGCCGATGCTGTGTGCATGAAAGGCCATTTCGTTTGTGACGCATGCCACATGAAGGATCCCCTGGCCAAGATAATGGAGATATGCACCACTACCACTGAAACAGACATGTTGGCCCTGCTCAAGAACATTCGCTCCCAGTATGTGTCAGTATTGCATGGCCCTGAACACCATGGCATGGTGCCAGGGATCATTCTTTCCACTTATAGAAACCTTGGGGGGAAGTTGCCCAAGGATGCTGTTGAGACCGGTATCAAGAGGGGAAGCGAGATCCCGGGTGGGGCCTGTGGGTTCATGGGTAGCTGTGGTGCGGCAATAGGTGTGGGGATCGCCTTTTCCATCATACTTGGGGCCAGTCCCTTGACTCCCAGGCCTCGTAAGCAGGTGATGGGCGTGGTGGGAGAGATCTTGAAAGAGATCTCCCGGCTCAAGGCAGCCAGGTGCTGTTTGAGGGAATCATACCTCTCTCTGAGACAAGCAGCCAGGATGTCTGAGGGACTGTTGCCGTTAACGCTGAAGGCTGATGAGGCCCTGGTTTGCAATCAGTACTTGCTCAACAAGAAATGCATCAAGCGGGCATGTCCCCTTTACCCTTCTCAAGGGGCAAAACCCTTGGAAAGCCCTTTTCCGATGCTTGGAAAGGGTTAGTTTTCCTGCCCCTCAAAGTAAGAGCAGGGCAGGCCAACCACGCATTTGCCGCACACATGGGTATTGCGGTCAAGGCCGGAAAGCTCCTCTGTTTTTTGGATATTGAACTTCAGGCGGGCCCAGCATTTTTGACGCTCTATACCTTGCACTTTCAAGGCCTCCACCGGGCATCGGCCGAGGCACTCAAGGCATTCTTTTCCCTGCTTATGGAGGCAGAGTTCACCATCCACTACTAGAGGGGAATTACCAAGGTCTGCCTCGGTAACAAGGCTTCCCAACCTCCCTGCGCAGCCCACGGGAGTGATGAGCTGAGTGTTTATTCCGATGCGGCCCAAGCCGCTTATATGGGCCAGGTGTTTGTGGGACCACCTGGCCATGAGTTTTTTCTCATCAAAGTTGTGGGTGGCAGGCATGAGTGCAGACATGAATCCCTGCACTGCCAGCACATCCTTGATCCTCTGACACACCAGTCCTATGAGCTTGTTGGTGGCCTCGTATGCAAGGCCCCAGTTTCGGCACGGAAAAGGGCCTGGAGTATTTTCATCCAGAAGTGATTTCTTGAAGGGCACAAAAAACACGATCAGGGTCTTGGCCGAAGGAAGAAGTTCGGTGGGCCTTAGGTGCTCATCCCATGCAATCCGGGGGAGGGCGTCAAATCTCTGGTCAATCCGTGCTGTGACCAGCAGGGGATCCCTCCACCAATCGGTTGTCCCGGGTTGATCAGCATAAGACCTCACAAATTCTCTTACCAACTCCCTAAGCCCTTGTGCATCCACCATCGCCTCCCCCATTCTTTGTCCTCTGTAAGTGATGTTGCCTTTTGGGCCGCCAATAAATAAGAATTGTTGAAACAGGGATCAAATCCGCCCTCCTGATCGGCCCGCCGCCTCTCTGTGTTCAATGCAAATAGCCTCTCCAGGAGCTCCTCTACAACCCTTCCAATTAACTACCCTGCAATACGACCATAAGTCAACAAGTGATCAGCCCTAGTGCCACTCCCGTCCACCTTTCAAAGAGAGTCGGCCCGCCCCCCAATATCACAGACATGTGCAAGGAGAAAGGGCTCCATCCTGGG
>JALVMN010000119.1 GCA_027027005.1 Desulfobacterales bacterium | reverse complement strand
CATCCAGATCAGCCCGCTTGATTGCACTGGATGCGGGAATTGCGCTCATGTATGCCCTGCCAAGAAAAAGGCCCTGGAAATGAAGCCCCTTTCTTCTGTCAAGGAAAAGGAGATCCCCAACCACATATTTGCCGCTAAACTACCCAATCTGGGTGATGTGATGCCCGTGACCAGTGTTAAGGGAAGCCAATTCAGGCAGCCCCTCTTTGAGTTTTCAGGGGCATGTGCAGGCTGTGGGGAGACCCCTTATATCAAGCTTGCCACACAGCTCTATGGCGACAGGATGATCATTGCCAATGCAACGGGTTGCTCTTCCATCTATGGTGGTTCTGCCCCTGTTTGCCCCTATACAGTGAATGAAGAAGGGCACGGCCCCACATGGGCAAACTCACTCTTTGAAGACAATGCAGAGTTTGGATTCGGCATGGAGCTTGCCGTAAGCCAGCGAAGGGAAAAACTGGCCTCGACGGTGAAGGAACTGATGGAGCAAAATATATCAAAGGATCTTCGCCAGGCATGTTCCGACTGGCTAAAGAACATGAATGACGGCGAAAAATCAAAGGAAGCCTCCAAGGTATTGCTGGAAAGATTAGAGCTTGAACTGGGCCAACTCCAATCCACTGACTCAACCCAGGATTCGAGAGAGGTGGAGCGGCTGCTTTGGGAGGTCCTGGACCAGAGGGACTACCTGATAAAGAAATCCATCTGGATCATAGGAGGGGATGGCTGGGCCTATGACATTGGTTACGGCGGCCTGGATCACGTGTTGGCCATGGGCAGGGATGTAAACGTCCTGGTGCTGGATACCGAGGTTTACTCCAACACGGGAGGCCAATCTTCAAAGTCCACCCCCACCGGGGCCGTGGCAAAGTTTGCCGCTGCAGGTAAGGCCACCAAGAAGAAGGACCTCGGTCTCATGGCCATGACCTATGGGTATGTATATGTTGCATCCGTTGCCATGGGTGCCAATAAGAACCAGTGTCTCAAGGCCTTCCTGGAGGCAGAGTCGTACCCGGGGCCTTCTCTAATTATAGCCTACTCACCCTGCATCAACCACGGGATAGACATGGGGCTGAGCCAGGAAGAGGAGAAAAAGGCCGTGGAGGTGGGATATTGGCCCCTCTATAGGTTTGACCCGCGGCTCAAGGAAGCGGGTGAGAATCCATTTATCCTCGATTCCAAAGACCCCAAGGGCGATTTCAGGGAATTCTTGCTGGGAGAGGTGCGCTATTCCTCGCTCACCAGGACATTCCCTGAGCAGGCCGAGAAGCTCTTTGAGCAGGCTGAAAAAGACGTAAAGGAAAGGTTCGAAACCTACAAGAGGATGGCTGCGGTCTTTGGACCGGAGTAGTATCCAGGGAGCAGAATGTTAGGTTGGTAACTTGGGGGGCTCAAGTCCGTTGAGCCTCCCGAGTTCTTTCAGGCAGGTGAGGTCGTAGTGTATGGGCGTTATGGTTATGTAGCCAGCCTTGAGGAGGGCCGAGTCACAGTCGGTGTCGCCGTCATCCACAGTGGTCTCGCCACACAGCCAGTAGTAGATGTTCCCTCGGGGGTCACTTCGCCTCTCAAAGCGCTCTTCAAAGCGTGCCGTGCCCTGCCTTGCAAAGCGAACACCCTTTATCTTGGAGGCAGGAAGGGCAGGCACATTTACATTAAGGGCGCTGCCGTCCGATAAACCCCATTTGCGCACAAACTCCACCACCTCTTTTGCCACCTTGGCAGCCAGGGAAAAGTCCGGGTCCACCCTGCAGTCAAGGGACACTGCAATTGCCGGGTATCCCAGGAATGCCCCCTCTGTGGCGGCCGACACAGTGCCCGAATACAGGATGTCCATGCCAACGTTTCTACCGGCATTTATCCCTGAGACAATTATGTCAGGACCAGGATTCAAGAGTTCTTTTACCGCGATCTTCACGCAGTCTGCAGGTGTCCCTGAGACCGCGTATCCGTAAAAGGAGCCGTTTCTATCCACCTTCTGGACCCTCAATGGGCTTGAGAGCGTGATGGCGTGCCCCACCGCACTCATCTCCAGCACAGGGGCCACCACATGGACTTCACAGTAAGGCCTAAATATTTCGTAAAGGGCGTGGAGCCCTGGTGCATAGATGCCGTCATCGTTTGTAAGGAGTATCTTCATCTCCCAAGACCTATCCACAAATTTCAACAAAGTGGGTTTTCATTGCCTATGGCCAACATCTTTAGTATATTCACCCGGGATTTAATCTTCAGCAAAAAGCTCCTTGGGGCAGGGACAAGAGCGGTTACTTGCATCCGGGAACGTTTACCATAGCAGAGCATGGCCAGAAGTCAATAGCTCACTTCCAGGCCAAATACTTCAGGAGAGGTGTTTCATGCGAGATTTGGCGGTTTCTCAGATAACCGAAAGGGTTAAACAGGCTGTGATCAAGGCCAACCTGGAACTGGGCCAGGACATGGTGGAGGCCCTCAAAAGAGGCGTGGAACAGGAAGAGTCGCCCCTGGGAAAAGAGATATTGGAGCGCCTCTTGGAAAACGCAGACATTGCGCGCAAAGAACGTATCCCCATGTGTCAGGATACCGGTCTGGTGGTGGTATTTGCCCAGGTTGGCCAAGATTTACACCTCACGGGCGGAGGTTTCAGAGAGGCCATAGAAGAAGGGGTGCGGCAGGGATACCTGGAGGGCTTCTTGAGGAAATCCCTCTGTCATCCTTTCACCAGAAAGAACACGGGAGATAACACCCCTGTGATAATTCATACAGAAATCGTGCCTGGAGAAGGGCTCAGGCTGTGGGTTGTGCCCAAAGGAGGTGGCGGAGAAAACATGAGCCGGCTGTTCATGCTCCCGCCATCTGCAGGATGGGAAGGCATAAGGGAGAAGGTGGTCCAGACCGTGGTGGAGGCCGGCCCCAATCCGTGCCCCCCCACCATCGTTGGTGTTGGGATCGGCGGTGACTTTGAGCAGTGCGCCATACTTGCCAAGAAATCATTGTTAAGACCCGTGGGAACTCCGAATCCCGATCCCGAACTGCAAAAACTTGAACAAGAGCTTCTCGAGGCCATCAACAGCACCGGCGTGGGACCTCAAGGCCTGGGGGGCAGGGTCACATCACTTGCGGTTCACATACTCATGATGCCGTCCCACATTGCCAGCCTGCCCCTTGGTATCAATATTCAGTGTCATGCCAACCGACATGTGGAAATAGTCTTTTGAGGGAGAGATCATGGACCAATATGTAGAACTTCGCCCGCCCCTGTCCGACAAAGACACGGACGGGCTGCGAGCAGGAGATCGAGTCCTGGTTACCGGGACCATCTATTCTGCCAGAGACGCTGCCCACAAGCGTCTCGTTGAGCTGATCCGTGCTGGGAAAGAGCTGCCCATCCCTCTGGAAGGCCAGATCATCTATTATCTGGGACCTTCACCTGCCCCTCCTGGGAAAATCATCGGAGCAGCCGGGCCCACCACGGGCTACCGGATGGATCCTTACACCCCTGAGCTCTTGGCAAGAGGCCTCAAGGCCATGATAGGTAAGGGGCGGCGGTCTCAAGAGGTAAAAGACGCCATGGTGCAGCACAAGGCGGTGTATCTGGCTGCCATTGGGGGTGCAGGGGCCCTTATCTCCAAGTGCATAAAAGAGGTAAGGATCGCTGCCTATGAAGATCTGGGGCCAGAGGCCATAAGGGAGTTACGGGTGGAAGGACTTCCTGTGATCGTGGTAAACGATGTGCGGGGAAACGACCTCTACCAAGAGGGTAAGGAAAAGTACCAGCTCTCTGGCTTAGCCAGTTAGGCCCTTTTCCCAAAGGGAATGGGGATTGTGGAGGCCGCGCCATGACCAAAAAACGCAAGAGCAAGGCCTGGATCTGGGTGCTTGTCCTGGTGGTCCTGGCCGCACTGATTGGGGGGTACCTGTACTATCAAAAAAGGCCTGTGCCATGGCCTACTCCCCAAAAAGAGCCACCCAAGGAGGCAAAATCCCCGTCTCCCGCCCCACCCCAACAAGGCCCTGAGGCCCCATCTATTGGAAAAACACCTCCTGCTCGCCCTGATGCCCAGCTCACACGGCCCGAGCCCAAGGGCCTGGTCCCAGAGACCGGGCTGGACTATTGCCAGCAGTTGGAAGCCGATGTGGCTGAATTCTTCAAATATCTGGACACCAGGGATTACGTGCGCCACCTGGAGCTTGGCACCCCCACCCTGAATCACTTCAAGAAGCTGCTGGCCAAATTGTCGACTCATCCCCCAGTGCCAGCAGGCGAGGGGATTGACCCCAGGCTCCTCACCAAGAATATTTATCATTTCTACCGGGCACTTGGCCGCAAGGACCTGAGGCTGATCCGAGAGATCCTAAAAAACGAGTCAGACACCATGGAGATCAACCTGGAGATCTTTTTCAGGTGGGCCATGGCCACCCAATGCCCGGACAATCTGGGGCTTAGGCCCTCATTCGATGTGCTTTACAAATATGCAGGTTTTCTTCTAAACACCATAGGAGGCAGGGCATATCTCGCGAGACGGGCCCCCACCTTGAGGCTGCTGCTTTCATATTATTGTCTCCTGATCATCCATGAGGCAGACAAACGCGGGAAAAACAGCTACGGAATTGATCCTTACCCATTTCTGGACCCGCTCAGGGAGGAAATCAGCCATTATCCTGATCTGGAGTTTCAGGCCGACTACCTAAAAAGCCTTGAAAAAGTAGAGGCCTATTACCTCCAAAAAAGATGATATCTTTTATATGGTGGTTAAGATCTTTTCTCTTACCCACCTCACAGCCCGCCTGATGAAGGAAGAGGGGCCCAAGAACTCATCAAGTTCGGGTTCAGGGAAAAGGATCTTACACAATCTGAACAATGGATCTTCCACCTCCAAGTGACCGAGTCCTGCTGAAGGGGGCCCATCCACAACCACCATCTCCCTCTTTGATTCCATGTGCCAGTAGGCCCATCCAGGCCCAATGTATGTGAATTCCTGGCTCCCTCCTGTCCCAGGGATATATCTACCGGCCTTGAGGCCAGGAGCATTGATGGAAGCTGGTGCCGAGCCCAGGTGAACAATGGCGTGGGAACCTGCTGGAGACTCAGAGTAGGACTCGTTCAATGCTTCCAGATCAATTTCATAAGGAATATTCAAAAACTCCAGGACATGAAACGCCTCAAAAGGGATCATTCCTTGAGCCACAAACAGCATGGAGAGCATGGGAAGGGCACCTGTAAGGCGCGGGTTTATCTCCTTTGGGTAGAGGTCGCCACCATCAATATCGGCCAGAAAATCCAACCCTGCCAGCCCCTTGTAGCCCATCTTCTTCAAAAAATTCCCAATGGCAAGGGCCTGGGCCCTGGCCTTTTCTCCTAGATCTTGTGGCCACCTGTATCCACCCCAGCTGTGCCCACAAAACACCCCCTTTTCCAAGACATCCAGGGCCATATCCACAAACTGGATCTGCAAGGGCCCCATTAGGACACCGTGGCGGGTAATGCACAAAGTGATGCTGCAGGGGACAGAATCCAGTTTTCTAAATATCGCGACTTTGTTTACGGATACACCCCTCCACCGCCTCTTCTCCAGTCTCTGTTTTAGGCCTTCGTAGTCTTCCTCGGTATCCACAAAAAAGGTGCCTTTTCCACCACCCTTGTCCACCTCTGGGAGTTG
>JALVMN010000118.1 GCA_027027005.1 Desulfobacterales bacterium | reverse complement strand
CCACCGGGGAGATGAAGATTAACAAATGCCTCACCACACCAAAGGACCCTTCGGATGCAGTGGAGCAGGGCATTAAGGAGTTGATGGAGATTGAACCCGGTTTTATGACCAGTCTCAGAGAGATAATACATGGGACAACACTTGTTATAAATGCCATAATTGAGAGAAAAGGTGCCAGGACCGGTCTTATAACCACAAAGGGATTTAGAGATGTGCTGGAGCTGGGAAGAGAGATAAGATATGCACCATATGACATATTTGCAGAATTCCCCGAACCTCTTGTTCCAAGGAGTCTGAGACTTGAGGTGGATGAAAGGGTGAGGAGCGATGGAACTGTTCTTAAGCCCCTTGATCCCGAGCATGCCAAAGAGGTGGTCTCAAGGCTGGTAAGCATGGGAGTTGAATCAATCGCAGTCTGTCTCATTAATTCATTTGAAAATCCCGAACATGAATTCATGATAAAGGAGATAATTGAAAGGGACTATCCTGATATTTCGGTTTCCATCTCATATGAGGTATTGCCCCAGATCAGGGAATATGAGAGGACCAGCACCACCGTTACCAATGCATATGTAAAGCCATTAACAGGCAGATATCTGTCAAGATTATCAGGCAGACTGGAGGAGATTGGTTTTAAGGGAAGACTCTTTATCATGCTATCAAGTGGTGGTATCACTTCTGTTGAGACAGCATCACGGTTTCCTGTGAGGATAATTGAGTCAGGGCCAACCGCTGCAGTGATATCAGGCCAGCACTATGGTAAGATGTTCGGCATAGAAGAGATATTCTGCTTTGATATGGGAGGCACAACCGCCAAGTCATGCCTGATACAGAAGGGTGTGGCAGGTGTTGTCCCCACCTTTGAGGTGGGCAGGGTCCAGAGATTCATGAAGGGAAGTGGTCTTACCATTCAGGTTCCTGTGGTTGATTTAATGGAGATTGGTGCTGGAGGAGGCAGTATTGCAAAGGTGAGCAAAATGGGAACGCTTCAGGTGGGACCTGAGAGTTCTGGAGCTGATCCAGGGCCAATATGCTATGGAAGGGGGGGAGTTGAGCCCTGTGTTACTGACGCAGACCTCCTGCTGGGATATCTGGATGAAAACTACTTCCTTGGTGGAGAGATGAAGCTCGACAGCAGCGGAGCCAGGAAGGGAATAAAAGAGCGTATAGCAGACCCCTTAGGGGTGTCGATTGTGGATGCCACATGGGGCATTCATGATTTAATAAATGAGACCATGGCAGGTGCTGCCAAGACTCACATTGCTGAGAAGGGAGGAAATCCCAAACTCGTTACAGTCATTGCATTTGGCGGTGCAGGACCTGTTCATGCATATGGACTTACAAAAAAGCTGGGTGCCCCCAGGATAATTGTCCCCCCCAATGCGGGTGTTGGCTCGGCAATGGGATTTTTCACTGCACCCAGGGCCTTTGACCTTATTCGAAGTCACAAGGTTGCATTGGGAGATGCGGATTTTAATGAGATTGAACGGATTTTCAAAGAGATGGAAAGGGAAGGTGCGAAGAATCTTCAGGTTGATCCTGATTCAGATGATATAATATTTGAACGCTCCGTTGATATGAGGTTTGTGGGACAGGGTTCTGAGACCAATACCCCTGTGCCAGAGAGTGATTTTACCACACTTACTAAGGATAAGATAAGGGAGAGGTTTGACTCCACTTATGAGAAACTTTATGGAAGGACATATCCTGATTCAGAGGTGGAGTTTGTAAATTTCAGGGTCAGGGCAAGTCTTCCTGTAAAAT
>JALVMN010000117.1 GCA_027027005.1 Desulfobacterales bacterium | reverse complement strand
GGGTTACTTCTTCATCCAAGGTGGAAGCTTGATCTCACCCATGGCAATGCTCTTTGGGAAGACCACCACGCGTTTTGCGGCCTGCCACTGGAATATGGTCCCCACAGCCCCTTCTTTGGGATCCAGTGATGGGATTACCTGATGGGTCTTGGGATCAAAGCGGATGCGTCCATAGACCCCCATCATGTCGGTCTTCTCGAGGGCCTTGATCACTGCCTCCGGGTCCAGGGACCCTGCCTCTTCAATGGCGGCCTTGAGCACGTATGGGGCCATGTAGCTGCTGGAGGTGCCGTAACCCTCAGGCTCAATGCCCCATCTTTTGGTGTAGGCATTATAGAACTTCATGGTCCATGGAGTGGCCTCGCAGGGGGCATTTCCTGCATTTACCACATTGGCAAGGCAGTATTCCCCTTTACCTTCAGTGGCCTTCCAGAATCCGGGCTGCTCGGCCGCAGCTATGATGGAGCCGAAAGGAAGGGCCGGGATCTTTAGATCATACCACTGCTTCAAAAGGATGGAGGTCTGGGGCATATCCATCCAGATGAGGATGACCTGGGCCTTTTTGCGCCTGGCTTTAAGCAAACCCATGGAAAAGTCTGAGGTCCCGGTGGGATAGATCTCTTTGCCCAACACTTCCCATCCTTTTTTGGCCATGATCTTTGCAATGATCTTTCCACCTGCCCTGGCGTGGGCAACATCCTGGATCATGATGAAGAGGCGGTTCAGGTTGAACTTTTTCCCGATACCCAGGAGGCAGGGGATTATCTCGCCTCCCACCATCCACTTGGCCTCTCCTGTAATGCGGAAGCAGTACTTGTACTTTTCGTAATTCTTGCCCACCCGCACATGGTATTTGGGTGTGAGGACGCCGGTGGTAAGGATGGAGACCTTCTTATACTTGGAAAGGAGGTCCATGGCAGCAAGGGCTGCCTCAGAGCGCACAGGCCCCCCCATGATAAAGTCGGCCTTTTTCTCAAGGATGAGCTTTTCCACCACCAGAAGGGCTTCGCTCACCGGGACCCCGGGCTCAAGGTCCCTGGTGTCCATTACCTCCACCTTGAACGGCCTCTTTTCCCCGCCTACATTCACTCCCCCCGCTGCATTTATCTCTTCCACGGCAAGCTTTATGCCCCGCTCTGCGTCCCAGCCATAGAGAAATGCCGTGGAAAGGGGGCAACCCAGCACGATGGGCTTACCTGCCACTGCCTTGGCAGGGCTCATCAAAAAGGCCAATGCAGTTACCAATGCGGCCAATGCCAAAAAGAATTTCCCAGGTCTCATGGTTGCACCTCCTTGCTGGCTAAGGGTTAGTAAAATCAATCCTGCCCGTCAACTCATCCCGCAAGTTCTAGGGGATTTGCCCTTGAGGATTGTGGAGCCTTCCAGTAGTTCCGTTCTTACTCAAGTACTGGAAGATGGGAACTCCAAAACTGACCCAAAAACTCAGGACCTTCAGATGAGCAGTCTATTAAATTACATTTAGCTTCAAACGTAAAATGATGTCAAGGAAGGAGACCGGGGGGGATTTTTGTTGAAAGCCATCCCTTGAATATGAAAAACTTGGAAAAAGCTGTGGCAGTTTATCGGGATGACTAGAATGAAAACCAACAATTCCTCAGCAGGACACATGGTAGAAAAAATCCGCACCTCTCTTGCAAACGCTTTTGGCGATGAATCCGAGGTGCTCCTGGCTTACCTATTTGGATCTATTCTGAGAGACGAAGGAAAGCCCGATTCAGACATAGATTTGGCCTTTCTTGTGGAGCCTCAGGCTTACAAAGATGATCCTTTGAAAGCTTGTGCCCCAGCCCATTTGATTGCCGCTCAGTCGGCGCTGGATCTTGACAGGGAAACAGATGTGATCATACTGAATTTTTCCTCTATCGAGATGTGTTATGAAATTATTAGCACTGGAGTTTGCATTTATGAAAGAGAACCCGAAGTGAGATTGGAATACGAGGCAAAGATAAGAGGGCTCTATTATGATTTCCGACCTTTTCTCCTGAATCTGAGGGCGCGCTGTCTGGAAGATCTTGAATGAGCCAATACAATGGAAAGCCTGGAATTCCTGATCTCCATGGCAGAGACCAGAAATATCTTAGTCCATGGCTAATGACAAGATAGACGATTCAATCATATATGGTGTTATAAAAAGACACCTTGATGATTTTGAACGCTATTTAGCTGAAATAAAAGATCAATTCTTAAACTAATCCTCCCTTACATCCACAAGAGGGAAGCCTAACGGGCTCATGAAGGACTGTGCGACTCTTTGGAAGGGTCAGGGTTCCCTAATGAGGCCATTGGTTTTTGGGTTGATTCCAGATGGTAGAGGGTGGCCCCAACAGGGGCATATGAAAGAACCACAATGTTGGCCACGGGAACCAGAAAGGGGAGCCCGAATCCCAGGTGAAAGGGTATATTTTTTATGAGCCACCTGAATCTTTCCTTGAAAGGCAACAGCCTTCGGGCCGGGAGGATGTCGGTGTTATCCCACGCAAGGAAGAGGATGGTTACCACAGAGGAGATAAAGGTAAACACTGGCCCCAAAGGCGTGGCCCAACCCACCACCATTATCAGTAAAGAGATGGTCACAGGCACTATGTTCCTTGGTATCTCCTGTTTTATAAGATAGATAAACCACTTGAAAAAGGGCATGTCAGAAGGTTCCTCCACCCGCCCTGTCAATTTTTTTTCAACGATCCTGCTCATGAGATCCATTATCACTACACTGAAAAGGATCTGGGAGAGAAGGAAAGATAATACACCTGAGATACCCACCAGGAATACCGACAAGAGCCACGAGACAATGTGCCAAAGCCATGTCACCCAGGGGCTCTCGGGCCTCTGCCATACCAACTCCAGGATCTGGGCATGGTAGTGGAGGATCAAGGACGCTGCCACGATGGTGAGAATCAAGACAAGGACAAACCTGGAGATTCCAAGGAGCAGCAGCTTCGGGTCCCTGAGGGCCATCCACAGCCCTCGTATGTTGTATTTCAACCCAGAGAAGAACTTCATGGCCCCTCACACTCCTTCTTTGAATCAGTGATTCGGGGTGGAGGGGATGGATCTTGCCGCCAGTTGATAGTCGAACATTGCCTTGATGTGGAGCCTCGACACCGTGATGGTGCTGGGAAAGGGTGGGAAGGGGGCTGCGGCCTTGATGGCCCTCAAGGCTTCATTGTCCAGGATGGAAAAGCCAGATGATTCCAGGATCTTCAGGTCCTTGAGGGAGCCGTCTCTATCCAGGGTAAAGAAGGCCAAGAGATGACCCTCGATCAGGTTGTCTTTTGCCTCGGTGGGGTAGGTCCATTCAGCCATGAGGATCTCTTTTACCATCCTCGCATAGGAAACATACCGCACATCCGTGGTGTCCAGGGAGATGGTATCTTCCGTGGTATGGGCGGGTCGAGGGGGTGCTTGTTCCACGAGGTCATCAGGGCTTTCTTTTTCCTTGATCTCTTTCACAGGTGGTCTTATGAAGTCCACCCTGTATGTGCGAAGCGGGGTGGTGATCCACCTTATGGGGAAGGCCATGCTCACAGCCATTAGCATGGCTCCATGAAGCAGGATGGAGAGGGCAAAGCATACCTTCATGGTATCTCTTGAGATCATTCCCCAGCCCAATCTAGCCCTTGTTTTGGTTGTTGGGGCCATTGACCCACCAGTCGGTCTTCTTGTCGAACCACCAGTCCGTCCAGTCGGTCTGGAGTATTTCCTTGGCCATCTTTTGGGCCGTGGGTGTGACGAGGCGTTTTTCTGCGAAGTGGAGCCAGTCCTGTGCATAGTTATTGCCAATGTCGAAGTGCTCTTTCAGCTCGAGGATGAGATCCAGTTGATCCGCATCTCTCGCAAGTCTTGCCTCCAGGGACTCTCCCTTAAGGAATTCATCGGCAAGTTCTACAATTTCATTACCCCAGGGAATCCCCTTTACCTGATCCTTGAGGGCAGCCTCTTCATTTACCTCCACATACCTTTTGTTAACATAGTTGTGGTCACCTGTCCTGGCCTCTGGAAGGTCGTGGAAAAGACACATGAGCACCACCTTCAGTTGGTCTGCGCCCTTTTCCTCTTTTGCCAGGGCAAATCCTATGACCGCTGTCCTAAAGGAATGGGAGGCCACCGACTCCCTGCCAGAGCCCAGGAACTGAAACCCGGTCCGGGGGGTCTTTTTTAGCATACCAACTTCGAACAAAAATTCGGCAATCCTTTTCATAGTGAACATTCATTTAGGGATGAGGGACCCAAAAGTCAAGAATGATTTAGCCCTTTTCTTGATTTATTCTCCACCAGTGTTTAGTATCAAAAGAGAAGAAAATCGGACCAAGGGGCTCAGATGCTTCGATCCGACTTAAAGAAGGCAAACAAGCTCAAGATATATACCTATCCGGATCCGGTGTTGAGACAAAAGGCCCGGCCTGTGGAGGAGGTCGATGACGAAATCAGGCAATTGGCCCGTGACATGCTCTACACCATGTACGAGGCCCCTGGCATTGGACTGGCCGCCAACCAGGTGGGTGAGTTGAGGCGCATCATAGTGTTTGACCGGAACCCTCGTGAAAACGGCAAGGCCCCGTGCGTGTTGATAAACCCGGAAATTATCGAGGCCGAGGGCCAGGTGACCACGGAAGAGGCCTGCCTCAGCGTGGTGGATTTCTGTGCAGATGTAAAGAGAAAGGCCCGGGTGCGGGTAAAGGGCCTGGATCTCGATGGAAACGAGATACACCTGGATGCCGAAGGCCTTTTGGCCGTCTGCCTCCAGCACGAGATCGATCACCTTGACGGTATTCTTTTCATTGATCACCTGAGTGCCCTCAAAAGGGCCCTTTACAAAAAAAAGTTGAAGAAAAAGCTGAAAAAATCCTCCTTGGATTGAAAATGGAACCCTCCGTATGACAGATCTCCTGCTTCGGCCTGACCCCAAGATCGTGTTCATGGGCACACCCGATTTTGCAGTCCCAAGCCTCAAGGCACTGGTGAGTCATAATTATCGAGTGGCCTTTGTGGTGACCCAGCCGGATCGTCCAAAGGGAAGGGGAAGAAAACCCACACCCCCCCCTGTCAAGATTGTGGCACTTGATTTGGGCCTTGAGGTATTTCAGCCTGAGCGGGTCTCCAGTGAGGCGTTCTGCGAGGTGATAGAAGAGGCTCAGCCGGACCTGTTTGTGGTGGTGGCATTTGGACAGCTCTTGAAAAGGAAGCTTTTGGAGGTTCCCTCTTGGGGGAGCATAAACATTCATGCTTCACTTCTGCCCAAATACAGGGGACCTGCCCCGATCCAATGGGCCGTATTGAACAATGAGAGGGTGACCGGGCTTACCTCCATGAAGATGGACGAGGGCATGGACACTGGGCCGATCCTCCTCCAGCAAGAGGTGGAGATCTTTCCGGATGAGACCGCTGGTCAACTTCACGACAGGCTGGCCCCTTTGGCAGGGGAATTGCTAATAAAAACCCTGGAAGGCTTGAAAGAGGGGAGTATCATGCCAAGGGAGCAGGACCACCGAGAGGCCACCTATGCACCAAAGCTTGACAAGACAATGGCAAAGGTGGATTGGACCTTGGCTGCCTCCCAGGTGGCTGCCCGAATCAGGGCCTTTGATCCCTGGCCGGGTGCATGGGCAGTTCTCGAAGGCAAGG
>JALVMN010000116.1 GCA_027027005.1 Desulfobacterales bacterium | reverse complement strand
GGGAAAGACTGGACCAGCAAGACGGCGAAGTGGTGGAGATGATCCTTTGCCTCTTTGGGTGAAGGATAATCATTGGGATAGGTGAGAGTGACAAAATGAGTGGGTTGACGGTGGAGAGACAAGAGAGAACAGATAAACCGCTTCCTGGACTTTGCGGAGAACTCCCTTACTTTTCCCCTCTTTGGTGGGTCTGTATGAATACCAGCAGAAAAGGGGTGACGTATGGCTATGTAACCAGGGAAGATATGAATTTGGGCTTGACCTTTGTTATGAATACTTATATTATTCTTGATGCGCATATGGTAATTTTTTCGGGGGGTCCGGTGGCAGCCGGGCCTTTACTTTTTACTCACTCGGTAACCCCCCAACACCTCCTTTGAGCTTTTTCTTAACCTCCTGGGCCACCATGCGTGAGAGATTATCCAGAGCTTGAGACATAGAACCTTCTTGGGCAGTGATAATTGCAGCCATTATCAACTCTATGAGTCTGCTCTTACTGAATAGGGGAAACTCACGCTGGCGGACCTCTTCGAATTTGTGCCAGATGTCAGGGTCCAGGGTTAACCCAACCCGAACACGCTTCTTATGTCCTCCCAATGCCCTTTCACTCATACTCTACACATACATCATAAATTGGCTCTTGTCAAGGGTCTAAGAGAAAAAAATCAACGCTCTTTCAGATATGGCACTTTAAACAAGCCCGGGGTGGCGTGGGGTGGGGCCCCCCTGTAAGAGAGCCCCCGGGGCTCCTCCCCCACCCACGCCCAGGTGTTCCACCACGCCAGGTGACTATCCTTCGCAACGGCCTACAGGGTGGCAAGGTGCTCTTCCTAATAGACGGGTAACGGGGATAAAACGGCCGGGTGGCTGGCGGAAGCTCCACCTTGCCACCCGGCCGGCGAAGGATAAGGGGGAGTTAAAGCTCTTCCCCTTCGGGGAACATCCCTTCTTCCAAATCCAGACCACGGGCCTCAATGAGGGTGTCCCGATAGTGCTTGAAATCGGTAACGCAATAGGGGCAAACACGAAGGGGCAAATCATCAAGAACAAGAAAGGCCTCATCGCAGTTTGGGCAAATGACCAGTGTGAATGTTGAACCAATATCAAACCACTCTGCTAACTCCTTTGGCCTCATGTATAACCTCCCAACTCTAGTGTTATTGGCTCTTGGGTTATCCACCTCAACATTCTCTCCACTACATCAACGGGAATGTAAACCGTTGCTGAGAGTAGAGAAGAGAAGACCTTTGAATAGCGGGGTGCTCTGGCCTTTAACCAACGCCTGATGAGACGCTTAAAGGCTATCACCTCCCCTCTGGCCAGGTGGATTAGCACCCCAGAGACAGACGGAATGTTTGCAGAGTTAATCTTCCCCCAGAATCGGCCGGGGTCCTCCCAATCGTGGTGGCCCTGGGGTTTGGAAACATACTTGACTAGATAGGAAACCAACCGCCGGTGAGTAGTTACAGGGTCAACAGATGTCCCCGCCTTGAGATGACGGATATCCCCGCTCCCCACTACCCTGAACCAAGTGGCTGCTACCCAAGCACGGAGCTTGAATATTGGCCAATCCTCCCCGAAATCGCCGACCAGGTGGAAGTGGGGAGCTCCCCGCTTTTGGGGTTCGATCTTCCAGAAGAACCAGCACTTAGGGAAAGACTGGACCAGCAAGACGGCGAAGTGGTGGAGATGATCCTTTGCCTCTTTGGGTGAAGGATAATCATTGGGATAGGTGAGAGTGACAAAATGAGTGGGTTGACGGTGGAGAGACAAGAGAG
>JALVMN010000115.1 GCA_027027005.1 Desulfobacterales bacterium | reverse complement strand
GTGCTGGATGCTGACAAGGAGGGATTCCTGCGCTCTGAAAGATCACTCATCCAAGTGTGCGGCAGGGCGGCCAGGAACATCAACGGCACGGTTATCCTGTATGCAGACGAGATGACCCAATCCATCAAGAGGGCGGTGGAAGAGAGCAGCCGCAGGAGGAGGATCCAGCTCCAGTACAATGAGCGCCACGGTATCACCCCTGCAACGGTTCAGAAAAACATCCACGACATCCTGGAAAGCGTCTATGAGGCCGACTATGTGGAGGTGGCAGGGGTGGCCGAAGACCAAGCCCGGTTTGTCACGGTGGAAGATATTGAAGAAAAGATCAAGGAGCTTACTTCCAAGATGAAAGAGGCAGCCGCCCGCCTGGAATTTGAAGAGGCCGCCCGCCTGAGGGATCAAATAAGAGATCTTGAGAAAAGGGAATTGGAAC
The DNA here is from genome assembly GCA_027027005.1 of Desulfobacterales bacterium. GTDB lineage: Bacteria > Desulfobacterota > DSM-4660 > Desulfatiglandales > Desulfatiglandaceae > JALVMN01. Next base: position 1,346 of record JALVMN010000115.1, on the reverse strand, counting down.
TCATCTCTCTTGCCTCTTAAAGGCCTTCCTCGTTTTACCTTGACAATTTTCCGTCTTGTTCAATATAGTTATTTTGTAGCTAGATAGTAGCCATAATTTGCCGATTGAGGGCACCTCAAGGTGCGCATTACAGATGGGCCAGGCGCCCCGGAGGTTGTGTCATGAGCTATATTGATGAATTGAAAGAGATAGTAGGAGCCGAAAATGTATTTGATGATAGGGTAGAGTGCCTGTCTTATTCCCGGGACATGTCCGTCCATCAAGGGGTCCCTGATGTGGTGGTATTTGCAAAGACCACGGAGCAGGTCTCTGCCATCATGAAGATCGCCCACAGGGACAAGATACCTGTAACGCCCAGGGGTACGGGCACGAGTGTTACAGGGGCAGTGCTCCCGGTTAGGGGCGGAATTCTCCTTGACCTTCACCTGATGAACAACATCCTTGAGATAAACAAGAAGGACTTCTACGCCCGCCTGGAGCCAGGAGTGGTGTGCATGCAGCTCAACATGATCCTTGCCAAGGACGGGCTCATGTTCCCTCCAAACCCCGGCAGCGAGGCCATAGCCACCATAGGCGGGATGGTCTCCACCAATGCCAGCGGCCACCGGGCGGTAAAGTATGGGACCACGCGGGATTACATAAAGGGCCTTACTGTGGTGCTTGCAGATGGCTCCATCATACACACGGGCACCACTGCACCCAAGTCCTCCCTTGGCTATGACCTCACCCATCTTTTCAGTGCTGCAGAGGGGACCCTGGGTATCATAACAGAGGTTATTGTCAAGCTGGAGCCAAAGCCTGAGTACGGGGCCCTGGCCCTTGCCATTTTTGGCGATCTCAATGCTGCAGGCGATGCGGTCACTGAGGTGACTACCTCGGGGATCAAGCTGGCCGGCTGCGAGATCATGGATAAGTTCAGCCTCAAGGTTGTGGAAGAAGTGCTCCAAAGGGATGTGAGCAAGATCGAGGCGCTCCTCATCATGGAGGCTGACGGCGTAAAAGATGTTGTGGTTAGAGACATGAACAGGATTGAGGAGATATGCCAAAAATATGGCGCGCTGGAATTCGAGTGGTCTGATGATCCTGTAAAGCGGGAAGAAATGATGCGTGCTCGAGGCGGACTGGTGCCCACCCTTTCCAGGATAAAGCCTGGGAACCGACTGGTGCCCATTGCAGAGGACTTTGGGGTCCCTTCCACCAAGATCCCTGAGACCATTCGCAGGGCACAGCAGATTGCAGAAAAATACGGCGTGATAATTGCCACATTCGGTCACGTGGGCGACGGAAATGTGCACACCACCTTCGTCTCTGATGTAAGGAGCAGGGAGGACTGGGACAAGTTGCGG
>JALVMN010000114.1 GCA_027027005.1 Desulfobacterales bacterium | reverse complement strand
GGCCAACATCAAGGACAAGGCAGCAGAGCTTGCCCAATACGGGGCAGATAAGATCATTGTTGCAGATGATCCAAGGCTTGACCCCTATACCACTGATGCCTATACCTCGGTACTTGCCCAATTGGTTAAAGCTGGGCAACCGGCCATCCTGCTCATGGGGGCATCGGTACAGGGAAAGGATCTTTCGGCCAGATTATCTGCAAGGCTAGGTGTAGCAATGGCCCAGGATTGCACGGCATTTTCCATAGAGGATAGCAACCTAGTGGCCATCAGGCCCATTTATGCGGGCAAGGCCTATGCAAAGGTCACCTACGAGAACAGCTATCCCCAAATGGCCACCGCCCGGCCCAATGTTATGAATATAAATGAGCCCGACACATCGCGGAGCGCAGAGGTGGTGGATGCCAGTTTCAACCTGGATGATGCAGAGCTTAAGACAAAGGTGGCCGAGGTAATTAAAGATGAGAGCGGAAAGATCGACCTGACCGAGGCCGATAAGATAGTCTCTGGTGGCCGGGGTATGAAGGGGCCCGAGAACTTCAAGATCCTGGAAGAGCTTGCTGAGGTGATTGGTGCCGCAGTGGGGGCCAGTCGCTCGGCGGTGGACGCAGGATGGAGGCCTCATTCCGATCAGGTGGGACAGACAGGGAAGGTGGTCTCTCCCAACCTTTACATTGCCTGTGGCATTTCAGGTGCCATCCAACACCTGGCAGGAATGAGCACTTCCAAGGTCATAGTGGCCATAAACAAAGACCCTGACGCTCCCATCTTCCAAAAGGCAGATTACGGAGTAGTGGCCGACCTGTTTGATGTGGTGCCTGCCCTCACAGAGGAGGTGAAAAAGTACGTTCAGGAATAGGCCGAAGGTATAATCCAAAAGGGGTATCTCCATCCCTCCAGGATGATGATACCCCTTGTTTTTGAATATTGACAAAGCCTCTTGTTTTGGTAAAGTTAGGTATTGTGGCGGTGTAGCTCAGTTGGTCAGAGCATGCGGCTCATATCCGCAGAGTCACTGGTTCGAGTCCAGTCACCGCCACCATTTTTTTACCCCCCGCCCAAAGGCTCCATATAAATTTCCACATTTACCTTGTCACCGTCTCTTATGGATGTATCAAGCCCATGGGGCAGTTGAAAATAATCTGCTCCATTCAGGAATATGTTTCGCACATCCTCGCCCAGGGTCTCGTCTTTAACCAGCTGGAGCGAGGAAGACATTTTGTTTATCTCCCGAAGCAAGTCCTTCAAGGTGACAGAATCCTGGTTCAGGGTTAGCTCCACGGGGGGCTCGAAAACATTTTTTATGATAATATTTGCATCTACCATCACCTTCATGCCTCACCTCTCATCCCTCACTGAAACTTGTACTCTCTCTGCCTAAAAGTGTTTCCCGGGCGTCCTTAGTATTGAAACTGCCCTTAATGATTCTAAAAAATACCATCATGGAGAGTGCAAAATCAAGGTAAAGGGATCTCATGGAAAATAGGGCAATGATTCAGAGAAAACAATGGCAGAGTTGAACTCAATCTGATATATTAATTTAGTTTGGGAAATGATCTTTTCTTTGTAGGCAAGGAATTGACAATTTTGATTTATGCCCTATCTTTTTTACGGCGAATTAATTGACAGGGGGCCAAATGGGCTTCCGGGCATTCAATAAAGAGGATCTTTCTACGGTAAGCAATGCCCTTCACATTGCTGAAGAGGTCACGGGCGATTTTTTCAAGTTTTCCAGCAGGCAATGGAGACAGCATCCATACGATGTGAGGACGCTGTCGGATTTAAAGAGGGATGAGATAAAGGAGGATGTATTCGCCCTGCTTCACAAGGGGCTTTTAGGGCAGGGTGGGTACAGTCCCCGGGTGGCAAAAAAGGATTATTACTTCATATGTCTTCAGGACCACCAGATCCTGGAGGCTATTACAAGGGATAAAACCATGGGGTTACTGCCGCTCCTGGTTTATGTGTTTACCCATGAACTGGTCCACATAGTTCGATTTGGCAGATTTTTGGAGCGCTTCGATGTGACAGGGCCCAAGAAAGAGCAAGAAGAGCAAAGGGTGCATGAGATAACCTTTGAGATCCTAAAGGACCTTCCGATAAAGAGGCTCGATTATGTCCTGGATCTATATTACGGCCACCGCATGTGCCACGTGGCCGTCTAAATATACGAGATCTTGGAGGTGAAAAGGATATGCCCATATATGAGTATGAATGCAGCGATTGTGGATGTATGACAGAGGCTTGGCAGAAGATCACGGATGCCCCTCTTGAAAAATGCGAGGAATGTGGAGGGCGCCTCAAGAGGCTTATCTCCCAGAGCACATTCCACCTGAAGGGTACAGGCTGGTATGTGACAGACTATGCGTCCAAATCCACAGGTGGTGGCAAGGACAAGGGCAAGGGAAAGGCAAAAGAGACTTCTAAGGCCGGGGGAGAAGAGAGTAAGGCCGGCGAAAAAAAGGAGAATTAAATTCTCAAGTATTCAAATAAGATCACAAGGTGAAAAACAGGCATGAAACGCTTTGACAGCGGGAGAGTCCAGGATAGGTTGATAAACCGCCTTGAGCGGCTGGAGAAACAGCAAGCCTTTCAGAGGGACAGGTTCTTCAAATACAAACTCCCTGAAATTCACAACAAGCTCACCCAGGCCCTCCTGATGAAAAAGATAATAGAGACGGACAATCCCGCTGCCATTTCAGACCTGATACTCCAGGGCCTCAAAAAGGCCCTCAAGAGCTCTGAGTTTGACTTCAAATACTTCATTGCCCCCATCAGGAATCTCGTGCCCCGTCCTAACCCCTATTCCCTTTATATGACCCAGTATGTCATGGAAGTCCTCATAAATGATCCCAATGTGATAGATATCTATGGGACAGACCAGGAAATATATCACGTGATAAATGAGGTCATCAGCCAGATAAACATCCAGTTTGAAAGGACTGAAGAAGAGATCATGGCCCAGATGGCCCGAAACAAGTCTCTGGTGCCAGGGACCAGGGAATACGAGATCGCCCTTGACCAGCTTTTCAGGCAGAAGCTGGGTGAACCCCAATCATCGTCTTCCACAAAGTAACCTCGCCAACTCCATCCTCTGGATAGATTCACTCGGATGCCGTGGCCCCGTTGTGCTTGGTGGCCTTGTGATTCCTCGAGCGCTACGCATATCCGGGTAAGCGATTTTTGTTTATGTGGGCCAGGGGTTATGGTATTGAGAAATTCATGAACTGGCTCAAGGAGGTTGAATATGGCACCCAGGGTTGCATTTCTGTTCCCAGGCCAGGGCTCCCAAGTGGTGGGCATGGGTAAGGACCTGGCAGAAGTGTCCAGCAAGGCAAAAGAGTTGTTTGATAAGACAGACGAAATCTGCAAAAAGCCCATATCACGCCTTTGTTTTGAAGGTCCCATGGCGGAATTGACCATCACTGAAAACCTTCAACCCGCCATTACTGCGGTGAGCCTTGCACTCCTGTCCCTGCTTCAGGAGGAAGGAGTAAGGGCGGAACTCTGTGCAGGGCACAGCCTGGGCGAATACCCCGCCTTGGTGTCTTGTGGGGTATTGAAGGTAGAGGACGCCATACGGCTTGTCAACAAACGCGGCCAACTAATGCAGAGGGAGGCAGAGCTTCATCCCGGGGGGATGGTGGCCGTAGTTGGCATGGACATAGAAGAAGTAGAGGGCATCGTGAACTCTTCCAGGGGGAAGGGCGTGCTTTCCATTGCCAATCACAACAGTCGCCAGCAGATCGTGCTGACTGGTGAAAGGGAGGCCCTATCTGCTGCCTCCAAAATGGTAAAAGAAAAGGGTGCCAAGGCCATACCGCTTAAGGTGAGTGGTGCATGGCATTCTGATCTCATGAGGGGGGCGGTTCAAGAGTTCAGGGCTTACATGAACGGGATGGAGTTTTCCGAGCCAACCTCCACAATGCTCTTCAATGCCACGGCCGCCCCTGAGACCAATCCTGAGGTGATAAAGGACATCATGGCCTCGCAGCTCATAAGCCGTGTAAGGTGGTTCGAGATCATGGAAAAGATGCTCCAACAAGGAGTCGAGATATTTGTGGAGGTGGGGCCGAAGAATGTGCTGACAGGCCTCCTCAAGAAAATCGCGCCAAAGCAAAGTGATATAAAGATGTTTAATGTGGGAGACCTAGAGTCCCTCAAAGGATTTGTAGCATCCCTATGAAATTTCGAGGCCTCCTGCCTGTCCGGCACACCGGGATTCCATGGCCAGGAGATATCTTTTTATCTCAACCCCCGAGCTGAAGCCGCCAAGGTCCCGGACGGCCACTATCCTGTGTCAGGGAAACACCAGAGGGAGTGGATTTCGGCCCAGTGCCTGACCAACGGCTCGGGCCCCACCCGGCCTGCCCACAGCCGCTGCCACCTCTCCATATGTGCGGGTTTCACCAAAAGGGATATTGAGTAGTTGTCTCATGACTGATCCTTGAAAGGGCGTAAAGGAGACGGCAAGGGGTGGGATATCCAGGGGGTATTCTCCTGACAACGCAGAGACAACAGCAGCAATGAGGTCCCTGTTGGGAGAGAAGGCCTCTGTCAAGCGTTCTCCCTGAAACTCCTGCCTGAAAAACTCCACTGGATCGGGGGCCGGTTCAGGGGCCAAGGAAAGGTGGACCCTCAGGGCCCCCTTTTCATTGGATGCCAGATAAACCCTCAGCCTGTCCGTCTCTATCCTGAAGGTATAAACTGTTTGTAAAGCCTTCCCTGCCACGTATCCCTCTCTTTCAATCGTGCCTTTATGCGTTGCAATGTCTTGTTCTTCTCCAGGGACCAAAGGGGTGCCACCAACTCGGATCTCACAGGCGGGTCACCGGTAAGTCGCTGGATTACCATATCGGGCGGGAGCAATTCAAGAAAGTCTATGACTAGGTCCACATATTCCTCCCTGTCAAGGCATCTATATTGGCCGCTCCTGAATAGCTGTTCCATTTTTGTGCCTTTAACCACATAAAGAAGATGAATCTTGACTCCATGGAGAGGCAGGCCAGCAATAAATCTGGCTGTTTCAAGCATCATCTCCCTGGACTCATTAGGCAGGCCCAGGATCACATGAACGCAGGTCTTTATCCTATAGTTATGTGTCATGCGAACCGCATGCTCGAAACAGGCGGCATCATGGCCCCTGTTGATTAGCTGTAGGGTTGAGTCGTGGGCAGATTGCAATCCGTACTCTATCCAGACAAGGTATTTGGTGGCGTATGAATTAAGGAGTTCCAGCACCTCGGGCCGGATACAATCAGGTCTGGTGCCCACAGAAAGGCCCACTATGCCTTGGTGGGACAGGGCCCTTTCATAGAGGGTTTTTAGTTGGGATAGGGGGGCGTATGTGTTGGTAAAGGACTGAAAATATGCAATGAATTTCCTAGCCTTGTATCGCTTCTTGGCAGCTTCCTTGGCCCTTATGATTTGCTCATCCAGGGAGATCCCCCTCTCTGAAAAGGCGCCGGTACCCGATCCCCTGGAGTCACAATATATGCATCCACCCGTGGATATGCTTCCGTCCCTGTTGGGGCAGATCATCCCGGCATCAAGGGATATCTTTTGCACCCTCTCGCCGAATAGCTCCCTCAGATAGCTGTTGTAGTCCCTGTAGCGATTCAATTCCCTATTGGAATAAATTCCTTAGATCTTTGGGGGAATGTGTTATAATCCCTGCTGACTTATACAAGTCTCCTGAACAAATA
>JALVMN010000113.1 GCA_027027005.1 Desulfobacterales bacterium | reverse complement strand
TGACCACAGAAGAGATGCTTAAAAGGCTGGATGGACTCTCCCAAAATACCATAGTGCTTCTCTGTATCTGGGTTAAGGACAAGGTAGGAAAATATACACCATGTAAAGAGATATATCCTGAAATTACCAGGCGCTCCCCTGTCCCGGTCTATGGAGTAATTGATTCCATGCTCCAATACGGGGTTGTAGGGGGCAAGGTCCAGTCCCCTGTGTATCACGGGCTGGAGGCTGCAAGGATTGCGGTTAGGGTCCTTAATGGTGAAAAGGTGAGTAGTATTCCCGTGATGGAGAGTTCACCCAATGTCTTCATGTTCGACTGGAAGGCCCTAAAAAGCTGGGGAATTCCAGAAGAGAGCCTGCCTCAAGGGAGCGTGATCACAAACAAAGTGGTGTGCCCCTACGAGCGCATCAAGCCCTGGTTGGTAATAGGCATAATTGCGATTCTGGTGCTTTCAGGCATCATCTTGGCCTTATGGGGAAATATTTTGGCAAGGAAGAGAGCTGAAAGACGATACAGGACCCTTTTTGAGAATTCAAGAGATGCCATATCATTGATAACGGCAGAGGGTGAAATCCTGGATGTCAACGACTCATGGTGCAGGCTCTTCGGTTACAAGAGGGAGGAACTCCCCGGCCTGAGAGCTGTTTCTCTGTGGGCTAACTCTGAAAAAAGAAGAGAGTGGCAAAAGGAACTGGAGGTCAAGGGTTCCTTAAAGGATTATCCCTTCATTGCCCGCACCAAAGAGGGCAAAGAGAGGAATTGTTTAATTACCACCACTGTGTCCACCCTTGAAGGCAGGAAGGTCTATCAATCAATCGTAAGGGATGTAACGAAGCACATCCAGATGGAACAAGCATTGAGAGAAAGTGAGGAGAAATTTTCAAAGGCCTTTTCATCCAGCCCCCATCCCATGTGCATCTCCACCCTTGAAGAGGGAAGATACATAGAAGTCAATGAGGCATGCTGCCGGATGTTCAGCATGAGCAAAGACGAGTTTATTGGGAGAACTTCCCTGGAACTAGCTCTCTTCAGCGATCCCAAACAAAGAGAAAAGGGAAAGAGCTTATTGGAGAAATATGGCAGGATCAGGGATTACGAGGTAACCCTTCTGAGTAAAGATGGGGAAAGGCGTCATGTTCTCTGGTCGGCCGAGCTAATACAATTGGGCGGGAAAACACACATACTCTCTGTGCTCAAAGACATTACAGAGAGGAAGCTGGCCGAAGAAGAGCTCAGGAGGGAGCGGGAGCGCTTCAGTTCCCTGGTGGAGCACGCCCCCTTCGGTGTTGCCCTCGTAGGCAAAGACGCCACCTACCAGTATGTGAACCCTGCCTTTACAGAGATCTTCGGTTTTACCCTTGACGAGATCCCTGATGGCCGGAGTTTCCTAAAAAAGGCCTTTCCAGACCAAGATGAATATCAGAGAGTGGTGGAGGAGTGGAAAAAGGCGCTCTTGGAACTCAGACGACATCGGGTCTGGCCCAGGACCTTCACCGTAAGCACCAAGGATGGAACCAAAAAAATCGTGAAATTCAGGGTGGTCCAGTTGCATACAGGAGACTTCCTGGTAACCTACGAAGATGTAACCGACCTCGAGATGCTCCAGCGCCAGATACTCCACGCACAAAAGATGGAATCCGTTGGGACCCTTGCTGGCGGCGTGGCCCATGATTTCAACAACTCCCTTCAGGCTATTTTGGGCTTTACCCAGCTTCTGCTCATGGAGAGCCAACCTGGCGACCCCCACTTTGACAAGCTAAAGAAGATCGAGGAAATATCACTGAAATCAAGGGACCTGGTAAGGCAGCTCCTCACCTTCAGCCGCAAGGTGGAATCAAAACGCCAACCCTTGGACCTGAATCGTGAGATCAGGGAAATGGAAAAGCTCCTGAAAAGGACCATTCCAAAGATGATACAGATAGAACTCCACCTGGCAGAAGAGATAAGTCCCATAGAGGCCGATCCCATACAGGTTGAACAGGTAATCATGAATATTGCTGTAAATGCCAGGGACGCAATGCCAGGGGGAGGGAGGCTTACCATCGAGACGGCCGATGTAACGCTCACAGAAGAATATGCCAAGACTCACCTGGGGGCCGTGGCAGGGGACTATGTAATGCTCTCCATCTCGGACACAGGCGAAGGAATGGACAAAGAGACCCTCAACCGTATCTATGAGCCCTTCTTCACCACCAAAGAGGTGGGCAAGGGAACTGGGCTGGGCCTGGCAATGGTTTACGGCATTGTAAAGGAGCACAACGGCTACATCACCTGTTACAGCGAAAAAGGGAAGGGAACCACATTCAAGATCTACTTCCCGGCCCTATCCGGTCAAAAGGCGGCCCAAGGACAATTCCCTGAACAAGAGCAATCGCCTGAACAAAAGGAAGGACAAGAAGTCCGCCTACCACTCAATGCCCAAAAGAGCCACTTGATTATGGTGGTGGATGACGAAGAGAGCCTGGTCCAAACCGCATCAGAGATGCTCCGATCTGCAGGATATGATACCATTTCAGCCACCTCTGGTGCAGAGGCCATCAGGATTTACAAAGAGAGGATGAAAGAGATATCCCTGGTGATCTTAGACTATGCAATGCCTTCCATGGACGGAGGGAAATGCCTGGAAGATATTTTAGGGATAAACCCTGAGGCCAAGGTCCTCATTGCCTCAGGCTTCGGAGACAGGGATCTGTCCAATAGATTGAAAGAAAAAGGGGCTGAGGGTTTTATCCCCAAGCCCTTTGAAATCAACGAACTATTAAGAATCGTGGGAAAGGTGTTGAATTCAAAAGGTGGAGGATAGGTCTGTTATTTCCTCTATGCTCAGCACCTTGTCGATATCCAGCAATATCTTCACGCCTCCGTCCATCTTGGCTATACCCTGGATGTACTCGGTATTCACTTGCGTTCCGAATTCAGGGGTATCCTGAATATCTTCAGCCTTGATATTCAAGACCTCGGAGACAGAATCCACCACCACGCCCATGAGCACATTGGTCTCCTTCCCTGAGATCTCTACTACAATGATACAAGTGCGCTCGTTGTAATCCAGAGGCTCCATCCCGAACTTCAGCCTCAAATCCGTCACAGGAATGACACGCCCCCTCAGATTTATGACCCCCTTCAGGAAATCAGGGGCCTGGGGCACCGGGGTAATGGGAAGCATGCCTATTATCTCTTTCACCTTGAGAATGGCGATTCCATAGTCTTCGCCTGCCAGTGAAAAAGTCAAGTATTTCCCAGCCTTATCCCGCATCTGCCCTGGAGTGACTTCGTCCTTTATGGCTGCTGCCTCGCTCATAACACGCTCTCCTTTCCCTCAAAAAGTTTTCTGGGTCCAGTGAAACCTCTCATGCATAACAATATTCAATTGTTATGCCAAAGTCCTGCAGACAGCCTGGCACTTGTACCAAAGGCAGGACAGGAAAGGAGAGGCAGGTGGATTCTTGCTAAAATCTAACGCTATCTTTCCTGAAGATCATGGATGCCTTTAAGTATTGTATCAAATAATTCCCGTATTTCCCCTTTTTCAATACAGGAAAAGGCTATTCTCAAGTCAGATTTGCCGAGGGAGATGAGGCCCACACCGTAGCGCTCCAGAAGGTGGACCCTGAGGGATTCCGCATCCACGCTTTTGAGCCTCAGGCACATGAAGTAGCCCGAGTTGAATGGGTATACCTCCCATGCCTCTGAATACTTCGGATCCTTCAAGACCTCTTTCACCTTGAGGGCCCTCTCTTTCATGACCTGGTACTTGGCCCTTTTCTGGTCGGAATAGTCTGGATCCTGCATGGCCTTGAGGAGTATTTCTTGGCTGAGATGAGAGGCGTTGGAAATGGAACCCCTTACCGCACCTGCTGCCTTTTTTTCCAAGGCGTCGTAGATGCTGGAGGCGGCCTCCTGATCGCCTGCCATGGCCCCAAAGGTGATGAATCCGACTCTCAGGCCCCAGACAAAATCTTCCTTGGTGGCCCCGTCCAGCTTTACAGCCACCACGCGGGGATGGAGGTCCACCATAAAGGAAAATATGGATTCTTTCATGACCTCATCGTCATAGAACAGCCCAAAATAGGCCTCATCAGTTATTGCAACCACATTGACGCCATCTTGGGCCAGGTCTTTAATAATGGCGCAGATCCCCTCTGCTTCCCTATGAGTGATGGAATAGCCGGTGGGGTTGTTAGGAAAATTTAGGATAACGACAATCTTTTTCTTCTCTGCCGAGTGTTCTTTTAGGGTTTCCCGGAAGCCTTCAAGATTGAATCCTCCCTCAGGATTGAACAGGGGATATTGAACTATCTCCGCCCCTTTTCTCACGCTGAATATCATATTGTAATTGCCCCACATCTTGTCAGGAAGCACCACAGGGTCGCCGGCGTCCACCCAAAGGTCTGCAGCCACGCTCAATCCATGTGTGATGGCATTGGTGACTACCGGAAGACTGATGCGCTTGCCTTTTAGCGCGGGATTTTTCTGGTAAAGACTTTCCTGCCATGCCTCCCTCAAGGGCAAGATCCCAAAGGAGGGGGCATAGGTGAGGGCCTCTTCGGGCCTGAGCCCCGCAATCCTTTTCATAATGGAGGGAAGGTACATGGTCCCACCCTTTTCTTTGGCCATGCCGATGGTGGCATTGAATCTGTGGGCCTTCTGTTTTGCCTCTGCACTCTGGGATAGGATCCCCTTGGGGAAGAACAGACCCTTTCCCATTTCCGATAGCATCTCCAGGATGTGTGGATTGGCCTCTTGGATGACCTTGTTCAACTCCAATGCGATGGGATTCATAATTGACCTCCTGGCACTCCATACTGTTTGAACGCAAATTTCTCTTATTGCTTCAAGGACGAGTTCCTGTCAACAAAAAGCTTCCCCTTTATAATACTTGACTAGAAAAGCCTGCAACATATATAACTCTTGCGACTTTTGGGCTTGTCTACCCCTTTAATATCAACGCAAACAAGGAGAAAGGGCATGCGGGAAGTGGTAATAGTGAGTGCGTGCAGAACCCCCATCGGGGATTTTGCAGGCACCTTGAGTACGGTCAGCGCCGTTGATCTCGGGGCCCTGGTGATTAAAGAGGCCATAAACCGGGCCGGCATCAACCAAGAAGAGGTGGATGAGGTAATAATGGGATGTGTATTGCCCCACGCCCAAGGCCAAAATCCTGCCAGACAGGCCATGGTAAGGGCGGGGTTGCCGTGGGATGTTGGTGCCATCACGGTAAACAAGGTGTGTGGCTCAGGTCTCAAGGCGGTCATGCTGGCAGCCCAGGCCATCAAGTGCGGAGATGCGGATGTGGTGGTGGCAGGGGGACAGGAGAACATGAACCTCTGTCCTTACATGCTGTTGAAGGCCAGGGGCGGTTACAGGATGGGTAACGGCGCTGCGGTGGACGCAATGGTCTATGATGGATTGTGGGACCATGTAAACGACTTCCACATGGGAATGAGCGCGGAGTTGGTGGCTGACAAATATAATGTGAGCCGGGAGGACATGGATGCCTTTGCCCTGGCTTCGTATGAAAAGGCCTGGAAGGCCATTGAGCAGGGTAAATTCAAGCAGGAGATAGTGCCAGTTGAGGTGCAGGTGAAAAAAGGAGGGCCTATCCTTTTTGACACCGACGAAGTTCCTTTGAGAAAACCCAAGACGAGCGCTGAGGCCCTGGCCCGCCTGAGACCTGCTTTCAAAAAGGATGGGAGGGTCACGGCCGGCAATGCCTCCAAGATCAGCGACGGGGCATCTGCCCTGGTCCTGATGGAAAAGGAAAAGGCGCAAGCCCTTGGGTGCAGGCCGTTGGTAAAGGTAGGGGCACAAGGCTCTGCAGGTATAGACATGAAATATGTTCTGGTGGCCCCCATATACTCAATCCCAAGGGTCTTGGCAAAGGATGGCCTAAAGGTGGAAGATGTGGACCTCCACGAAATCAACGAGGCATTCAGTTCCTCGTCTGTTGCCATCAACAGGGAGTTGGGCATTGACCCTGAGAAGGTGAATGTCCACGGCGGCTCCGTGGCCCTGGGGCATCCCATCGGGGCCAGCGGGGCCAGGGTGCTCACCACCCTGATCTATGCCATGAAAGACAGGGGCGCTGAAGTAGGACAGGCAAGCCTCTGCCTCGGTGGTGGAGAGGCCGTCACCCTGGTGGTCTACAACATTTAGAACGCTTTAGAAAGCTAGATATCACCTTCCTGGATAGGGGGTAAAAAACTTGAGTTGAGAGGAGAGAGAACCATGAGGGATGTTGTGATCGTATCTGGAGTCAGGACACCTGTTGGAAATTTCGGCGGCACCTTGAAGGATACCCCGGTGGTTCAACTGGGTGCCATTGTGTTGAAGGAAACCCTGAAAAGAGTAAATTTGAAGCCCGAGGCCGGTCCTGATTTGGTGGAGGCAGAGCCCGACAAATTGAAAGGGGGCGGAATGATTGACCTTGAAAAAGAGGGGTATGACTACGATGACTCAGCCAGGCCCATCCAGATAGACGAGGTCATAATGGGCAATGTGGTGGGGGCAGGACAGGGCCAGAATGTGGCCCGGCAGGCCATGATAAGGGGGGGGATATCAAAGGAGACACCGGCATTTACCGTCAACAAGGTATGTGCCTCTGGTATGAAGGCCGTGGCCCTTGCCACCCAGGCCATCAGGGCGGGAGAGGCAGAGGTGGTGCTGGCAGGAGGAATGGAGAACATGAGCATGATTCCCTATGCCCTGCCTGCGGCCCGCTGGGGTGCGAGGATGAACAACACGGATCTGGTGGATCTCATGATCATGGACGGTCTCTTTGAGATCTTCTACGGCTACCACATGGGCATAACTGCTGAAAATATCGCTGAAAAATACGGGATCTCCAGGGAGGAGCAGGACGAGCTGGGCGCCCTGAGTCACCAGAGGGCCAGGAAGGCGATTGCAGAAGGCATATTCAAGGAAGAAATCGTCCCGGTAGTGATCCCGCAGCGAAAGGGGGATCCCATCGTGTTTGACACCGATGAGAGGCCCATGGATACCAGTGTGGAAAAGATGGCAAGGCTCAGGCCTGCATTCAAAAAGGACGGGACCATTACCGCTGGAAATGCCTCTGGTATCAATGACGCAGCAGCAGCCCTGCTGCTCATGACTGCTGAGAAGGCCCTGGAGTTGGGCCTCACCCCATTGGCAAAGGTTAGGGCGTATACCTCTGCCGGCCTTGACCCTGCGTTCATGGGGCTGGGCCCTGTGCCCGCCGTAAGAAAGCTGCTCAAAAAGGAAGGCCTAACCATTGATGACTTTGGTGTGGTAGAATTAAACGAGGCCTTTGCAGCCCAGGCCATAGCCTGCATGAGGGAGTTGGGCCTAGATGTGGAAAAGGTAAATGTGCTTGGCAGTGGTATCTCCATTGGTCATCCCATCGGGTGCACAGGGGCCCGCATAATCCTTACCCTGGCAAAAGAAATGGAGAGGAAGGGGCACCAACTGGGCCTTGCGTCCCTCTGCGTAGGGGGTGGTATGGGCATGGCCATTGCCCTGGAACGGGTATAAGAAATAGCCAATCAGCCCCTTTTCGTTAGGGATGAGGGGATTAAACTAAATTGAGTCTGGAGGCAAACACATCAGGCAAACACATCAAGAGATAAAAGGAGTGGACTATGGCTTACGAAAACATAATCTTCGAGAAAAAGGGACCCATTGCCATCATCAAGTTCAATCGCCCCAAGGCCTTGAATGCCATTAATCCTGACGTATTAAAGGAGGTGGGTCAGGCCCTGGACGAAATCGAGGCCGACAAGGCCATCAAGGTCTTGGTCCTTACCGGTGAAGGGGAAAAGGCCTTTGTGGCCGGCGCAGACATTTCGGTAATGGTGAATCTTTCACCCCTTGAGGCCAGGAAGTTTTCCCGTGACGGCCAAGACATGCTCTTCAGGTTGGAGGCATTGGCCATTCCTGTAATAGCGTGCGTCAATGGCTTTGCCCTGGGCGGGGGCACCGAAATCGCCATGGCCTGCGACTTCATCTATGCCTCTGATAAGGCCAAGTTCGGCCAGCCCGAGATCAACCTGGGGATCATCCCTGGCTTTGGAGGGACCCAGCGTCTGGCACGCCTTGTGGGCAAGGCAATGGCAAAAGAACTCTGCATGACAGGGGTGATCATCTCTGCCCAGGAGGCCAAGGAAATCGGTCTCGTGAACAAGGTCTTCCCCCATGAGCAGTTATGGGAGGAAACCATGAAGACCGCCGATCTCCTTGCCACCAAGGGAAGGGTCTCCATGAAGGCAGTGAAGCGGTGTATCGACAGGGGACTGGATGTGGATCTCCGCTCGGGCTGCTACTTGGAGGCAGATAACTTTGCCATTTGCATGACCAGCCCTGACGGCAAGGAGGGGCTCAGCGCATTCCTCGAGAAGAGGAAGCCCGAATTCAAGGGGGAGTTACCGTAACCCTGGAGGCTGAAGTGCCGGCCTCACCAGCTTGACCCTGGGGGGCTGGCCCAAGAAACCACCCATTACCCATGGAGGTGTCCCATGGCCTCTACATTTAACCCAAAGATCTTCAAAGATATCAAGGAAGCCCAGGAAAAATGGCAACAGGAACTTGAAAAGGTCTTTGCTAAAAGGCCTGAAAGGTTGAAGCGATTCTCTACGGTCTCTGACAGAGAGATAAAGCGCATCTATACCCCTGAAGACATAAAAGACCACGACTTCATGAGGGACCTGGCCTTTCCAGGCCAATATCCGTTCACCCGGGGGATCCAGCCGTCCATGTACCGGGGAAGGCTTTGGACTATGCGCATGTTTGCCGGCCTCGGCACTGCCGAAGACACCAACCGAAGGTTTCACCTACTGGTAAATGCCGGGCAAACAGGGCTATCCACGGCCTTTGACATGCCCACTCTCATGGGCTACGACACCGATTCCCCCAGGGCAAGGGGGGAGTGCGGCAAGTGCGGGGTGGCCATTGACACCTTGGTGGACATGGAAGACCTGTTTGAGGGGTTACCCATTGATCAGATAACCACTTCTATGACCATCAATCCGCCCGCTCCTGTAATCTGGGGTATGTACATAGCAATGGCCGAAAACCGGGGCATTGACCGTAGAGTCATAGGCGGCACCATCCAGAACGACATGCTCAAAGAGTTCATTGCCCAGAAGACATTCATGTGCCCTCCTGAGCCTTCGCTTCGGCTCATAACCGACACCGTGGAGTTCGGCACCAAAGAGGTGCCCCGCTGGAACACCATCAGTATCAGCGGCTACCACATAAGGGAGGCAGGCTCCACAGCGGTTCAAGAGCTGGCCTTTACCATTGCAGATGGCATTGCATACGTGCAGGCGGCAATTGATAGGGGCCTGGATGTGGACCAATTTGCCCCGCGCTTTTCCTTCTTCTTCAACAGCCACATGGATTTTTTTGAAGAAATTGCCAAGTTCCGGGCCGCCCGCCGAATGTGGGCCAAGATCATGAAGGAACGCTTCAAGGCCAAGAATCCCAGGTCATGGTGGCTCAGGTTCCATACCCAGACTGCCGGCTGCTCTCTCACCGCCCAGCAGCCATACAACAATGTGGTGCGCACCGCCTTGGAGGCCCTGGCCGCAGTATTGGGAGGCACCCAGTCGCTTCACACCAACTCTTTGGACGAGGTGCTCGCCATCCCCACGGAAGAGGCTGCCACCATTGCTCTTAGGACCCAGCAGATAATCGCCGAAGAATCAGGTGTGGCCAATACCATTGATCCCCTGGGAGGTTCCTACTTTGTGGAGGCCCTCACCAACCAGATGGAGGAGGAGGCCTTTGATATAATCCAAAAGATAGATGACATGGGAGGCATGTTGGCCGCCATTGAAAAGAACTATCCCCAACAGGAGATTGCCGACTCCGCCTACCACTACCAAAGGCAGATAGACCAAAATGAAAGGATAGTGGTGGGAGTGAACAAGTATGTCATGGAAGAAGATATTCCTGTAGAGGTGCTGGAAATAGACGAGGAGGTGGAGCGCCTCCAGATAGAGAAGACCAACCGGATTAAGGCTGAGCGCGACCAGGCCAAGGTCAGGGAATGTCTTGAAAAGGTGGAAGAGGCCTGCGTCAACAACCTGAATGTGATGCAACCCATTATTGATGCTGTCAAGGCATATGCCACTTTGCAGGAAGTCTGCGACGTCTTCAGAAAGGTCTTTGGTGAGTACAGGGATCCTGGGATCTATTGATGAATCTGTGAAGGTTACAATTTGGGCTGAAGAGGAGCTTATGGAGAAAAAGAGAAAGCTACGGATAATGGTCGCAAAGCCTGGATTGGATGGACACGACAGGGGCGCCAGGGTGATTGCCAGGGCGTTCCGGGATGCAGGCTATGAGGTGGTCTATACGGGCCTTCACCAGACCCCCGAGGAGATAGTGGAAGCCGCCATTCAAGAGGATGTGGACATGATAGGGCTCTCAAGCCTGGCCGGCGCCCACAACTATCTATTTGCCAGGGTGCTTGAGCTCCTCAAGGAAAGGGGGGCAGATGACATTGTGGTCTGCGGCGGCGGCATCATCCCTGATGACGACATCCCAAAGCTCAAGGCACTGGGTATAAAGGAGATATTTGGACCTGGAACCCCATTGGATGAGATCGTTAGATGGGTGGAAGAGAATGTTAAGCCTAGAGGAACCTAGAATTCATGCATGATATTGTTGAAAAAGTTGTAGCCGGGGATGTGAGGGCAGTAGCAAGGCTCATAAGGGACATAGACGATGGCATCCCCGAGGTGCGGGAGGTACTGAAGGCGCTTTACCCTTACACTGGTAAGGCCTATGTGGTGGGCATTACCGGGGCCCCGGGAGTAGGCAAGAGCACGCTGGTGGACCAGATGGTGGCCCACTTGCGGAAACAGGGGAAGACCGTCGGGGTGCTCGCTGTGGACCCTACCAGCCCCTTCAGTGGTGGCGCCATCTTGGGAGACAGGGTGCGCATGCAGCGCCACAGCATGGACCCTGGCGTATTCATCCGCTCCATGGCCACCCGGGGCCATTTTGGGGGACTCACCCAATCCACGCGAAGCGCCATAGATGTGTTGGATGCCATGGGCAAGGACTACATCCTGGTGGAAACCGTAGGGGTGGGCCAAGATGAGGTGGATGTGGTAAAGAGTGCCCACACCACTGTAATAGTGGTAATCCCAGGGATGGGCGACGACATTCAGGCCATAAAGGCCGGTATCTTGGAGGCAGGGGACATATTCGTGATCAACAAGGCTGAAAGGGAGGGGGCTGACAAGACCCTATCAGACCTGAGGCTGATGCTGGACATGGACCAGAAGAAGTATGAGGACGAAGGCAAGTGGAGACCTCCCATTCTCAAGACCGAGGCCATATTTGATAAGGGCGTGAAGGAGCTTCTGGATGCCATTGAGGATCACAAGAAGTACTTGATGGAGAGCTCGGGCACCTTGCTGAGCCGCAAGCAACGCAACAAGGTGCACGAGGAACTTGTGGACATGGTGAAGAACAGGCTAATCCAGGAGGTTCTCTCAGAACTCACAGAGACCGGGGAGTTTGAAAGGGCAGTGGACGCCATAGTGGAAGGGAGGCTGGACCCTTACAGCGCTTGCGACACACTGGTGCTCCCCAAACTCAATAAGTTCAAAAAGGCCTAGGAGAGATGCTCGCAATCTTTCGCTCCATCGTATTGGAATGGCTCAAGCAGATAATGCTTTCGCTTGCTTGCTGTTTTTTTCTTCTCTTTGGTGTCTCGCTCCTTTGGTCTTCCTATAGCCTTCAAAACCCTGAATGGTTTATCCTTACTTTCTTTGCAGCAAGCTTCATGATCCTGATCAGTGCAGCACTGCTGGCCGGGTTCATATACCGGATGTACTGCCTCTACAAGAATAGAGGTTATATGAAAACTTATTGAGCCGTTGGCGGGTACTTTCCATTGCTCGTTGGGGCCTTGCCCCATGCCTTTCGGAGGGAGATTATGGCGCCAAGGAAAAAATCACAACCCATAGGAAAGAGGCTCTTGAAATTGAGGCGTGAGAAGAAACTCACCCTCAAACACCTTGCAAACGAGACAGGGCTCACACCCAAGTATATCTCCAGCATTGAAAAGGGGGAAATCATCCCACCTGTGGCCGTGATCCTTCAGTTGTCCAAGGCCCTGGAGATAGATTCCAGCCTCCTCCTGAGGGAGGAAAGGGCGCGGGTTGGGAAGAAGGTGGACGACGACTACCAGAAGAGAACCGAGGCTTACACCTACGAGACCCTTACCCCTGAGGCGAGACACAAGCACTTGAAGGCCTTCAAGGTGTTTATTGACCCCAAGTCGCATCACAAGGGAGTAAGCTATCAGCACCCGGGCGAGGAATTTATCTATGTGCTGAAGGGCAAGGTGGAGGTTATGGTGGGAGAAAACCGCAATGTCTTGGACTCAGGGCAATGCATTCACTTTAATTCCTCCATAATCCATAAGTTGAGAAACCTCAGTGACGAAAAGGCAGAGCTCCTTGTGGTGCTTTACACCCCGTGAGTCTTGGGCGGACTCCAGCCTTGAAACAGATTCCTGAGTGGATCGAGAGGTTATAACGGAATGGCTTATCATCTGACCGAAGAGCAGAGAATGATTCGTGCCATGGTGCGTGACTTTGCAAGAGAGGAAATCATGCCCACGGCCGCCGAAAGGGACAGAACCGGCGAGTTTCCTACCGAGATCATAAAAAAGATGGGCGAGTTGGGCCTCATGGGCATGAATGTGCCCCCTGAATACAACGGGGCCGGTGTTGATACTGTGAGCTATTCTGTGGCGCTTCAGGAAATTGCCTATGCTGATGCCTCCACGGCCGTAATCATGTCAGTACACAACTCCGTGGCATGTGGCCCCATTTACCTCTTCGGGTCCGATTATCTGAAGGAAACATACCTCAAGCCCCTGGCTGCAGGAGAGAAGCTGGGCTGCTTTGCCCTCACAGAACCCTGGGCAGGCTCGGATCCCACCAGCCAGCGTAGCACGGCTGTAAGGGACGGGGATTACTATATCCTTAACGGCACCAAGATGTTTATCACCAGCGGGAAGAACGCCGATGTAACGGTGGTTACGGCTTACACGGACCGCGACAAGCGCCACCGGGGTATCAGTGCATTTGTTGTGGAAAAGGGAACCCCCGGATTTTCAGTCGGGAAAGAGGAGGAAAAGATGGGGCTTCGCTCCTCTGATACCACTGAGCTGATATTCGAAGACTGCCGCGTGCCTGCAGAAAACCTCCTGGGCAATGAAGGAGACGGGTTCATGATTGCCATGGCTTCCCTTGACGGGGGCAGGATAGGGATCGCATCCCAGTCTGTGGGGCTCGCCCAGGCATGCCTTGACGCTGCGGTCTCTTACGCCAGGGAACGGGTCCAATTCAACAAGCCCATCTCACAATTTCAAGGCCTGAGGTGGATGATCGCAGACATGGCCACTGAGATAGAGGCTGCGAGACTCCTCACCTTCAATGCCGCTGCCATGAAGGACCGTGGCGAGAACTATACCGCCGCAGCCTCCATGGCCAAGGTCTTTGCCTCTGAGATGGCCAACCGCGTTGCATATAAGGCACTCCAGATCCACGGAGGATACGGCTACACAAAGGAATTTCCCGTTGAAAGATATTACCGGGATGCCAGGGTGTTGACCATCTACGAGGGGACATCAGAGATCCAGCGTCGGGTGATAGCAAAACACATCATTGGCAAGTAATGGACCGTTTCTTTGAGTCCTATTCATCCTTTATTCCGGACTTTGACGCCTTCCAGGAGATCCTCCACCACCCCATCCCCACCCACCTTCGGGTCAATACGCTCAAGTGTGACACTGCCCAAGTGGTGGACTCCCTTCAGGCAAAGGGGATCCAACTGATCCCATCCCTTGCCAATGAATCCTGCCTCTTTCTGGCCCCCGGGCTCGAAAAACCAGGGAAGTTGCTGGAGTTTCACCTGGGCTACATTCATGTCCAGGCCCTCACCTCATCCCTCGCCTCCATGGTCCTGAATCCTGGGCCGGGCCAATACGTGCTTGACCTCTGTGCAGCACCTGGGGGGAAGACCTCCCACATGGCCCAGTTCATGGGAAACAGCGGCCTGATAGTGGCAAACGAACTGTATCCCAAGAGGCATGTGTCTCTGGGGTACAATCTCGCAAGACTGGGGGTAACCAATAGCATTATAACCGGATATCAGGCCCAGCAGTTTCCGTTGAAGCACAAGTTTGACCTGGTCTTGGCCGATGTTCCCTGCTCAGGGGAGGGGACCTTTCGCAAGACAAAACCAGGCCATAGGTATAAAGAGACCCCTGAGAAAGAGAGGCTCCCTGATCTCCAGAAGAAGATATTGTTGCGCGGATTTGATCTCCTCCGTCCTGGAGGTGTGCTTCTTTATTCCACCTGCACCTATAACCCCGAAGAGAATGAGGCAGTGGTCTCTCATCTCCTCCGCGAGAGGGAGGCTCGACTGCTCCCCATTGAGTTGGATGTCCCCATGCAGCCTGGAATTACAGAGTGGAGAGGCAAGCAATATGACAAAAGAGCCCGGAATACTGCAAGATTCTACCCACATCACATCGATTCAGTGGGATTCTTCATGGCCAAGATTGGCAAGCCAGGATGACAGGCGTCTCGTGCTGACCTACATGGAAGATCGCTTCGGCATACCCGAGCACCTCTTCAATGACTACCTTTTGCTCAAGCAGGAAAAGGCCTGGTGGCTTCTAAAGAAAAGCAGAAACATCTCGGATGCCGCCACCCTGAAGGTGAGTCTAACTGGGCTCCGGGCCTTCAGTCAGGTTGGAAGGTTCATAAAACCCTCTACCCGTTTCATCCAGCTTTTCGGAAAAGAGGCAAAGAGAGCAAGGGTGGAAATCTCCACAGAGGAACTTTCCCTTCTGCTCAAAGGGCAAGCTTTAAGCAAGGCCTTGGACATGGAGAAAGGATATGTGATCCTTTGCCTGGAGCGTGATTTTGTCCTTGGCCTGGGCTTTTGGGACGGCCACGAGCTTCGCTCACAACTCCCCAAGAAGCTTTTCACCCAGAGCTATTTTCATGACCTCTAACCAGCTCCAATCTGATTAAATTCGTTTCCCTTCCTCCGAACACCGTGGCCCCTTGCCCATGAAAACCGATCTTGCTGTTGTATTTGTGGATGGCCTTGTGCTATAGGCAGTAATGAAAATGAATACGATAATCAGGAGGAGAGCGGAGTGAAATTTACCAGGAAAAAACTTGAAAAATATGCAGATGTGCTCTGGTGGGGGCTCACTACCGCCAGAAAAGGGAGGTTTAAAAAGGGCGATATCGTGCTTTTGAGGTTCGACCTTCCTGCATTGCCCCTTGCTGAAGTGGTTCAGGAAAAGCTGCTGGGGCTGGGGATGAATGTGGTCACCAGGGCCCTGATGAACCCCACCATGGAGCATAACTTTTACAAACTCTCAAACACAAGTCAGTTGACCTTCAAGGTCCCTGGAGAAAAGGAACTCTACCAGGCCCTCAACGGAGGGATCTACCTCTATGCACCGGCAAGTCTGAGGCATCTAAAAGATGTGGACCCCAAAAGGATAGGCAAAGTGGCCGTGGCAAAAAAGTATCTAAGGGACATACTCAACAAAAGGGAGGAAAAGGGGTTGTTCGGCTGGACCCTCTGCATGTATCCCACAGAGGCCCTTGCCAAAGAGGCCTCACTTTCCTTAGAGGAGTATTCAGTCCAGGTAATCAAGGCATGCTATCTGGACAAGAGAGAGCCTGTGGACCAATGGAACTCCATTTACAAGGAGGCCACAGCCATCAAGAAGTGGCTGAATGCCCTGCCCATTCAAGACCTCCATGTGGAGTCAGACAATGTGGACCTCAAAATCACCCCTGGTCAGCAGAGAAAGTGGGTGGGTATCTCAGGCCACAACATCCCCAGCTTTGAGCTTTTCATCTCACCTGACTGGCGGGGCACTCAAGGGGTGTATTACGCAAATCAACCTTCTTACAGGACGGGGAACTACGTGGAAGGCGTCAAGCTGCTTTTCAAGGACGGCCGGGTGACCAGGGCCTACGCAGACAAGGGGCAGGAATTTCTAATCAAGCAGATCAGGATGGACAAAGGTGCAAGCAGGGTAGGGGAGTTCTCCCTCACTGACAAGCGTTTTTCCAGGATCAACAAGTTCATGGCAAATACCCTTTACGATGAGAATTACGGGGGCAGGTACGGCAATTGCCACCTGGCCCTAGGGGCCTCATACAGTGACACTTATGCGGGTGACCCTTCCAGGCTAACGCAAAAGAAAAAAGAGCGGCTGGGATTCAATGATTCTGCCCTCCACTGGGACCTTGTGAACACAGAGAAGAAGACGATTACAGCCATCCTCAAAGGGGGCAAGAGAGTGCTAATTTACGAAAACGGCAAGTTCAAGTATTGAACGAGCATCTTGCATGCCGCATAGCCTGATTTGAAACTAGTTTGGCAGGGAAACAGGACATTCCCTTCGCTACGCTCACTGCGCCGTCCGTGGCTCCGCTCACTGCCATTTCTGGCCCCTTCACCATCCTGGCTACGGGGCCAAAAAAGGCCGCTCCGGGAACCTCCCGTTCCCCTTGCCTATTGCACAAAAATTAATTTTAGATAGGGATGTTCTGTACATAACCTCATCATTTGAGCCGGTTGCGCATCACTTTACTCGACCGCCCTTTATCGGTGAAGCTGAATCTCACTCGTTTTCTTATATGTGGAAGGTGATGAGTTTCAAGGCTTCGAGAGGGATTCAACTGGGGGCCACTGCAAGGAGCCCTGAAGATGTGGTAAAAATCCATGACATGGGGCTTTCGTTTGCCGAGATCCCCATTGTGGATCCTGATGGATTTGGCATACACGTCTCCAAGTTCATGGAATTGAAGCGAGCCTTGGGTATCTCATATCTATGCCATGGCCCCAGGGAAGGGGACCCCAATTACAGCCAGGGACTTCGTGAAGACTATTATCCCAAGGTCTTGAAGCTCCTAAAGATTATGCCTGGCCTGGAGATGGAACTCCTGACCATTCACCTCTGGATGGATCCTCGCTTTGTGCGTCCTGAAGTGCTGCTTTTCAAGATGGATCTGTTGGCAGAGGTGGTAGAGGCGGCAGATGATATTGGAGTGGAGGTATGCCTTGAAAACCTAAGTGAAGTGCCGGAGGATTTTCTTCCCCTATTTGAGAGGGTCCCCCAGATAGGCATTACCCTTGACCTGGGCCATGCCCAACTCCTTCATTCCTCCAATGTGGCCCCCTTGTTTTTCAAGGAGATTCCTCACAAGATCCGGCATGTCCATATCCACGACAACCTGGGTGGCTCCTCCCCCCGGGACGATCTCCACCTGCCCATTGGCAAGGGGATAATTGATTTTTCCACTCTGCTCAAAGGCCTGATGGACACCGGTTACAACAGGACCATCACCCTGGAGTTGCGTCCCTATGAAGTCCAAGGCTGTCTCGAGAGGGTAAAGGCCCTTCTTGATTCCTGAAATCCTCCTTGCATGGGTGTGGCCCTCACTGATACGATGAAGATTAATTCGCGCTGGGGAGAGGAGTAACTATCTTTGTTGGAAAACACCTTTATTCACATCCCGGGCATTGGCCCCAAGACAGAAAAGAGGATTTGGGAAGAGGGTATATACACCTGGTATGATTTTATTGAGGCCAAGAGGACCATACTGAGTCCTTCCAAGGATCGTATGATCCGCTACGAGCTGGAAAGATCCATACGGCACAAGAGGGAGATTCGCTTCTTCCAGGACCGCCTTTCATCTGACCACATGTGGCGTCTATTCAAGGACTTCAAGGACAAGGTGGTGTACTTGGACATTGAAACCAGCGGTGGATTCCAGGGTGTTGACGAGATTACGGTCATAGGGTTGTATGATGGAAAGAGGGTCTGCACCTTTGTGAACGGAAAAAACCTTGAGCAATTTGAACTTGCCATTTCATCATACGATCTGGTGGTGACCTTCAATGGCTCCACCTTTGATCTCCCGTTTATAAGGAGGTGGTTCCCCCACATCCATCTCCCTCCTGGTCACATAGACCTAAGATACCTCCTGAACAGGCTCGGCTTCAAAGGAGGGCTGAAGCGAATTGAACAAGAATTGGGTATCCAGCGGGAAGAGGCCATCCAGGGGATGAATGGCTTTGACGCGGTCTTGCTCTGGAAGGCCCACGAGTGGGGTGACAGGGAGGCCCTGAGGGAACTGATTCGTTACAACACAGCAGACATCGTAAACCTGGAGCCCCTCATGGAGATGGCCTATAAGGAGATGAGGGCTAGATTGCTTGAGGGAGCAGCCCCCCTGAGTTCATAAGCTCCTCCACCTGCCTTAACCGGGGTATCCCCCCTTGGGCGCCTATGGCCGTGCAGTTGAGGGCTGCCGCAGCAGAGGCAAAGCGCATGCAATATTCCATGGATTTTCCTTGGAGCATTGGATAGATATAGGCTCCGTGATACACATCGCCTGCCCCTGTGGTGTCCACGGCATCCACCCGGTAAGCTGCCTGCATTACCAGGCCCTCTGGCCCAAGCCCTACGCTTCCCCTAGAGCCCAGGGTGATTACCACCACTTCTGGCCCAAGGGACTTTAGCGCCTCCAGGGCCTTTTGCACCGGGGCATCTTCCCCCACAAGCGGGGCGGCAAAGGTCTCAGAGGCGATCAGGATATCCACTGTGGAACACAACTCTCTGCTGCCCTCACGCCAGGTGCCGGCATCCATGACCACCTTGATACCCATTGACTTGGCCTGGCGGGCCGCCTCAAGGCAGGCTTGAATCATCAGGCCGTCCATGTGAAGGACCCTTGAATCAGGGAAAAGCCTCAGATCTACATCTTGGGCTGATAGTGGTGGCACACTCCCCCTGTGCCAGAATATGGTCCTTCGCCCCCCACCTGATATGGCTATGAAGGCAAACTGGGACGAATAGCCTGGCCTAACCTTGAGACAGGTGGTGTCCACTCCCTTTTGCCTTAGATTTTCCAGGATCTTCTTTCCAAAGTGATCATCAGAGATGGAACCCAGAAACGAGGTCCTTATCCCAAGCGTTGCAAGGGTCACCATGGCAGTGGAGGCAGGTCCTCCGCAGAAGGTGTGGATCTCGGCGAGCTCCACCTTGCCGTCTTCATGTGGAAACACGGGAACCATTCCAAGATAGTCCACACAGGCCTGGCCGAGCCCCACCACTTCTATCCCTCTCAGAGGCTCCATATCATTTCACCCACTGCTCGACTATAGAGGGAATTACAATCTTTCAAGCTCTCTTGAAACTTTTGCAATATGTGAATTTATCCTAGGAATTAAGGGAGATGATGGATATTTATCAACCAATCCTTTAAGTATTTCGAGGCAGGAGCGCAAATACCTTTCTTTTTTCAAGGGGTCGGATACATTCTTGGCAGCCAAAAACAGTCTGGCGGCCTTGTTCCTTTCTTTGTTTATGTGGGTTTCCACCAGGCTGTCTCTCAGGGCCTTTGCCTCTTTGTTGCCAGGAGAAAGGGCAAGCAACTGGTCAAGGGCAGCAATTGCCTCGTCGTAGCGCTCCTCCTCGGCCAGGCGCCTGGCGTTTTCCAAGGTAAACCTGTCTCTCGAAAGGGCTGCTATCCTTGCCTCCAGGTACTGCTCCTCGCGCTGGTCGATGATCCTCAGGGCCTGATCAATGGCCTCAAGCTCCGAAGGGTTTGTAAACTTGTTTCGCTGGGTCAAAAGTAATTCCCTAGCCTCTTCAAATTTCTTCATATCTGAAAGCCTGTATGCCTCCTGAATCAGGCCTTCCAGGGTCTCAGTTCCAACTCTTTCATCTGGTTTCAGCATACTTTGTTCAGTAGGGTGTTGGGGATATTTAGAGATTATTACCCCCTGCGGGCTAGCAGCCATGACGCGGGCACCGATCCTGTTTGCAAGGTTGCTGGACTCGTGAGCCACCTTACTGAATCGCTCAAAGGCAGCAAAGGCCTTTTCATTGTCTTGCAATTCCAGATACCACAGGGGTATTTCAGCGAGGAGTGTTGTGAGATTTGGGAGGTCTTGTTTGCTGGCCATAACCCTTTCTGCGATCTCAATGGCCTCTTTATACAATCCCTGGCGGGCTAATGCCATGGAAAGCACGGCCTCAAGCTCCGGGTCGAGGGCCTTGGCGCCGTAACGGTTCTTCAAGGAGACGCAGCGGTCCACCACTCCTGCGTAATTTTTCGAAACAAACAATTCTAAGATCTCGGCCCTGGCCTCCAGGAATTCGCTCACCACTTCTTTGGCCTCCAGGGCCTCTTTGGTGGCCAGCTCAAAATAGCGGGCCTCCAACTCCAAGAGCGCTGCCAGGAGATCCCTTTCAAGGGGCCTGTAAGGCTCCACCCTTTCGGCGATCTCTTCATAGAGCCTGATGAGATTGGCAGCCAGCCTGGACTGATCAGGATCAAGGGCCCCATCTTCCAGTAAGGCCCTCAGTGCCTTCACCCTGTTTTCCAACCGCTCTCTTTGGTGTTCTGCTAGCGGAGCAGCCCCTCTCGGAATCATGGCCACCCTAGGCCTTTCTCTTTGGAGAGGCACGCACGAGGCAACGGCAAGCAAAAACATCAGGGAGACGAGCATTGATTTTTTCATTTTTTCACCTCTTTTAAGGGTTCAAAGACCCTCTTAAGTGCTAAAGAGTTGGAAGCTCTTTCCACATTGCTCAAGACCTCCGGTCCCTCCTCCTCTCGGACCTCACCCTCCAGCGGAAGGCCTGATATGGGATCCACTTTTACCCTGGAAAGGGACCCAAAGGGGCGGGGGAGGTCCAGGGAGGATCCAAAGGCCAGTTCTGCAACATCCAGTGTCTCCTTGAATTCCGGGCTGTTCACGATCCCGTTTGCAGCCTGGATCCAGATTGGAAGTGCCCCTGAGGCGCCATAGATGGCAACATGTTCTGACTTCATGGGGCGGTTATCATCATAGCCCACATAAGTTCCAATCACATAGCCCTTTTCAAGGTTTAGTTGGCCACTGTCCTCATCAGGGGAAGGGACAAGGCCTATAAAGCTGGAATTTGTGAATCGATTGGCCGTGCCGGTCTTGCCGAAGAGTGGTATGGGGATGCTGAGGACCGTGTCTTCGTGAGTCACCTTGACCATCACCCTTTCTCTTGCGCCTCGGCCAGTGCCATGGGCCATTACATTTCTCAGGATATCGCATACCAAGGCAGAAGTGGTCCTGGAAAGCACCTGTTGGGGCTGTGGCTTGTATTCCCAGAGCACTACCCCATCCCTGTCTTCCAGCCTGGTGATTATGGGCACACTTCCTATTCCCACCGAGTCATTGAGCCGGAATCTCTTTCCGGTCATAATGGTCTGATATGCAAGGGCTGCCTCCATGATGCTTATGGCATTGGGCCCAAGGGGAAATGAGAGCACCGGCTCAAGCCTCGTGCCAATCCCCAAGCCTCTTGAAAGGTACACAAGGTATGATAGATTGACAAGGACTTTAAAATCCCTGACATGCCTTAGGACCTCCATGTCATAGGGCCTCATGGAGGCAAGGCCCTTATAATTCTTATCTGTCTGTTCTTTGAGCTGCTCAATGGTGCTGGCAGGGAGCAGGGCGTCTATCCATATATCACCTTCTGCCTCAAGCAATCTGTGCCAAAGCTCAGGCCTCTGGCTCAGTGACTCCAAGAATGAGATCTCAGATGAAATCCCCCCTTCCAGATAGAGGATCCTGACCTGCTCAGGGCCTGTTCGGTGTACGTAGAAGTTCCTAAAAGATGGTGGAGCCGGTAGGAGTTCTTCGTGTGGCTCCCAGTTGTAAGTAGCCGCAGGTAAAGAATCCTTTATTTGTTCAAGGGCTGTCTTCATATTGGCGTGAAGCTTTAAGAGCCTCTGGAAGTCATACCTCAGGATATCCCAGTCCTCAAGATCATCTCTGCTGAGGCCGTGACCTGAGGAATCGTAGCGCAATGGCCCTAGATAAGCCAGGGCCTCTTCCTGGCCCTCAAAGATCAAGTCTGATTCTATTTGCCTCTTTGCCATTTCAAAGGCAGCCTCCATCAAGGCGCGCCTGTTTACAAGTATGCCGTGTTGATCCCTTATTCTGGCGGCATAATCCTGGTACGACTCCACGGACCTAGGGGCAAGTCCCACTATCTTGGCAACCTCCCTAAATTGCCTGAGGGTTAGGTGATCTGTGAGGTGATAGACCAGCCAGACCGTGGCCAGATTCTCGGACTTCACCCCTGCCCATGCCATGGATACCCTTGAACTCTTGGGCGGATGGTCAGGCCTGGGCACATAGGAAGTGGTCTGGAACCTGTAGAGCTCCTTGTAGTTCGGCAATGAATCCAGTGGGTTCCATCCCAGTTGGATTGCTGCGGTATAGACAAAGGGCTTGAATATGGAGCCAAGCTGACGCTTGGCGTCAGTGGCCCTGTTGAAGAACCTGTTACGATAGCCGCCTACCATGGCCTTGATCATCCCATTTTTGAGGACTATCACGGCACCTTCAAGTTGTGGGGATGTAGTTAGCACCAATTGCTTGCCGTGACCTGAGCCGTCCTTGACATATCGAACTATGACAAGATCTCCTGGCTTGAAATGCCTGAGAAAAGAGGCCATGACACGGCTGTTGGGTGTGGCCCATGGACCTTTTTTCCACTTCACCCAGGCCTCCACCATCCTTGAGAGCCCCTTTACATCAATTACTCCCCCGCCTGTATCCCAGGATACCACCATGTGCATACGCCCAGGAGATGTGCTAACCTGGGCAACCTTTACCAGAAAGGGAAGACCCTCATCCACAGATTCTGGGCCTGGGAGTTTGACCGATTCTTCAACTTCTGCCAGGGAATGGTTCCAAGGATACCCGTTCAACATGACATCCAGGTAACTGAGCTGTCTCCTGAGGGCCTCGGTCACCCGTTCCTGGAGATCCTGGTTTACCGATGTATAGACCTTCATGCCACTGGTTGCTATATTGCTGATGCCTTGTTCTTCGAGGATGTTCTTGAAATGGTCCGTCTCCAGTTGTTCCCTTATATAGTCAAGGACCACATTAAGCCGGTAGGTGATCCTGCCCTTTTTGAAAGGGACCTCCCTTGCCCTGGCCTCCTCGTATTGCCCTTTGGTTATGAAATTTAGCTTGTACATGTTTTTTAGCACATAGTCTTTTCTGGCCTTTGCAAGGCGTCGCGCCCGCTCCTTTTCCACCTGGGTCCTTTTGATAAAAGGATTGTAGCGGTTGGGGGCCTGGATGGAGCCCGCAATAAAGGCAGATTCCACTAGGTCCAGGTCCTTGACCTCTTTGTCAAAAAAATACTCTGCTGCTATTCCAAGGCCCTTCCCTATGCCGGTCACAAAGAACTGGTTTATGTACATCTCCAGGATCTCTTCCTTTGTATAACGCATCTCAAGGAGTATGGCCTGGATCAGTTCCCTCAGCTTTGCCCCGTAGGAGCGCTTTTGGCGCTTGAAGATGTTCTTGGCCGTCTGCTGGGTTATGGTGCTCCCGCCTTGGACCACCCTGCCAGCGCGGATATTGGCCAGCATGGCGCGAGCCATGGCCTTTATGTCAAAGCCAGGATGGCTGAAGAAATTCTTATCTTCTGCTGCCACCAGGGCCTTGATAAATATCTTGGGGACCTCATGGTAGGAGACATACTTACGGTGGGTCTTTTCAAAGAAAACCCCTATGGGGGTAACGCCGTCGTCATAATAGACAGGGGTTTCAGAAAAGATGACCTCACGGATTACTCCCTTTTCTATGCGCGCCTTTGCATCAGTGCTGACACTCATCCAAACATAGGCAAGATATAACAGCGGCACCAAGATGAAGACGCCGAGGCACACAAGTGCTGCCTTTGTCTTTTTACCTAACATTGCTTGAAGAGCTCCCCTGTGAGAAGCTTTTGGCGAAAGATTTCTTTCAGTTTCATCCCCTTGAGTTTCAACCCCTGGCGGCCGTATTTCATGTTGGCCTCAATCACATACCACCTGCCGCCGCTGTGGATGAGATCAAGGCCCACATCGTTGAATTTACAGGCCCAGGCCACCCTGCAGGCCAGTTCCACCCCGGATCGGTCAATGGCATCAAAGGAAATGGTCCCACCGCAAGAGATGTTGGTGCGAAATTCCTCCTCTGCCCTTATCCTCCAGTAGGCTATCACAGGATCATAGCCGATGAGAACCACCCTGAGATCCCTTTCGTGGGGTAGATACTCCTGGATGTAGGCCACCTTGGTGCGAGTTAGGTAGATTTCAAGGTCCCGCTGGTCCTTTATCAAAAACACGCCCCGACCTCGAGCAGAGCCTCGCGCCAGTTTTGCCACAAAGGGAAATGAAAAATCTTTCAGAATCTCGCAATGGTGCAATGGAAAATAGAACCGTGTCCTTGGATGGGGGATTCCAAGCATGTAGAACAAGGTGGTCTGCTTTATCTTTTCATCAGCATAAAGGTAGGTTTCCAGGCTCGGAAATATCCTCTTTCCCAGGGTGGTGAAGAATTGGGCATAGTTTAGGGTGGGAAACAGGATCACCTCGGCCTCTTTTATGAGCCTTTGCTCTCTAGGGGTATAGTCCAGGAAGTTGGGTTTTACCCCCAGAGTAACTACCTCGGGGACACCCTTTAGCCTGCTTCCCAAGGCCACAAAGGATTTCGGGGATTGATCACAGGTCATTCTTTCCTTGCAGACCTTGTCCAAGCCCTGACCTTTTCGGCCTCCTTGCCGGCTGCCCTGATCAAGTCATCCAGCTCAAGGGTGAGCAACTGGCGGTCCTTCATCACGAGGCGGCCGTCTATGACCGAGTGGCTCACATCATGGCCCGAGGCAGCATACACCACCTGGGAGTAAGGATTATAGAGGGGGATGAGATGAGGCTTGTCAACATCTACTATGATGAAATCAGCCTTCTTGCCCACTTCCAAGGAGCCTACCAGGTGGTCCATCCCCTGGACTTGGGCGGCCCTGATGGTTCCCATCTCAAGGGTGGTGAGGGCATCAATGGCGGTTGGGTCCATCTTGTGGAGTTTGTGCAGCTTGGCCGCAGTGTCCATTTCCGAGAGCATGTCAAGGTTATTATTGGATGCACACCCGTCGGTCCCAATCCCAACCGGGATGCCCAGGTTTATCATTTCAGGGACCGGGGCCACGCCAGAGGCAAGCTTCATGTTGCTCTCAGGATTATGGGCCACCCTGACTCTTGCTGAAGCAAGTTCCTCCATTTCATTTTGGGAAAGATGCACGCAGTGGTCGGCAATGAGATTGGGTTTCAACAGTCCCAGGTCCTTGAGAAGGGCCACCGGGCCCTTGCCGTATCGCTTCTGCACCTCCTGTATCTCTGCCCGGGTCTCTGCCACGTGGATTATGAGTGGAACCTGGTATTTCTCTGCAAGCTCACCTGCCCTCTTGAGAAGGTCAGGGCTGCAGGTAAACAGGGAATGGGGCTCCACGGCAATGGAGACCAGGGGATGGCCTTGCCACTTATTTATCAACTCTTCGGTGTAATCAAATCCCTTCTCCAGGGGACCGTAGTTGGGGGAAGGGAAGTCGTAGAGGACCTCACCCACCAGACACCTCATACCCGCCTCGGCAGCCGCCTCTGCCACCTGGTCCTCAAAGAGGTACATGTCGCAAAATGTGGTGGTCCCGCTCATTATCATTTCTGCGCATGCAAGGAGTGCCCCCACCTTTACAAAGCCCCCGTCCATCTGGCTTTCAACTGGAAAGATGTATTGTTCAAGCCACTCCATCAGGGGAAGGTCATCGGCCAATCCCCTGAAAAGGGTCATGGAGGCATGGGTATGGCAATTAATGAGACCAGGGAGCAGCAGCCCGCCTCGGGCGTCTATCTCGGTGGAATGTGAACCCGAAGGAGGATCACCTTTGCCCAGTGCCTGGATCTTGTCCCCTTTGGTGCAGATGAAGCCTCCTTGGATCACCTGTCTTTCATGATTCATGGTTATTATCGTGGCATTTTTTATCACAATATCGAAGTGTTCCATCCCCTCTACCCCTTAAAACATTTACAACAAGGAGTTAAGCTTCCTAAGGCCTCGTCACTACGACAACCCTGCGATTATCTCTTCCCAAAGGCGTGCCAGGATGGGGGCAGCCCCACCGGCCGTATCTATCACATCCTGTATGCCTATCTCCTGCATGCACTCGGGTATGTTCACATTGGTAACCACCACAATGGCACACACCTTCAACCCGCAGTGGACCCCTGCTATGGTCTCAAGCACGGTTGACATGCCCACCGCATCACCGCCGATCATCCTCAAGAACTTTGTTTCACTGGGGGTTTCAAGATTCGGGCCCATTATCCCCACATAAACACCTTCCTTCAAATGGATCCCTAGTTTGAGTGCTGCATCCTTTGCCCTCCTGATCAAGTCCGTGTCGTAGGGCTCAGACATGTCTGGAAAGCGTGGGCCCATCTCATCCAGGTTAGGCCCCACCAAGGGGCTGCGACCAGTAAGATTTATCTGGTCCCTTACAAGCATCAGATCGCCGGGTTCAAAGGTGGAGTTGAGGCCTCCAGCAGCACTGGATATCATCAAATACTTGATGCCCAGGCGGGCCATCACCCTCACCGGGAATACCACCTGCTGAGGGGAGTATCCCTCAAAGAGGTGAATCCTCCCCTCCATGGCGAGCACGGGCTTGCCCCCCAGGGTGCCGGCCTGAAACTGTCCCTTGTGACCGATACTCGTGCTGGTGGGAAAGTGGGGTATCTCTCCGTATGGGATAGTTGCAATCCTTTCTATCTTTTCAGTAATGGGGCCCAGGCCTGTGCCGGTTATAATGCCCACAAGGGGTGCGAAGGGCAGACGGGATAGAAGGTAATCCCTTGCCTTATCAATCTCTTGAATCACCTCCTCTGCAGCCACGGCGATTACCCCTTGAGAGTAATTTAGCACCCATTAGGCCAGTTGAAGCCAAAAGTCAACCTTCTAGCTAAATCCACCACCACGACCCCATTGGCGAAGTTCATAGTAGGGATCAAATTGAGGAATTGTGTAATATCTTACCATGTGGGGAAAGAAACTCGCCAGAAAATGTGTAAAACCTTGCCAACCGCTATGGGCCGTTAGGCAAGCTACCCAAAAAATCCCTTATAATTCAGAAGGTTAATCGCAGTCGCCCAAATGCCACAGACATGGCATGGCCCCTGCTAGTATTGATAAATACGAGCCTTCTGGCAGAATGTTGACAGGACTTCCAAATCCCGTTGACATTTCAGGGGATGGCCTTAGAATAGAAAGTGTTAGAAGGGGTTTGTTGGAGATGGAAGAAGAATGGTTCAAGAGAGGGCGGGGTGCCGGGGTGCTCGGCACACTGCTATTGATAATATGTGTAATGTTTTTGCTGGCTGCACCTGGCCTGGAACCAGTGGTCCAGGAAAACAGCAGCGTTTCAGTGGGCATAGCAGCTCCCTCCAAGTCGGTCGGGCCCCAAGAGGACCCAAGGCCCATTGAGATGGCGGCCGAGGCTCGACCCAGTAATTCCTCCCTTACCAAGGCCGATATCCCTCCGCAGGACGTAGAGAGTGCTGAAGAAACGGTCCCGGTTGATGACCGGGTTGATGCCCGACCAAAGATCCCGTTCGAAGATATTATTCACGAGGCAGCAAAGAGGTATGGGGTGGATCCGGCCCTGATCAGGGCCATTATCATGGCCGAGTCGGGCTACAATCCCAAGGCTGTGTCCAAGAGGGGGGCCAAGGGCCTCATGCAGTTGATGCCAGCCACGGCCCAGGAGTTGGGCGTTGTGGAACCCTTTGATCCTGTGCATAACATCCATGGCGGCGTCAAGTATTTCAGGCGTCTTTTGGACCGATTCAATGGGGATATAAAATTGGCCCTTGCAGCTTATAATGCCGGAAGCACAAAGGTGAGAAGGCATAAGGGTATTCCTCCCATAAGGGCCACCAGGTATTACATAAACAAGGTGTTTCGCTATTACAAAATCTATAAGAGGGAGATGAACCCTGGCACTGACGATGCCTAGATTTAGCCCCTTCTAGTCACACCAACCTCCTAAAATGGTTGACTCCACCTGCCTCCTCTCCATATTATGCCCCCTGGCCCGAAAAGCCGTCCTCTTGATCACACAGTCAAACAAAAGGGGGCTTAGATGCCGGAAACACTGCAAGGTCAGGCACGCCTGATATCAGAAGTCCTGGAAAAGGGAATATGCGTAGGGTGCGGGGCATGCGTGGGTCTTTGCCCTTACATGGAGTTCGTGGACGGATCAGTGGCTGTCATGGACACATGCAAGGTCTCAAATGGTTGGCGATGTGTAAGCCTTTGCCCCAGGATCCACGGTGAAGAAGGCCAAGAAAATGACGGGCCGATCGGCCCTTTCAAGAGAATTTTGGCTGCCAGGACCACCCTCCCTGGGATCCAAGACAAGGTTCAATACGGAGGTGTGGTAACCACCTCCCTCATGTTCTGTCTGGATGAGGGCCTGATTAGGGCGGCTGTGCTGAGTGCCCCAGGCACACGGACCGCTCCCCACGGAATAGTTGCAAGGGACCGGGGAAGGGTGGTCTCATGCGCAGGTTCCAGATATAGCGCCTCTGGTTCTCTTTCTGCCTTGAACCTGGCCCTGAAGCAGGGCGAGACAGGCTTGGCAGTGGTTGGCCTCCCTTGCCAGATCCAGGCAATAGATCGCATGAAGGAAGTTCCCGACATAGACATTGGAGAACGAATCGAGCTGAAAATCGGGCTCTTCTGCACCTGGGCATTGGATCACAAAGGGCTCAGGAGATACCTGGATGAAAAAGGAGTAAGGGAACCCATCTCATTTGACATCCCACCTCCCCCGGCTGAGGTATTCTTGGTAAAAACCCATCAGGCGGCATATCAATTCCCACTCCAGGAAATCAGGGAATACATTCAATCCGGCTGCTTCCTTTGTGAGGACATGACCGCCCAGGGGGCAGACATTTCCGTGGGGACCCTGGAAGGGAGGGAAGGGTGGAATACAGTTGTGATAAGGACACAGAGGGGGGAAGACCTGGTGAATTCAATGGTTAACAAGGGAGCGTTGGAAGTGGCTGACTATCCTCAAGAGGTCCTCTCACACCTGATGGATGCTGCAGCAGGCAAAAGGAAAAAGGCCAGACAGATGCGTAAGAAGTCAGAGGAGGCTGCCCCATGAACTCAGTGGTAATGGATAGGGCAGGGGCCAGGGTGCTACTCCAGGGAAACGAGGCCATAGCACGAGGAGCACTGGAAGGTGGTGTAAGATTTTGCGCAGGTTATCCGGGCAACCCCTCCTCAGAGATCATAGAAACCCTGGCAAAGGCAGCCAAAGAGTTGCCCATCTATGTGGAGTGGTCAGTAAACGAAAAGGTTGCCCTGGAGGCTGCCACTGCTGCCTCCTTCTCAGGCCTGAGGGCCATAGCCTGCATGAAACAGAACGGTGTAAATGTGGCCTCTGACTTTCTTACAAATCTCACCCTATCCGGGACCAAAGGCGGGATGGTGCTGGTATCCTGCGACGATCCAGGCGGCATATCCAGCACCAATGAGGAGGACGCTAGGCTGTTTGCAGTGCTTGCAGACATCCCTCTGCTAGAGCCCAGCACCCCCCAGGAGGCCCTGGAGATGACCAGGTGGGCATTTGAACTTTCAGAGCACATCTCCAATGTGGTTATGCTGAGGAGCGTGTCGAGGCTGTCCCACACGCGGGCTGATGTGGTGTTTGGGCCCATGCAGGAAACCTCCAGCAGGCCTTATTTCGACCCTTCAGTTCCATTTCATACCTTTCCTGTGCTTGCCAAGCACGAGGCCAGGCACCAAAAGCTTGAAAAGGCACGAAGTCTCTTTGAAGAATCCCATTTCAACAGCTACAAAGGTCCCGAGGCCCCGGAATTGCTGGTGATAGCGTCAGGCTGTGCCTGGAATTATGTGGTGGAGGCAGTGGAGACAATGGGGCTCGAGGAGAGGGTTGGTGTCCTGAAGCTCGGTACCGTTTGGCCACTGCCGGTGAAGTTCCTTGAAAGACATCTAAGAACTGCCCCCAAGGTCCTCTTTGCAGAAGATGTGGATCCGTTTGTGGAAAATCATGTCAAGGCTTACGCCTCTCAATTGGGAAGTCAACTGGGGATAAAATCGTTCTACGGCAGGGGGAGCGGACACCTTACCCCTTACGGAGAATTGACGCCAGGAAGGATCATGGAACTTTTTAGCGAGATCCTTCACCTTCCCATGAGGCGTGACGGGCTCTCAGAGCAACTCTCCCGTGCCATCGAAGGAAAGGTGCCACCCAGGGAATTTGGGTTCTGCCCAGGGTGTCCTCATAGGGGATCTTATTACGCCATAAAGACCGCCCTTGCGTGGGACAGGCGAAGGGGCTTTGTATCGGGAGACATTGGATGCTACACCATGGGTATATGGCCCACCGGGTTTACCCAGGTGAAATCCGTCCATGCCATGGGCTCTGGCCTCGGACTGGCCTGTGGCTACGGAAAGTTGGAGAGATTCGGCTTTGACCAGCCAGTAATTACTGTGGTGGGTGACTCTACATTCTACCATGCAGGCATCCCGGCCCTGGTCAATGCCAAGTTCAACGGCTCTGACATCCTCCTGGTGATCTTGGACAACAGTGCCACTGCCATGACAGGGTTTCAACCTCATCCTGGAACAGGGGTGACCGCCATGGGCCATGAGGCCGATCCCGTAGACATGGTGGAGTTGTGCCGTTCCTTGGGAATCGAGGTGGTGGTGGCCGATCCCTATGAGATGAAAAAGACTGCTCGAATCCTTTACGAATTGATGAAAAAGGACGGCCAAAGGGTGATGGTGCTCAAAAGGAAGTGTGCCCTGGTTCAAGCCAAGGAAGGGGGATTCCCTTACCTGATGAGGGTGGACCAAGAGCTATGCCTAGGCGAGGCGTGTGGCTGTGGCAGGTACTGCACCAGGATCTTTCGTTGCCCCGGCCTCATCTGGGATAAAGAGCAAGGAAGGGCCAAGATTGATGATGTAATATGCGTTGGGTGTGGCATTTGTTCTGAAATTTGTCCCCAAGGGGCCATCTTAAAAGAGGCAAGATAAGAGGGAAAGGATATGCCGATAAACCTTATCATCAGTGGAGTGGGGGGGCAGGGAAATGTACTGGCCTCCCAGATCCTTGGAAGGGCGGCAGTCAGGCAAGGTTTCCGCGTCACCATAGGTGAGACATTCGGCCTCTCTCAAAGGGGCGGGCCGGTAATGAGCCATGTGAGGCTTTCCAAGACCGAGGCTTACGGCCCCATTATTCCACCCAACAGGGCTCACTTTATCCTGGGCCTTGAGCCTTTGGAAACCCTGAGGATCGCCCCTGAGTATGCCCAGAGCTCTACCGTGTTTCTTGTAAATTCTAGGCCCATTTATCCTTTGAATGTGATTGCAGGCGATGTGGAATATCCTGATCCCCAATGGATTAGGGAGAAATTGGAAAACCAAGCCCAGGAGCTATATTGGCTTGAAGGAACCACCGCTGCAATTGAACTCGGGGGCCCCATCATGCTCAACATGGTGATGCTGGGGGCGCTGTGCGAGCTTCAGGACTTCCCTGTGAGCAGCGAGCATCTCAAAGAAATCTTGGGCGCCGTGATTCCTCCTGGAAAGTTGGAATCAAATTGCCGGGCCCTGGACCGAGGAGGTCAACTGATCCGTGAGCTCTCTGATTGATCTCCACATCCACTCCAAGGACTGCTCTGACGGCAAACTGGCACTCCCTGCCATATTCCAACACGCCTGGGAAAGAGGCCTCAAGCTGATCTCGGTCACTGATCACGATGCCGTGGGGTGCCAGGAGGCTGCCCGTGGCCTGGCCCAGGAGACCGGATTGCTTTACCTCACAGGCATGGAACTCAACATATCCTTTTCCCATCCCTCATACAGGGGAGGGAAGGCTGTCTCCCTTGATCTCCTTGGATATCAGTACGACCCCGAGGACAAGAGAATAAGGGAAAAGACCAAGGCGCTGAGGCGGTTTCGAAAGGAAAGGGCTCAAAAGATAATGGAGAATCTGAACCGCGAATTTCAAGAGCAAGGCATGCCTTTGTTGACCAACCAAGACATGAAGGAGATGGAAGAGGGGGTGGATGGTGCCTTGGGAAGGCCGCACATCGCCAGTTACCTAGTAAGAAAGGGAATAGTGGGAAGCATCCAGGAGGCCTTTGACAGGTACCTTGTCAAGTGCAATGTTCCCAAGATGCCTGTATCCCTGGAAGAGGCCTCAGGGCTGATACGAGGGGCAGGAGGAAAGGTGTTTTTGGCCCACCCCAATGACCCTCGGGGCACCTCCCTGGTAAAATTGACCACTGATCTGGAAGAACAACTTGCCATCATAGAGGATAGTATGCTCCCGTTTCTGGACGGGCTGGAGGTTTGGCACTCTAGACATGACCAAAACACGGTGGCAGCCTACCTGGCCTTTGCCAGAAGACACGGCCTCATGGTGACGGGTGGCTCTGACTGTCACGGAGATCCCGTTATTATCGGCATGGTGGAGGTGCCCAAAGAGGTGGGAGAGCAATTCGGCATCTCCCTTTGAGGATGGAAGAGAGGTATTTTTGGGCAACATGCTTGAGGATCTCTTGAATCCTGAAAATCTCCCTGACACCACCTCGTCTGTGACCCTTGTCCAGACACACATCTCTCTTGTCTTTGTGGCTGACCACTTTGTTTACAAGGTAAAGAAGCCTGTAAATTTCGGGTTCCTGGATTTTACCACATTGGAAAAAAGGCATTATTATTGCCGAAGGGAGGTGGAACTGAACCGCAGGCTGTCAGAAGACCTCTACATTGGTGTGCTGCCTGTGCGGGAGGTCGATGGAAGACACACCCTTGGAAAGGGAGAGGGCAGGGTGGTTGACTATGCCGTGAAGATGAAGAGGATCCCTGAAGAGTCATTGATGAAGAACTTATTTGAAAAAGGGAGACTTTCAAACCAGCACCTCACCCTATTGGCCCAGAAGCTGGCCCGATTTCACCAGACCGCTGAAAGAAACCCTGAGATCGACAAGTTCGGTCTGCCAGAGGTATTCAAGGTAAATACTGATGAAAACTTCCAGCAGGTTGAAAAATATGTTGGCCAGACCATAGACAGGGATGTATTCAATGCCCTTAGCCACTGGACCGAAGGGTTCTACTCCAGGAACTCGGAGCTGTTTCATGATAGAATAAAAGGCGGTAGGATAAGAGATTGCCACGGTGATCTCCATATGGAGCATATCTCCTTTTACGGGGAAGGGGTGGCAATCTTTGACTGCATCGAATTCAACGATCGCTTTCGCTACAGTGATACGATAGCAGACACAGCCTTTCTCCTAATGGACTTGGAATATTATGGCGGAGGGGAATTTTCACGTCTCCTGTGGCAAACTTACGCAGAGCTTTCCCGAGAGGGCCCTGAGAGTCTTCCGCTCTTGACCTTCTATAAGGTTTATCGGGCATTTGTAAGGGGAAAGGTGATAAGTTTTCAACTGGATGACCCGGCCATAAGTGAAGAAGAAAAGAAAAAGGCCGCGGCCCGGGCAAGCTCTTACTTTCAGCTTGCCTATTCATACCTGGATTAGGGGCCACAAAAGGCAGGAGGGTAAGAGATGAACGAGCCTTTCTTGAAATTCATGGAGGAGGAGATCCCCGAAAAGGTGGTGTTGATCGCTTGTGGTCTTCCTGCCTCATACAAGACTGAAACCACAGAGGTAATCGGCGCACTCAAGGGGCTCACCATCCTGAGAACTGACCTGATCCGCCTGGAAGTCCTGAAAGGCGAAGACATCTTTGACGAAAAAGTGGCCTCCAACATGAACAAACGCACCCTGGTCTATGACGAGATGTTCAGGTTGGCCCATGAGCTGGCAGGCAAGGGCATGGGGATAATCCTGGATGCCACATTCGTCACCCAGGCCCTCAGGCGCAGGGCTGCAGAAGTTGCCTACACCCACTCCATGCCCTTTGTTATCCAGCAAACCCAGTGCCCAAAGGAAGTCTCTTTGCGAAGGATCTCCA
Source organism: Desulfobacterales bacterium (assembly GCA_027027005.1). Taxonomy (GTDB): domain Bacteria; phylum Desulfobacterota; class DSM-4660; order Desulfatiglandales; family Desulfatiglandaceae; genus JALVMN01. The sequence continues at coordinate 7,583 of JALVMN010000113.1, read as the reverse complement.
AACGCACAAAGGAGAACTACGAATCCAACGCCCTTACCGAGCAGGCGTACATGAACAATGTTAGAAAATTCGAGCCAGTGGACCTCCGGGACCTAAAAGAGAATTTCCCCGGCCTTTCCATTACCCACCTTTTGGTTGATACCAACTCCGACCTCACAGAAGAGTGGCGGGTGATAAAAAAAGAGGTGGTCTAAGGCCATGAAGCCACAACAACTCTGCGGCCTGATCCGGGTTGCCAAGGGAGATGAACCAGCAGACATGGTATTGAAGGGCTGCCGCATTTTGAATCTCTTCACAAATTCAGAAAGGCGCCTGGATGTGGCCATTTCAGGGGGATTCATAGCCGGGCTTGGAGAGGATTACTCAGGAAGGAAGGAGATCAGTATGCAGGGGGCTTGGGTCCTGCCCGGATTCATGGATGCCCACATCCACCTGGAGAGCAGCATGCTTCATCCTGCAAGGTTGGCCCAGGCCCTGCTTCCCCGGGGCACCACCACCATGGTGTGCGATCCCCATGAGATAGCAAACGTCCTGGGCATCGAGGGGGTGCGCTTCCTGTTGGAGCAAAGCTCCCGCCTCCCGTTCGATATCTACTTTATGGCCCCTTCCTGCGTGCCTGCCACAGGGTTGGAGACCTCAGGGGCGACCCTCGGACCTGAAGAACTCTCAGTTCTGAGACAAGATCCCAGGGTCCTGGGCCTTGCAGAGGTGATGAACTTCCCAGGGGTGTTGGCCTGCCAGGAAGATATCCTGGAAAAGGTGGCCATGTTCCAGGACCGGGTGATAGATGGGCACTGTCCAGGGTTGTCCGGATACCCACTCCAGGCTTACATCTCCACAGGGATCGCCTCTGATCACGAGACTGTCTCAAGGGATGAGGCCCTTGAGAAATTGGAGTCAGGCATGACCATCATGATCAGGGAGGGGAGCACTGCCAGAAACCTGGATGAGCTCATCTCCTTGGTAAACGGCTTTAATGTGGACAGATTCTGTCTCGTGAGCGACGACTTGAATCCTTCCGACATCCTTGAACGAGGCCACCTTGACTTCCTGGTGAGAAAAGCCGTGGACTCCGGGTTGGAGCCCGGCCTTGCGTTGAGGCTTGTTACCAGGAATCCTGCTTCTTACTACGGTTTGAAGCGCAAAGGCGCTGTTGCCCCTGGCTACATGGCCGACATTGTAGTGGTGGATGACATTGGCTCCTTGGGGATAATTCACGTATTCAAATCCGGTGTTCAGGTGGTAAGGGAGGGGGAGTTGAACGAAGAATTATTTCAAGACGTGAGACCACCGGAGTTTCCAAATTCAATGAAAATCGCCCCCATCTCTCCTGCCTCCTTTGTCATCCCTTACCGAGGAGGTAAGGCCAGGGTGATAGGTATTGTGGAAGGGCAGATTTACACCGAATCCCTGCTGGAAGAGGTGAAGGTGGAAGAGGGCAGGGTCGTGGCTTGGCCCGAAAGGGACATAGTGAAGCTGGCGGTCATCGAGCGACATACCTGCTCCGGCCGTATCGGCCTGGGCCTGGTAAAGGGCCTGGGTCTCAGGAGGGGGGCACTGGCCTCCTCCATTGCCCACGACTCTCATAACCTCTTGGTGGCGGGCGTAGATGATAGAGATATGTTCGTGGCCGCAATGGCCGTTAAAGACATGGGCGGTGGCATAGCAGTTGCTCGAGATGGAGCTGTAGTGGCCTCCCTGGCCCTTGAGATCGGTGGCCTGATCACATGGAGCAGGATTGAGGATGTAGTCTCTAAACTCAACCACATAAGGTATGCATTACGAGAATTGGGTTCAAGGCTTCAGGACCCGGTTATGGCCCTTTCATTCCTTGCCCTGCCGGTAATCCCTGAACTCAAGTTGACCGACAGGGGGCTTGTGGACACCAGGGCCATGGCCCATGTTTCCCTTTTTGCCCCCTCTGAGTCGCCTCTGCCTGGACGGAGTTAGAGGGATCGTTGGGAGGTTTGATTAATCCCCTGGGGGATTTTCAGGTGATTTGGTCTAACCGCAGATTCAGACAAGGAAAGGCAAAATGGAAAAGTCCCGTGTGCTCGTAATCTCCAAGTACGGACATTCTCCAGCATGGGAAGAAGCAAAAAGGCTGGAGAAGTGGCTGAAGGACAGGGACGTGGAGGTCTTATTGAACCAGATGGAGCCGGTGGCTACATCCTGCCATCCCCCTTTCAAAGAAGAAAAAGAGCTGCCAAGGGCGCACTGGGCCGTGGTCTTGGGGGGAGACGGGACGCTCCTGGCCGCGGCCAGGAAAGTAGGGCGCTTTGGTGTGCCGTTGCTGGGGGTGAATCTGGGTGGCCTTGGGTTCCTCACAGGGATCCCGCTGGAACGACTTTATCCCTCCATAGAGCTTATGCTCAGGGAGGGCCTTGAAGTCCAAGAGCGACTGATGCTGGAGACCACGGTGATCCGAGAATATAGAGAGGTATGCCGCTTTCAAGTGCTAAATGATGTGGTGGTCAACAAGAGGACCCTGGCTAGAATCATTGATCTGGAGGTGAGCATAGACGGCGAATTCCTTACCACCTTTAGGGCCGACGGTCTCATAATCTCCACTCCCACAGGCTCCACGGCCTACAACCTCTCCGCAGGCGGGCCCATACTCTACCCCACCATGGAGGCAATGATTATTACTCCCATATGCCCTTTTACCCTCACCAACCGCCCCCTGCTAATCCCTGATTCTGCCAGGGTGGAGATAACAATGGGTGGGAAGCATCAGTTTGAAGAGAGTGTGGTGCTTACTTTTGATGGACAGGTGGGTTTTGATCTTTTCAAGGATGACAGGGTGATAATCACCAAATCCCGTGATAAAATAAAGTTGCTTAAACCACCCGATTACAGTTACTTCCAGATCCTGCGGCAAAAGTTGATGTGGGGTGGGGCCACCTATGAGAAAGACCAGCAAAGTTCCAAGGGTGAAGAGCACGAGGCTGAGGATTAAGACCATAAGGAGGGAAATAAATTACCTCCGAACCACTATTGAATCGTACGATGGTATGGCCTTGGTCCGAACCATCGATCCCATGCAAGCCTTACTTGAACTGTTTGTGGCCCCGGGGTGTGAGGAACTGGTTTTGGGACTCCTCTCCGGATTGAGAGGAGAGGGTGTCCCTGTGCAGATCTGCGAGGATGGATGCTAAAGACGAACATGAAGTTTTTCATACATACATTTGGTTGCCAGATGAACGTGTATGATTCTGACTATATTACCCAGTGCCTGCTCAATATGGGTTGGCAGAGGTCTGGGTCTGCTGAAGAGGCAGACCTGGTTGTGGTCAACACTTGCACAGTCAGGGCAAAGCCAGAGCAAAAGGCATCCACTTTGATCGGAAGGTTGTCTAAGCTCAAGAAAAAAAGGCCCGAGATGATACTTGGAGTGGTTGGTTGCCTTGCTCAAGAAAAGGGCGAGGCCTTGATGGAGAGATTCCCATCCTTGGACTTTGTAATGGGTCCAAGACAAATTGCCGAGATAAAGGAAACCGTAAGCAAGATCCTTGAAACCAGAGACAGACTGCTAGCCCTCCAATTGGATCATGCCCCTCCAGAGCCGGAGCACTGCCCCGGCTATTTCGAGGGGCGGGTCACTGCCTTTGTATCCATCATGCAGGGGTGTAACAACTTTTGCAGCTATTGTATCGTCCCTTACGTCAGGGGTCGGGAGGTCTCCAGGCCTCCGCATGAAATTATCAAGGAAATTAAGGAAGTTATCCACCAAGGCGTAAAGGAGGTAACACTTCTGGGACAAAATGTTAATTCCTACCTGTGGGTGACCGATAAAGATAAATGGGACTTCCCAAGACTGATTCAAGAGGTGGGGAGGCTGGAGGGGTTGTTGAGGCTTCGTTTCACCACCTCACACCCCAAGGACCTCTCAGATAGCCTTATCTCATGTTTTGTGCAGGTGGAGCCCCTGTGCCCCCATATCCACCTGCCTTTTCAGGCAGGCTCCAATAAGGTCTTGAAGCTCATGAAAAGGGGGTACACCAGGGAACATTACCTGGGCCTGGTGAAAAAACTAAGGCAAGTACGGCCTGACATAGCAATAACCAGTGACGTGATGGTGGGTTTCCCGGGGGAAGGGCGGGATGACTTTCAGAAAACCATGGACCTCATAAGAGAGGCTGGATTTGACGGGCTCTTCTCCTTCAAATATTCGGACAGGGAGGGCACGCTGGCGGCATCTATGGGCCCAAAGGTCCCTGAAGAGGAGAAGGCCGAAAGGCTCTCCATATTGCAGGAATACCAGAAAGAGATGACGTTCAAGAAGCACAAAGAGATGGTGGGAGACGTGGTTTCCGTCCTGGTTGAGGGCCCAAGCAAGAGACCAGGCCAGTTCATGGGGAGGACACCCACAAACAAAATTGTTAATTTTCCGTTAGATAACGGTATGATAGGACACGAAGTTAAAGTTAAGATTGTAAGGGCTAACAGGAACTCGCTGGTTGGCCAGCCGGTGAAAGAGAGGGGCCTCAATTGAGTCAATGCCGAGATTCTCTTAGTAATATCAACTATGCCAACGAGTTCATCCTGGTGGTGGATGACGAACCTCCGGTAAGAGAGAGCCTCGCCCATACCTTGGTCCAATTGGGCTTTAACGCCCAGACCGCAGAATCAGGTCCAGAGGCCCTGAAAATCCTCAAAAATGATGACATCACCTTTTTGGTTACTGACATGAGGATGCCGGAAATGGACGGCATGGAGCTCATAAGGATCGTGGCACAAGAATACCCTGAGATCTGCATTATAGCCATGACAGGGATGGCCAAGGGATATGGATATGTGGACGTTATCAACGCAGGAGCCACTGACTTTATCAACAAGCCCTTTAGGGTGGAAGAGCTTGAGGCAAAGATTAGGCGGGCCATTGTTGAGCGAGATATAAAAAGGGAGTTGAACCGTCTCTCCATTACTGATTCATTGACAGGCCTATATAATCAGCGGCATTTTTACGCCAGGCTCAAAGAGGAGATAAACAGGGCTCGGAGGCAGAAAACTGATCTGTCCGTGATTCTCATGGACCTCAATCAATTCAAGGCCTATAACGACACATATGGTCATCTGGCAGGCGACAACCTACTAAAAGAGGTGGCCAACATCATAAACTCCAATATTCGCGAGGACGTAGATTCCGGTTATAGGTACGGAGGGGATGAATTTGCAATCATCCTCATAGACGCAGATGAAAAGACAGCTCGCACGATAGGAGAGCGCATCAACCAGGCCATACAGAGACGGTGTTCCCTAGATGTTAGTTTTGGTGTGGGAAGTTTTTCTACTGAAAAAGAAATGGAAAGGATGTTGAGAAAGGCCGATCAGGAACTCTATCGAAGCAAGGGCATTGAGTTGAAACCGGCCAAGAAAAACATGGCTTAGTGGTTTTGTGAGAGGCTTTTATTGAGTCTGATAAGATATATTATGTAAACCAATGTTTTATCCCCTCAAATATCAACCCGCACTTCCCCCACAATCCCGCCAATTTTCAACTTGACACTTCCGAGCCCAATGTAGTAAAAATTTCTGAGATTTTGCTGGAGGTCACAATTTAATGGGAAGTGTTGTCAAAAAAAGACGAAAAAAGATCAGGAAACATAAATATAGAAAGATGAGAAAAAAGATGCGCCACAAGAACAAGTAGGCGCTTGCTTATGAAAAAATGGCAGCCGCCCTCTTCCGGGCGGCTGCCTTAATTTTCAGAGGCCGTTTTTCCGGTCCCATGCCCTTTTTTGGGAGTCGTTTACTCACTATAATCGTACCAGCCTCCACCGGTCTTCCTGCCCAGCCTGCCTGCCTTGATCATGTTCTTGAGAAGAGTTGGAGCCACCCACTTAAGCTCCTTGTTGAGTTCCTTGTGGAGGTATTCTGTCACAAAATAAGCAATATCAACACCTGTGAGGTCCATGAGTTCGAAGGGGCCCATGGGATAGTTAAGCCCATTTTTCACGGCAATATCCACATCCTCGATGGAGGCAATACCTTCTTCAACTATCTTTATGGCCTCAAGCATGTGGGGGATCATTATCCTGTTAACGATAAAGCCAGGGGAGTCCTTCTTCACTTCCACAGTGACCTTCCCCATCTTTTTTGCAAGATCAGTAGTGGTGGCCACTGTCTCATCGCTGGTGAAATAGGCCCTTATCACTTCCACCAGTCTCATGAGGGGGACTGGATTGAAAAAGTGCATTCCCACCACCTTGTCAGGCCTTTTGGTGGCAGAGGCGATCTCTGTGAGGGACATGGAAGAGGTATTGGATGCAAGGATCACCTCAGGTCGGCAGAGTTCGTCAAGTTCCTTGAATACTTGCTTTTTAAGATCAAGGTCCTCGATGACAGCCTCAATCACGAAATCCACGTCCTTGAGGTCTGACATGTCAGTGGTCCCTTTTATCCTGCCCATAATTTCATCCTTCTGGGCAGGGTCCAGTTTGCCCTTTTCCACACCTTTAGAAAGAAACTTATCGATATTTTTCAGGCCTCGATCCACGAAGGATTGCTCAATGTCCCTCATTACCACGTCGCAGCCAATCTGGGCAGCCACCTGGGCAATACCGTGGCCCATGGTCCCAGCTCCAACTACACCGATCTTCTTGATTTCCATACGCACCTCCTCCGACTTAGTAATTTTGATATTATCTATTCTTTTAGGGATTGTCTTGCCGTTCTCGTGAGTCTAGACCCCGGGAAAGGCTACTGAACAGCCTCTACCGACTGCACTTCAGGGACGTTTTGCTTGAGAATCCTCTCTATCCCCATCTTGAGGGTCATCTGCGACATGGGGCATCCGCCGCACGCACCAGTCAGCTTCACCTTCACGATCCCGTCGTCTCCCACATCCACAAGTTCAACATCGCCACCATCTGCCTGAAGCGATGGCCTCACCTTGTCCAGGGCATCCTGGACCTTCTCTTTTAGCGTCATGGTGTTCTTACCTCCTGTCAAAAAAATATCAGCAAATCTAAAAAATAAATTGCTATCACAAAGCAAGCGCTAATGCCAACCAAAAATTATTCTAACCCTATCGTCCAGGTATTGGGAAAGCCCGTCTGAAGAGCCTGGCGACCACCCAAGGGCCTTTTCCCAAACATCACTCGATTCCATGCACAGATAGAGGCCGAGCCGTTTACTCCAGGCATCAAGCTTTTCTTTAATAAATTGGTATAACTCAACTCTGACTGGTTTAAAATAACGCATTTTTCCGTCAGGGGCCCTGATGAACTCCCCTTCAAATATCCTGGTCTGTGGGTGCCTGGCCCTGATTATGGGTTTAAGGGATGGAGGATACCTGAATGATCCCACGCTTATCCACACCACCTGAGCAGGGTCTATGTGTTGGGCCAACACCTCCACGGTCCTCTCGTAGCCGTCTTTCCATCCGGGATACCAGACCATGGGGTCAAAGTGGAATCCAACTGCAAATCCTTCTTCCTGACATGTCCGTGCGGCAAGGATCCTCTTTTTCAGGGGGGCTGCCCCCTTTTCCTCCTTACCTGAGATGTAGGGGCTGTTCAGGGACCAGGATACGATAATCCCCTCCCTTTGTTTCTGCCTCAATAGCCCCCTGATCTCTA
>JALVMN010000112.1 GCA_027027005.1 Desulfobacterales bacterium | reverse complement strand
AATTCACATAGCGTTGACCTTGTTGTTGCAAGCAGTGTGGATCCGGATGGAGACCCAATAAGCTATCTTTTCCAGATAGATACCTCCGAGGGCTTTGATTCTCCGGCCCTTATGGAATCTGGAGATATCTCCCAGGTAGATGGCCAAAATACAAGCTGGCATGTAGATGGCCTTTTGGAAAACACCTGGTACTACTGGCGTGTAAGGGCAAGTGATGGCATGAGCCAAAGTCCCTGGAGCTATGGCAAGTTCTTTGTGAATGCAGAAAATGAACCTCCAGCCACACCAAATGTGGTAAATCCAGGAAACGGCTCTGAGGTATCAGACATAACTCCAGTGCTTGAGGTCACACCTGTAACTGACCCGGATTCAGACAATGTGACCTACCGCTTCATGCTCTATTCAGATAGTGAAGCTACGCAGCTTGTTGCCCAGGGAGAGACATCTGAGCCCAGGTGGCAGGTACCGGTGGAGCTTTCCAACAGGAGCACCTATTACTGGACCTGTCAGGCCGTGGATGAACATGGCCTTTCCGGAGAGGCCATGCCATTGGCCCAATTTGTGATCAATATAGGCGAAATGATCCCAGACCATCTAGGTCTCACACCAGAGACCCAGGAGGTTGAGGTAGGCCAGGCATTCAGGCTTACAGTAAAGGTGCTTGACAGTGATGGCCAGCTGGTTGAGGGCTTTAATGGAAGCGTAAGCCTTAGTGTTGACCAGGGCACCATCAATCCATCAACCCTTACTGGCTTTGTAAACGGTGTCTGGGATGGCCAGGTGATAATAGATGGAGTCTATAATGTAGATGTAACCATCACTGCCCAGGCAGATTCAGGGATAACAGGTGAGACAGGACCGATAACTGTAACCTGTGCTCTTCCTCTCCCACCAGAGCGGGTGTATCCGGAAGACAATGCCACCATAAACAAGGGCGATATCACCTTCACATGGAATGTAAGGGAAGGTACCAGGTCCTATGATATACAGGTGGCATCAGACAATGAAACAAAAGATGTAATATACCAGGCATCAGACATAACCGCAGCCTTCATCCAGGTGCCTTCAAGCGAGCTTGGGGACCTCTTGCAGCCAGGGGAGACCTATTACTGGCGTATGCGCTCAGTAGGAGAGTGCGGTTCTGGGAACTGGACCGAGCCCTGGAGCTTCAAGATCCCCTTTGTAGAGCCTGAGCTTACACTTACATATCCAGTTGGCGGAGAAAGTGTGGCAGCCGGCTCCACTGTAACCATTGAGTGGAGCTATCAGGGTGATGTTGGAGATACCATAAAGATTCGTTACAACACTGGCGGACGCCGCTGGAATACAATAGCCACCGGTGTGGATGTGACATCTGGCTCCTATGACTGGACCCTGCCATCAACACTAAGTGGCAGATGCAGGATAAAGATAGAATCTGAAGAGAACAGGACAATTTATAGCACCGGAGGCTACTTCAATGTCGAGTAGGCAATAAAATAGCAAAATAGGAACTGACAATTTTTATAATATTTCAAAGGAGGCTAAAAAATGAAACCAAAAAACTTAATTTTATTCCTTTCGATCTTTACCTTTTTACTCCTAAGTGCGCCAAGCTTTGGCCTAGAGTATTTCCAAAATGCTGGTTTTGAAGAAGGGGACTTTGACTTTTGGGATACTGGAGGGATAGTGAGCGTAATTACCGGTGACAGTTATGTAACGTCTCCCTACGAAGGAAGTTACATGGCCCTGATATCTGAACCTGGCTCCTCACCTGATTACTCAGGTGGCGGATACCGTGACAATAATTATATAGAAC
>JALVMN010000111.1 GCA_027027005.1 Desulfobacterales bacterium | reverse complement strand
TGTTTGGACAAAGGGCGGCCTGGCATACTGTGTTCACCCCTCCGCGCTTCAGGGTCAGGAGGGTTTCCTTGTACCATGGACTCAAATGGATCTTTTTCGTGAGTCCAAATGACCTTAACTCATCCCTGGACATCTTGGAGTTCACTCATCCCTAGATTGTGATCAAGATATTCCCTCAGGGTCCTCAAGCCCACAGGGATCGCTTCGGCACGAAACAGTTGTTTTGCATGGTAGAACACAGAGGCAACGGCATCCTCCATTGCTATTCTCTTTGACAAAACCTTTTGGAGACTCGTCACACCTATCCCCCGCATACCGCACGGATTGATCCATGAAAAGGGGACAAGGTCTAAACAGACATTCAAGGCAAAGCCATGGAAGCTTATGCCTCGTTGCACTGCAATCCCGATACTGCCAAGCTTTTCTCCATCAAACCAGATACCCCTGTTTGCCTCTCTTCGTTTGGCTTTCACCCCAAAGTCCTGGCAAACCATCAGCATCAATTCCTCAAGAATAAATACCAAATCCACAGGCTCGAGGCCTCTCCTTCTAAGGTCCACGACAGGGTAGCCCATGAGCTGGCCAGGACCGTGATAAGTGATCTCCCCTCCCCTTTCCGTGGCAACCACCTCCATGTTGTAAGATCTAAGAAATCCTTCTGAGACCAGGAGATGCTCTCGCCTGCGGCTCCTCCCTAGTGTAAAGACAGGATCATGTTCTCCCACCAGTAATACATCTGTATTGAGTATGCCTGTTGACTTGGCCTCTACAAGTCTCTTTTGAAACTCCCATATCTCACCATAGTCACTCCGGCCAAATTCAACCATCCATATCGTGTCTTTTTGATCCATCCTCATGGGCCTTCTTGTTTTTCTTCAGCCATATGATCAGCATCCTTCTTCTTCTTGATCTGTCCTAATATCCGGGATCGTTTTTATAAACTTAATTCTTTGAGCAGGGAAAGGAGGGGGGAGAGGCGGGGGTGATTTAGATCTTCCAAAAGAGTTTTCAAGGAGCTTAGGGCATTGGGGATGTAGGAGGCAAAGTAAGGCTTTTGCCTCACCCTGCTCAGGAATGAAAAAGCCCCTAGCACCTGAAGATTCCTCTGGATAGCCAGATAAGGATAGCTCCTCTTCAATTCCTCTGCCCATCGGCTGTCTAACCCCTGGATTTGATGACAATACTCTTGAAAAAGCTCCTCTCTCGTCTCCTTGGAGAGGTTGACATATGGGTCCAGGAGCAGGCTTGCAAGATCATATCCAAGGGGCCCCAGACGCCCGCCCTGCCAATCAAGTATGCCTATTTGAAGTCCCTTGACCATGATGTTTCGGGACTGAAAATCCCTGTGCATGAAAAATTCAGCCGGGGCATCAGAGGCCCTTTGGGCCAGAAAATCAAAACTCCCTTTAAGCCCTGCCTCCGCCCCCTTGAGGCCCAGATAGCCTTCCAGGAAGGCCTCCACAAAGTATTCTGCTTCGAATCTCCGCATGACCAGGGCGTTGTAACGCCTCGTCTGGCAGGTCCAGGCAGGGTCAAAGCCATTTCTGGCCTCCACCTGCATCTTGATGAGGTGTTCCAGCACCAGGGGATAGAGTTCGGAAGGCCTCTGCCCGCCCTTTATTGCATCTTGAAGAGAGGTATCTCCCAAGTCCTCCAGTAAGAAAAATCCACTGCCAAGATCGGCCTCGTATACCTTCGGGACCCTGATCCCCTTTCTTCTCAGGTGCCTGCCGATCATGAGGTAGGCCCTGTTTTCACGCCTTGCCGTGTCAGTATCAGGAGGATTCAGTACTAAAATGTAGGACTCTTCTGACTTGTCATGCCTGATCCTGAAAAAATCCCTGGCAGATCCGTCCCCCGGGACAGAGGAGACCCGGATACCTGCAGGATCGATCCCCTTCCTCTCTAAAGCGGCCCTGATAAAGCTGTATGCGCCCTTGTCAAGCAACAGGTAAGGAGCCTCCAGCAAACGATTTATAATATTAACCCCAGGCCCTCCCGAACTCAAAGCTTTTTCTGGATATCAAGGCTAAGGGCCTCTTCAATGGTTTTCTTGATCGAGTCGATCTTTTCTGGGTCTTCTATCTTCTGGCCCAGGAAATCTCTTACATAAAAGACATCAAGCGCTTGATCGATATGGGTTGCTATCTTTGCAACCTTGATATCCAGACCCAGCTCAAACATGTTGCGCGTGATGGTGTACAAAAGGCCCAAGGTGTCACTGGCGCGAACTTCGATTATGGTGAAAAAATCTGATGAAGAATTATCCACAGACACCGAAGGAGGGAGATTTAGCTTGGAGGAGTTCCCGAAAGCCGGAGAGTTTGCCCGCTCTCTCAGCTTCTGGGCCAGAGGGAATTTTCCTTCAAATACTCTCTGGAGGTCTTTCCGAATCCGTGCCCACGTATCATGCACATGAAGGGGGTCGGGCGGGCCTGATACCTTTAAGAGATCCACTGCTATTCCGTTCCTCCAGGTGTAGATATGGGCTGAAAGTATGCTGATATTGTGAAGGGCGAGTACACCGGTCATATCTGAGAAGAGACCGGGTCTATCCAAAGCAATGAAGGTGAGGGTCCAATTATCAGAGCCTACAGCCGGTTTGACATCCAATACAAATGGGAGGGCTTTCTCTGCGTTCGCGCTGGTTTTCAGGTTTCTTGCCATAAGAATATGCTCAACTATCTGTTCGGGCTTCACATTGAGCACGTATCTTGGGCTAATTGCATCCACCCATTCTTCGGCCTCCCCCTTTTCCAGCCTCCCTACAAGCAGCCTTTCAACCGTCTCTATTACTAGGGAGCTCTTAAGGGATGCATCCTGGGTGGCAAGCTCCGCTGCATCCAAGATGTGGAGCACCTTGAAAAACAAGGTTTGGGCCAGATCTCCTATCCAGGTGTTCCAGGCGCGGGGACCAGTGGCCCTGGCATCTGCCCATGTCAGGAGGTAGAGCATCTTCAATCGCTCAATGGTGCCTATAGTGCGGGCGCATTGGATCACTGTTTTTTCGTCCTCAATATCTCGCCTCGTGGCGGTTTCTATCAACAATAGGTGATGGTGCACCAGGAAGGCCACTTCCCTGACCTTGTCCGGAGGAAAATGAAAGCGGCCGAGCACCTGTCTCGTGATTTCAGCACCTTGCTTGGCATGGCCTCTTTGGCCAGACTTCCCAATGTCATGAAACAAGGCGGCAAGCAGGAGTATTTCCTGATCCTCTAATTCAGAGAAGATGGTGGTCAAAAGCATCTCGTCTGATGAGCCTAGCTCCTTTAGGTTTTTGAGGGTCTGAAGCATATGAAGGCCAACAGGATACACATGGTAAGTATCGAATTGGACGCGGTTCTTCACTCGGCCGAATTCAGGGATAAGTCGGTCCAGAAGGCCTGTCTCGCTCATTTGTTTCAGGGCCTCAAAGGCCCATGGATGAGAAAGTATGTCTAAGAATATGGAGAAGGCCTCGGCCCTGACATCCGGGGCGAGGCTGTCCATCAAAAAAAGAAACTCCTTGACGAGTCTTCTTGACTCTAAAGAGAGAGGGGCCCCAGTGGAGGCCGAGTACTGAAATATCCGCATCAGCTCAAGGGGGTGATCCACTAATCCCTTAGCACCCCTCTCTCCCAGCCAACCAGGATCGTAACTCAATTGACCATCCTTGAGTATTATGGAGTTTGACAGTGACCGGTGTCCTTTCCTTGTCCCCCTCCTGGCAGAGGCTTGGCTCAATAGGGACCTGGTAAAAGAGGTGTAGAGTGCTCTTATAGAGTTCATGGCAGAGTGGAGGTCAGTCAGGAAGTACTCCACGGCCATGAAGTTTCCTTTTCCCTTGTAATTGAATTCATGGGCTATTTTTTCTTGATACTCAAACCAGAGTCGGTCATTCCTCCTTCCTGATAATAGGTGAAGCTGGTTGCGTATCCTGCCGAGAAATCTCAGGTGCCCCCTGAGGCCCTGAAATTCTCCGTGTGATAGGCTGCCTCCGAGTTCAAGATCCCGGGGCATCTTCACATCCAAAAAGACCTTGGCCAGCCATAGCATGTGGTGATAATCCCTAAGCCCCCCCATCCCTTCTTTTAGGTTTGGCTCCAGGAGTAATCCTGCCCCTTTTTCTGGATGGATTGCGTAGTCGTATATCTGAGACCTTATGGTATCCTGCTCTTTGAGCCAATCGGCAAACGACTTGGCCTTCTTCTTGATCACGTTTTTTTGGATCCTGTCAATCAGATCCAGGAACAAGAGGGAATCGCCACAAATCAATCGGGAATCCAGCAGGGAGGTGAGCACCGTGAAATCGGATCCAGAGAGCTCAACACAGTCTGGTATGGTTCTGGTCCCATAGCCCACTTCAAGGCCTAGATCCCACAAAGGGTAAATCAGTTCTCTCACAAGCCTGGATGCAGCCTCAGGGACCCTGTCCTTGAACAGGACCATGATATCTATGTCAGAGTAAAGAAAAAGCTCCCCCCTCCCATACCCCCCCACTGCAACCAGTGCAAATGGTGTTTTTTTTCTAAATAGGGAAGCTCCGATGTGGCTTTCTTGGATGGTGCTGGAAATATATTGATCGAGGGCCTGGGCATATTTTTCTTCCAGTCTTCCCTCCTCACAGCCTCTATCTTTCAGGGTGCTGATTAGCCATTTCCTGAAATCCCGCAATTCTCTTGCAGGAGATACCATTTCACTCCCCTCCCCTCTCAGGTGTCCTTCATATTATCCACCTCCAGGGTCCCTCTCTCATATGGCCTCTCTGCCTGTCTCGCCGGTTCGTATCCTTATGACCTCTTCTATAGGAAGGATAAAAATCTTTCCGTCTCCTATCTGGCCGGTACGGGCCTTTTCGATTATAACCTTAACCACTTCAGAGACATGAGAGGCATCCACCACCACCTCAATCTTGATCTTAGGGATGAAATCCACCTGGTATTCGGCCCCGCGATACACCTCCTTGTGACCCTTCTGTCGCCCAAAACCCTTGACTTCGCTTATGGTGAGACCTTTGACCCCAACTGACATAAGCCCTTCCTTTATGTCATCCAACTTGTGGGGTTTGATAATGGCTTCAATTTTCTTCATGACTATTCCTCCTCGCTCATTTGGTAATTCTTGGTGGCCGAGTCAGGCTAGATGTTATAGCCAGTCTCATTGTGGAGGCTCAGATCCAGCCCTTGGATTTCATGTTCCTCATCCACACGAAGCCCAACGGTTGCCTTGAGCGCTTTCAGGATGATTGAAGTCATAACAAGGGAAAAGCCTATGGTTACCAAGGCCCCCAGAAGCTGCACAAACAACTGCGCTGGGTTCCCGAAGAAAAGGCCCCTTGCCCCAACAGAGGCGAAAAGTCCTGTCCCAATGGCCCCCCACAACCCTCCTATCCCGTGAACGGCCACAACATCCAGGGAGTCGTCGTATCCAAGTCTGACCTTGGCAAGCACAGCCAGATAACAGAGGAATCCGCCCACCAGCCCGATAGCAACGGCATAGATAGGGGTTACAAAGCCTGCGCCAGGTGTGATGGCCACCAGTCCTGCCACTGCCCCTGAAACTGCCCCCAAGGTGGTGGGCTTGCCGCTCAAAAGCCTTTCTGCCATTATCCATGAAAGCAGAGCGGCTCCAGAGGCTATCTGGGTGTTGAAAAATGCCAAGGAAGCCGTGCCATTGGCGGCCAAGGCACTACCTGCATTGAACCCAAACCAGCCGAACCACAAGATCGCCCCTCCCAGCACTGTCATGGGCAGGTTATGGGGATGAAAAACCTCCCTCCTGTATCCCTTGCGAGGACCAATGATGAGGGCCGCGGCAACGGCTGCTGCACCGGAATTTATATGAATGACTGTCCCCCCTGCAAAGTCCAGCGCCCCTAGGCTGCCTAACCAACCGCCTCCCCAAACCCAATGGCAAACCGGGGCGTATACCAGTAGGGTCCAGAGTGTGACAAAGATCAAGAACGCAGAAAACTTCATCCTCTCGGCAAAGGTGCCGGTGATGAGGGCCGGCGTGATAATGGCAAACATGAGTTGAAATGCACAAAAGAGTAGGTGTGGAATGGTGGCCTCCTTGGATGCAGGGGCAATCCCCACCCCATTGAGGAAAAGATAGTCAAGGCCCCCAATAAGGCTGCCCAGATCTGAGCCAAAAGACAGGGTGTATCCCAATATCACCCAGGCTATGGAGACAAGCCCTAAACAGATAAAACTTTGCATTATGGTAGCCAATACGTTCTTGCTCCTGACCATACCAGCATAAAATAGTGCAAGACCGGGTGTCATAAACATAACTAGGGCGGTTGAGATGAGCATGAACGCGGTGTCAGCCGGATTGATCATAACGGAAAACCTCCTAAGAATTTTTTATCATCAGGTTTAGCTTTGCTAAGCAATAAACACGCCATAATGTATCCCAGAGAATTTCACCGTATTTTCAGTGTGTTATACATGGCACAAAAAAAACAGAGAAAAACATTTTTGTAGATTTCACTTTTAATCACAACATTTTTGTATCTATTTTTTCCTTGCCACCCCTCCTATCCAAGGTCATTGTCCCTGCCTCTGCCTCTCGGGGACTATGATTGGGCATCTGACCCGATGCGGGGGCCTTGACCTTGCATAGGAGGAGGCGCTAAGATCCCTTCTGTTTTTTTGGGGAAAAAGAGTTGGAGGGATCCTTTTGAGGGTGAGCCTTTTCATACCGTGCCTTGTGGAGCATTTTCAGCCAGAGGTGGGGATTGCAACCGCCAGGGTGCTTGCTGAGGCAGGAATGGTGGTGGACTATCCCCAGGGTCAGACCTGCTGCGGCCAGCCGATGTATAAAAGCGGACACATCAACCACACAACTGAAATCGCAAAACGACTTATTGCCCTCTTTGAGAACTCAGAGGCGGTGGTGTGCCCTTCTGGATCATGTGTGGCCATGGTGAAAAAGGATTATCCCGTGATCCTCAAAGACGACCCGGTGTGGCATCAAAGGGCCGAGGACCTGGCCTTGCGGGTCCATGAGTTGAGCCAGTTCCTGGTCAATACCGTTGGAGTGGAGGACTTGGGGGCTAAATGGAAGGGAAGGGCCGTGTTTCACGATTCATGTCAGGCATCGAGGGTTCTCGGCATTAGGACAGAGCCCAGGAGGCTCCTTTCAAAGGTAGAAGGACTCGAATTGTTAGACATGGAGCGGCCCGAGCTTTGCTGCGGCTTTGGAGGCCTGTTTTCGGTTAAGTTCCCTGATCTCTCCATAGCAATGGTAAGAGACAAGATAAGTTATGCAAAGGCGACTGGTGCGGATTGGATCATAGGCATAGAGCCCGGCTGCATATTGAACATGGCAGGATACCTTGAAAAGCACGACCTTGGATTGAAGACCATACACCTTGCTGAGGTCTTGGCACACAGAGGGTCAACATCATGAAGGTAAGAGTCCACAAGTTCAAATCCCTTGCAACTCAGGCCCTTGAAGACCAACGCCTCCAAGACACCCTCCAAAGAATCGGGGAAACATTCAGGTCCAGGCGAGAGGCCGGGTTCTCAGTCGTCCAGGACCCGGAAAAATTGAGACAAAACGCAAGGGAGGTCAAAGAAAGGGCCCTTTCACAGCTTCCACAACTCCTTGACCTGTTGGAAAAACAGGTGGTGGCTGCAGGCGGCAGGGTTTACAGGGCAAGGAATGCCCGCGAGGCCAATGCCATGGTGGTGGCCATTGCCCAAAGGCATGGCGTGAGCTCTGTGGTCAAGGGGAAATCCATGATCACAGAAGAAATCGCCGTAAATACCGCCCTTGAAAAACATGGCATCCAGGTATGGGAGACGGATTTGGGCGAGTTCATTATTCAGCTTGCCGGTGAGCCTCCCTCCCACATAATCGGCCCTGCCCTTCACAAGAACAAGAAAGAAATAGCCCTCCTTTTTGCACAAGAGCTCAACATTCCCTACACGGAAAACGCCCAAGACCTAACCATGGCTGCCAGGGAGGCCCTGCGGAACCGTTTTCTGAAGGCAGATATGGGGATCACAGGGGCCAACATGGCCGTGGCAGAGACCGGCTCCATCGTCTTGGTGGAAAATGAAGGAAATATCAGGTTTTGCACCACTCTGCCCAGGATCCACATTGCTGTCATGGGCATCGAAAAAGTGGTCCAGGGCATTGAAGACATGGTGACATTGCTGGAAGTGCTTGCAAGGAGTGCCACGGGGCAGCAACTCTCGGTTTATACATCCATTATTACAGGGCCTCGGCACGAGGGAGAGCTTGACGGGCCAGAAGAGTTTCACCTGATACTGCTTGACAACGGCAGATCCAATATACTCACTGATCCAGAACTTCGGGAGATCCTCTATTGTATCAGGTGCGGGGCATGCCTCAATGTGTGCCCGGTTTACCTGAAGGCAGGGGGGCACAGTTATGGCTGGGTGTATTCCGGTCCCATGGGATCTGTCCTCTCTCCCCTACTGTTGCCCCATGGGCTGGCAAGACAACTTCCGTTTGCCAGCACCCTTTGTGGGGCCTGCAAAGAGGTCTGCCCCGTGAAGATAGACCTTCCTCGCCTGCTTCTGAATCTCAGGGCCAGGTTTGAACAGGAAAAGGCCGGCCCCCCGCAAAGACTGCTCCCTGCCCTTTATTCCCAGGCCGCTTTGCACCCCACCCTGTTTCGGTTGTCAACAGCAGCCCTGAGGCGGCCAAGTTCCTTTCTTCACTTGATGGACAAGAAGGGCGTATCAGTGGGCCGCTTTTTCTCACCATGGGCCAAGGGCAGGGTCTTTCCCAGGATGAAAGAGCCCTTTTCTTCAAGGTGGCCGGACTTGGCCCAGGAGCTGAGGAGGAAGACATGAGTGGGTGGGATAGATTGGGCGAGATCCTAGAGGGATTGGCAGCTCACCTGGAAGTAGCCAAGGACACCCTGCAAGTGAGGCGTTTTCTCGAAAATCTGATCCGTGAAAATCAAATCCAGAATGCGGTGTCCTGGTCAGATCCTGTGATAGAAAAGGCCCGTGTAAAAGAAAGCCTCGAGGTGCTGGGTGTGGACTTTCAGGATCGCTTTGGGGATGAGGCCGGATTCAAAAGGGCCTGCGCTCAAGCAGATCTTGGAATTACCGGGGTAGATGCAATAGTGGATGAAACCGGCACCCTGGTATTGAGGACAGGGCCTGGCCGTGATAGATCTGTTTCGCTTCTTCCCCCCATCCACCTTGCCTTGCTGGATGGAGCGGAAAAGGTATCCACCATCCATGACCTGGCAGGGCTCCTCAGTTCACGGAAAGCCGAAGACGCTGGCAGCAGCAGACTTCCCAGCTCCATCCACCTGGTGACCGGGCCCAGCCGAACTGCTGACATAGAATTTGCCATGGTCCTGGGGGCCCACGGCCCCCGCGCCTTGTACGTGTTGGCACTGGATTTTTAAGAAAAGATTTCCGGTTGGCCACCGGTATGAATGAAGAGCACCCGCTTTCCAGACAACAGCCCTTGGTCCAATAGGTGGAGCAAGCCTGCCATGGCCTTCCCCGTATAGACCCGATCCAGGATAACTCCTTCCTTGGTGGCAAGCTCTTCCAAGGCCCTCATCCCTTGGGGGGTAGGGACTGCATAGGCCTCACCAATGAACCTGTCGTCTACTCGGACTGAATCACGGACCACCTTGCCTCCCAAAAGCCCTGCCGTGGCACTTGCAAGAGAGAATATGTGCTCCTCCAGGGCCTCTTTTTCCATGGCAACCGATATGCCAAGGATCTCTCCCGGCCAGCCGGTAAGTTCCTTTCCTACCACCAAGCCCGCCTGGGTGCCCCCTGAACCACTGGCGTGTACCATCAAGTCAAACTCCACTCCCAGGCGTTCCTGGTCCTCCAATATCTCTAAGAAGGCATCCACATACCCCAGTATCCCAATGGGCACCGACCCTCCCACGGGCATCATAAAGACCCTTTTTCCCTCAGACTCGAGCCTCTCAGCCAGGGCCCGAGCCTCGGCCTCCCATGTGTCCCACTCCGTTGATTCCACATAGTGTATGCTGGCACCCAGGAGCTGATCCAACAACAGATTGCCAGCGGCCCCTTGGGGTCTATCGCCGCCAAGCACCAGATGTATCTCCATCCCGGCCACAGAGGCAGCTGCTGCAGCCAATCTGCAAAAATTGGACTGGATCCCTCCGCAGGCAACCATGGTGTCACACCCTTTGGCCAGGGCCTCGGCCACAAGGAACTCCAACTTTCTGCACTTGTTGCCCCCCAAGGCAAGGCCTGTGAGATCGTCCCTCTTGCAAAAGACCTGGGCCCCATACTTTTCAGAGATAGATTTCAAGGCATGGCAAGGAGTGGGAGTGAGGGATAGCTGGACCCTGGCAAAAGCATCCAGCCTTGCTCGTAGCTCGTGGGGAATAGGCAATGGTAACCCCTTATGGTCTTGGTTGGCATCAGTAAAGGTAGCTTCTTCGCTTCTTTTGCTGCCGGCCCATGATGATCCCTATTAGGAGGCCGCACAACAATACCCCTGCTCCTATGGCAAACCACTTGTTTCTCTCAGAAGACCTCAAGCGCTTGTTCTCAGCAGTAAGCCTCTGGACTTCCACCCGATTGGCCTCTGCCTCGGACAAGAGGTCTTGATAATTCTTCTTCAGGCTCAAGTATTCCTTGGAACCCTTCCTGAGTGATTCGTAGTCCTTTTTCAGCTTGGCATAGGCACTCCTGGTCTGCTGCAGCAAGGTTTCCAGCTCCTTTTGTCTCTTTAGGGCTTCTCCCAGCCTTTTTTTTACGCTGGTTAGCTCCTCTTTTATATTCGCGTTTTCTTCCTTGAGGCTCATGGCCTGGGTCTTCCATGGGGGCCTCTGGATGAGGTAGCGGCTCAAGACCCATCCCTCAACCACCTTGTCACCCTTCAAAACCACCTTTACCTTGCTCCAGTCGCCCTGGGTCTCCACCACCTCAACAGGCTTGCCAGAGGGGAGCAGGGAGATGATGCGATTCTCGGTGCTGGGCCCGCTTCTAAGCACTATCTTAAAGGTATCTGTCACATATTGCGTTGCGCACAATCCCGTGGAAGTAATAAACAAGACTAGAAAAAAAAGACTCGCCCGCACAATTGGTTTAGCCATATATCATCTTCCCCTTATCTCTTGTATCGACCCATAAGTTGACCCTCGGCAAGCACGTGGCCCTCCATTGCCTCGAGCAGTTGGGCCTTTGTTGCCCCGGATTCAAGCTCCAGTACAGTGTCAAGGGCATAGACCTTGAAATAGTACCTGTGAGTGCCTCCTGGCGGACACGGCCCACCATAGCCTAGTCTCTGCCAGTCGTTTTTCCCGTGTCTGGCACCATTTTCCAGGACTTCAGCAGGCGGCACCGCCTCTGGCAGCCCCTTGCTGTCTGGTGGAAGGTTATACAAGACCCAGTGGACCCAAGTGCCTACCGGCGCATCGGGGTCATCGCAAATAAGGGCAATACTCCTCGTACCTTCAGGGACTCCTTCCCAAGCAAGCGGCGGAGATACATCCTCACCATCGCAGGTGTACTTGATGGGGATCATATCCCCCTCTTCAAATGCACTACTAGATACCTTAAGGGCCATGGTCTCACCTCCTTTTCTCCTGGCCAAAGGCCTGGAACTCCACCCTATGGTGGCCAGTACCACCAAGACCAAGAGGGCCGTCCATGCTTTGTGCGGGATCATAATTCACCCCTCCGCCGGACACACAAAACTTATCCCTGGTCATGGGAATTGTCAAGCGCTTCCTTATACTTACGAAGCACTTTGATCTCTGAAATCCTGGTTGAGGGATATTGTCCTTGGCCGTCCTTTTCAAGGTACTTGACCATATCCCAAATGGTGTTAAGTGCTGTCGCCACCCCCACCAGGGCCTCCATCTCCACCCCTGTCTTGGCCCTGGCCTTCACAAAGCAAGTGGCCTCTACTCCCTCACCTTCGATTATCTTAAATCTTACAGAAACGGTATCCAGGGGGATCTGGTGGCAATGGGGCAAGATCAAATGGGTCTGTTTGGCTGCGTTCATGGCCGCCACCTCGGCAACCACCAACGGCGGGCCTTTCTTTATCTCCCCCTTTTTAATTGCCTGTATGGTTTCTGGTCTGAGGATGATCTTCCCGAAGGCCTCTGCCTCGCGCCTTACAACCGCCTTGTCTCCCACATCTATCATGCCCATGGCCGGTACCCCTCTCTATAAGCCCAGTTCCTTCTTCCTGCTGGCCTCCTTCTTGATCCTGTCAACCACTGATATGAGAGTGGGGAAGACATGATCTCTTGTGTCTCCTCCCACCACCACCGCCATAATCTCATCGCCTACCGAGAGCTTGCCCGGATGAGTCTCCACGAGCACCTCTATTATACCCTTGTTCTGTTTTGCATACTCTATGATCCTCTCTATGGCGGCCTGGTCAAATTCAATCTCTATGCCTGAGACTTCCCCACCCTTGATGAGTGATGTGCGGCGCACCACGCCCAAGTGGCTCGCTATCATTCCCATATCATGGTATCTAGGGTGTGACTTCATCCTGTCGATCAACTGGGAAATGGGCATATCCTTCCTCCTAAATCAGGTTAGTTTAGTCATTGTCGTCCTCATCCAGGTTGAACAGCTTCCGGGTGGTGTCAAGATAGCCTTCTAGCACAGGTTTGCCTGCCTTGTTCTTGAGAAAAAGGATAGGGTCGTGGAGCAGTTTGTCTGCGATGGATCTTGCCAGCACCTCCACCGCCTGCTTTTGGGCCGGGGTCATGGTCTGGAGCACACTGTTGCTGCGCCTGAGCTCTGCTGCCACTATGCTTTCGGCCTTTTGCCTGAGGGAGACGATGGTGGGGACCACATCCAGGGTCTCAAGCCACCTGAGAAACTTGACCACCTCTTCTTCAACTATCCTCTCGGCCCTTGCAGCCTCCTCTTTACGCTGGGCTAGATTCAGTTCCACTACGCCTTTTAAGTCATCTATGTCGTAAACATACACATTTTCAATATCATTGACCCTCGGGTCCACATCCCTTGGCACTGCAATGTCAATGAAGAATAGGGGTTTGTTTCGCCTCTTCTTGAGCACCTCTCTAACCATCTCATGGGTTATGACGAATTCGGGAGAAGCAGTGGAGGTAAGCACTATATCCACAGATGACAACTGGATAGGTATCTCCTCAAAGGAAACGGGCTGGCCATCAAACTCTCCTGCCAGCTCAACGGCCCTCTCAAAGGTGCGGTTGGCAACCAGTATGTCTTCTACACCCTGCCCCATGAAGTGACGGGCTGCAAGCTCTGCCATATCACCTGCACCTATCAAGAGCACCCTCTTGTCTTGCAGTTCATAGAATATCTTTTTTGCAAGCTCCACCGCGGCATAGGCTATGGAGACAGCCGCCTCGCAGATGCCGGTCTCGGTCCTCACCCTCTTTGCCACGTGAAAGGCCTTGTGCATGAGGCGGTTTAGCACCACACCAGAGGTCTTCTCTTTTACGGCGTAGGCATAGGCCTCTTTTATCTGGCCAAGAATCTGGGGCTCTCCCACCACCATGGAATCCAGGCTGGATGCCACACGAAATATGTGACGGATCGCCTCATGGCCCCTGTGGTTATAGAGAACCTTCTGGAGCTCTGATTGATCCATGCCTCCAAGGTGTGAAAAAAGCCCTACCACCGAGCCCCTGGCCTCTGTCTCATCTTCTGCCACCACCAGGACTTCCACCCTGTTGCAAGTGGAGATGAAGATGCCTTCTTTGAGGGGGGGTGCCTTCCTGATGTATTCAAGGGCGGTGTGAATCCCGTGGGGATTAGTAGCAAGGCATTCCCTCAGCTCCACTGGAGCTGTTTGATGATTCATGCCTATGTTCAAGATATCAGTCATAGGGTGCGCTTTACCCCTGTGGCCTCAAAGCTATGGTAGCTATCCATGAAAAGATCTGCTCCCAGAAAGGCAAAAATCAACACACAAAAGCATACTATCGACATGATGGCCGCTTTGCGTCCCTGCCACCCCACGGCCAGCCTTTCATGAAGGAGGACTGCATAGAGCAGCCATGTGATGAGTGACCAGACCTCCTTTGGGTCCCACTGCCAGTATTTTCCAAAGGCTATCTGGGCATAAATGGAGCCGGTGATCATGCCGGCAGTGAGGAAGGAAAATCCGTATATCAATGAAAAATGGCTCAGTTTGTCAAGAGTGGCAAGGGAGGGGAGTCGCTTAAAAAAGGCTCCAAGTTTTTTTTGCTTTATCTGGTGCTCCTGGATCAGGTACATCACCGCTGCCAAGAAGGCTATGGCAAAGAGCCCGTTACCGATAAATGCAGTGGTTACATGGATGACGAGCCATAAACTCCTGAAAACCGGCCTCACCGGTCCTTCAAACCATGGCATGGCAGAAGAGACAATCATGATAAAGGCGGCAAAGGGGGCCGCAAAGGAGGCAAGCACCATGACCTTGAATTTGTAGTGGAAAAGTAGGCAGACGAGCACCACGGCCCACGAAAAAAAGGATAAGGCAGCCTTGAGGTCCAGGACAGGGGCAACACCCATTTGGTAAAAACGCTGGGCAAAAAAGATGGTGTGGAATACAAATCCTGCCAATAACACCCTGTGGGCGATCCGAAATGCCTTGTTTTCCTGCCTGATGACATAAACGGTAAACCCTCCGCTGGCAATCAGGTAGAGACACAAAGCGATGTAAGATGTGATATATGGCATCATGTCCCCCGGGTTTCGGTGATAATCTCCATCAGTTTGTCCACAGGGCTATCTGGCGGAAGGAGATCCCTGAGAATTCTGGCCACGGATTCTGTATCTCCTTCCCTGAGGCGCTCTAAAAGGGCTGAGTCCACCAACCGGTGAAACAGGTTGCTCCTGTGTTCTTGGGGAATGTCCAGACTCAAAACATACTCCCTCACCCTTCCCATCAGTGCCAAGAACATCTCGTATTCTGGACCAAATTCATCTTCAAGCCTTTTTCTCAATTTCTTTGCAAGGGCAGGGCTCTTCCCAGATGTGGAGACAGCTATTATCAGATCTCCCCTCTTCACCAGGGAAGGCAGGATAAACGTACACTCCTCCGGCTGGTCAACAGCATTGACCAGCACCCCTCGTCTGCGGGCCTCCCTGGCAACCTCTGCATTGAGTTGTGGATCGTCAGTGGCTGCTATTACCAGGAACACTCCATCCAGGTGTCGGGGCAGAAATCGGCGCCCCAACAGAAGGGCCTTGTTTTGCTCAAGTAATCCATTAAGATTATAAGATATCTCTTTGGCAATTATAGTAATTTTAGCCCCAGCATCTAACAGGGTATAGACTTTTCTTTCTGCAACCCTCCCTCCCCCCACCACCAGGACGGGCTTGTCTTTCAGGTCAAGGAACACGGGATAATAGGCCACCACTCATTCCCCTAGATATACCTGTCAACCAATTCTGTAATGAATTGCTCCACACCCTCGGGACCCTTTTCGCTCTGTATCTCCTGGATCAGGTTCCTGATCTTTTGATAGGTAACCGGATCCCGCTTTAAATCCTCGGTGGACCTGTATGCCCCTCCCCTTCTACCCACCCTATAAATGAGCCTGTCTTCGTCGGGGAGTTCCTGGTAGCGTTTTATCACCTGGAGCATCTTTTCCTTGTCTTCTGGAAGCTTTCCTGTGACTTCTTCCAGCAGGTTCATGATGTGGTCACTTGTCACATATGAGGTTATCCCCTCCAGGTTCTCTATGAACAGCTTGATCTCTTCTGCCAGCATATCATCGGTTTGCATGGTAAAGGTTCCCTCCTGGAGTTTCTTGTGCAGCGGCACCCTGGGGGGGATCCTCAAGCTCCTTAGCCTGATGAAGTGCGGATTGATTTGGTTTAGCACCTTGGCAGTTTCGACGGCATGCTCCCGCCACATCTCCTGGCCTCCCAAGCCAGGCATCACATATTCTGATAGCTCCATCCCGGCCTCAATCACCTTCTTGCCTGCCTCAATGTGTTGCTGGGCGGTCACCCCCTTTTTCATTAGCTTCAAGAGGGGATCGTAACCGCTCTCAAGGCCGATGTGGACTCTGTCCAACCCGGCCTCCCGGATTCTTCTTAATGATTCCACCGACTTTCGAATTATGGTCCTGGACCTGGAATAGGTGGTGACCCGGGTGATCTCTGGAAACTTCTCCCTTAGAAACTTGAGGGCTTCCACCAGGTCATCGGTTTTCATTATGAGGTTGTCTGCATCTTGGAGAAAACAGGCCCCTGTCCCGTAATACATCCAGAGGGCAACGCTTCTATACTGCTCGCTGAATCCGGCCTGATTGAAGATATAGCTGATCACCTGGTCTGTGACCTTGCCGCTGTGGCCCAGTCGCCAGGAAAGGGCCTTTATGTCGTCTGCTATGTCTCGGGCGGTCTGGATATCTTCCTTAATCTCTTCCACGGTCCTGAGGGAAAACTTTCGCTTC
>JALVMN010000110.1 GCA_027027005.1 Desulfobacterales bacterium | reverse complement strand
TGATTAGGCCGGCTACATTTTTCCTGGTCTCGTGGTGTCTCATCTTCCCATCTCTGGTTCATCCACAAGGACTCCCAAGGTTTGAAACCCAAGAAATAATCATTTTTCACGAGCCGGGCCTTGAGAAGGCGGCAAGATGGATAGCAGAAATATATCCAGGCATAAAGAGGGAGATTGAAGATTTTTTTCGCATCAAGTGGGAGTCAAGGCCCACAGTGGTGCTGCTCAGGAAGGAGCGCTTTCGGGAGACCACAGGTGGCAGCCCAGGGCTTGTTGCATATGCAATCCCTAAAAGAGGGCTTGTGGTGTTCAACTACTCCGCCCTCAGGCGATCAGAGGCAGGGGGGCTCTCCACCTTGAAACACGAGCTGTGCCATCTGGTGGTCCACCACCTGGTGGGAGGAAAACAGGTGCCAAGGTGGCTGGATGAAGGTATCTGCCAGGTGGTAAGCGGCACCCTTGGTGAGCTGGGGGTTGATTTGAGAGGCTCTCCCATGGATCAGGCCGTAAGAGCCGGCAGATTACTCCGGTTTGAATCCCTCACCACTCGATTTCCTCCTTTCCAAAGAGAAATGATCCTTGCATACGAGCAGAGCAAGGCCTTTGTTTCATATTTGCTCAACAGTTTCGGCAAGGAGGGCCTGCTGGCCCTCCTGGACCTCATGGCCCGTGGAGTTGGTGAGCGAGAGGCCATCTCCCAGGTCTATGGGCACAACCTGGGGGAGCTCCAAGCCATATGGCATGAAACCCTCACGGGCCCTGAGGACTTTCTGGCCAGCCTGAGCTATTACCTCTATGAAATCTTGTTCGGGATCGGGGCGCTCCTCATGTTATTTGCATTTCTGGTCCAGGTGGTGCGAAAGCGCCGCTCTTATCGAGAACTGGAAGAGGCCGATGGTGAACAAGGACAGGACGGCGAATAGGAGCTCACCAAAGAGAGTTGCTTTTTGACAGAAGTTTCTGATATTGCTTTTAGTGGTGGTTATCCTATGAAAAAGGTAAAGATTATACTGAACGGCTTTGAAGAATCCATACCAGAGGGGCTCAGTATCCAGGACTTGATCCAGAGGAGCGGAGAAGGCGACCCCAATCTCATAGTGGAGCACAATGGCAGATTCGTCTATCCAAACCAGTACGACAAGATAATACTGGACCATGGTGACAGGATAGAGCTGATAAACCCTAGTTTTGGAGGTTGAGGAGGAGCGCGCATGCGATTTCCCTATCTGTTTTCCCCTGTGAAGATCAACTCAATGGAGCTACGAAACCGCATCGTCATGACTGCCATGCATCTCGGCTACACTCCAAAGGGGGAAGTGACTGACAGGCTCATAGATTTTTATGTGCCAAGGGCCAGAGGTGGGGTGGGCCTGATCATAATAGGAGGGTGCCCCATTGACGAGTATGGCGGGATGGCCAGTATGGTGGGCATATACCACGATCGGTTCATACCCGGGCTCAAGAGGCTCACAGAAGCGGTAAAGGCCCATGGGGCAAAGATTGGAGCCCAGCTCTATCAGGCGGGGCGCTATACCCACTCATCCATGATCGGTGGGAAAAAGCCGTTTTCTGCCTCGGCCGTGCGCTCAAGGCTTACGGGCGAGACCCCCCGCGCTCTGGAGTTGCACGAAATTCCAGTGGTCCAGGAAAAGTTTGCAGAGGCCGCCCTACGGGCAAAAGAGGCTGGCTTCGATGCAGTGGAGATCCTGGGCAGTGCGGGCTATTTGATCAGCCAGTTCCTCTCCCCCATAACCAACAGGAGGGAAGATCAATACGGAGGCTCACTTGAAAACAGGATGCGCTTCGGCCTTGAGGTGGTGGAAAAGGTAAGGGCTGCTGTGGGCCCTGAATATCCCATCCTGATGCGGCTTGCAGGAAATGACTTCATGGAGGGGGGCAACACCAACAGGGAGGCCAGGATATTTGCCGCTGAATTGGAAAAAAGGGGTGTGGATCTTTTCAATGTGACCGGAGGCTGGCACGAGACCAGGATACCCCAACTCACCATGTTTGTGCCCAGGAAGGGATTTGTCTATCTGGCACAGGGAATAAAGTCTGCCGTAGGGGTCCCGGTGCTTGCAAGCAATAGGATAAACGACCCTGAACTGGCAGAGCAAATCATCAGGGAGGGCCAGGCAGACCTGGTGACCATGGCCCGCGCCCTCATAGCTGATCCCTATTTACCCAAAAAGGCCAGGGATGGGAGGTCAGAGACCATTTACCACTGCGTGGCCTGCAACCAGGGCTGTTTTGACTCCATATTCACCTTCAAGCCTGCAGGGTGCCTGGTAAACCCTCAGGCCGGAAGAGAAAAGGAACTCGCCCCTGCCAGGGTCTCCAAGGCCAAAAAGGTCCTGGTGATAGGCGGAGGGCCTGCGGGCATGAAGGCTGCCTGCACCCTTTCAGAGCGGGGCCATCGGGTCACCCTGGTTGAAAAAACAGACAAACTGGGCGGGCAACTGCTCCTAAATAGGTCCATCCCAGGGAGGCAGGAGATGGTAACCGCTGCCGTTGACCTCAAGAACAACCTTTTGCACCTCGGCGTGGAGGTTATCCTGGGTCAGGAGGCAAACAGGGCCTTTGTGGAGGCCCAGGCCCCTGACGCGGTGGTGATTGCCACCGGCGCAAACCCCATTGTTCCCCCTATCCCCGGAGTTGATCAAGAGCATGTAATTCAGGCCTGGGAGCTGCTGGAAGGACAAAAGGGGGTTGGAAGCAAGGTTGCCATAGTTGGTGGAAACGCAGTGGGGCTTGAATGCGCCCTATTCCTTGCATACCAGGGCACCATCCCACCAGAGGTCCTGCATTTTCTGGTGGCAAACAGGGCAGAGTCATGGGATGTGATCCAGGAGTTGGTTGATAAAGGTAACAAGGAGGTCACCGTATTTGAGATGACCGGCAAGGCGGGCCAGGATATCGGGCTTTCCACCAGATGGACCGTGATGGCAGAGTTGAGGCGTCTGGGCGTGAGGGTCAGGACCAACACGAAGGTGACGGCCATTACGGCCCAGGGCGTGGAAATAGAAACCGATGGAAAGAGGGAAGAAGTTTTGGCCTCCTCAGTGGTCCTTGCAGCGGGCTCACGGCCGGAAAACAGGCTCGTGAGTGAGCTGGAAGGGCTCCAGGCAGAGGTGCATGTAATTGGAGATGCAAAAGAGCCACGAAATGCGCTTCATGCCATTCGGGAAGGTTTTATGCTGGGGCTTGAAATCTAACCTGACGGCCGGACAAAAGGCCGAATTTTGATATGCCAGCCTGGCTTGGGAAGGATTGAATCGGTTAAATGAAGATAGGTGTAATTGCTGACACCCACCTCAAGGCTCCTACACCTTTCCTTGAAAAAGTGGTGGAATGCTACTTCAAGGACTGCGACATGATACTCCATGCAGGTGACCTGGTAAGCCCAGATGTGCTTGAGGCATTCAAGGACAAGAAACTGGTGGTGGTTGCTGGAAATCGCGACAGCCAGGAAATAAAGAAGCGTTTTCCTTCCACAACCACCATCCAGGTGAAGGGATATAAGATCGGTGTCACCCACGGCTCTGGGTCACCTTTTGGCATCGTGAACAGGCTGAAGAAATCGTTTTCTTCTGTGGATTGCATTGTGTTTGGCCACACCCACATGCCTGTAAACAGGATGGAAGAGGGCTGCCTGATCTTCAACCCAGGCTCTTTCAAGTATGGAATCCCTCACTTTTGGCGAAGGAGCATCGGCATACTGGAAATAGGAACCAAACTCCAGGGCCATGTTCTAAGGCTCCCGAGAGAGCGGTGACAGTCCCCGTGCTTTCAACAGAAGAGCTCGCTAGGTATCAAAGGCAGATCATATTTCGTGCCTTGGGCCTCCACGGTCAAGAAAGGCTCAAGCAGGCCCGGGTACTGGTGGTGGGGGCAGGCGGGCTTGGCTCTTCTGTGCTCAACTACCTGGTTGCTGCAGGAATCGGTCAAGTAATGGTGGTAGATCACGATGAAGTGGAGGTGTCCAATCTGAACCGCCAGATACTTCACTGGGAGTCTGATCTGGGCTTGCCAAAGGTGGAATCCGCCTTAAACAAACTGAAGGCATTGAATCCGTGGGTAAACATTCAAGTGGGCCGGGAGCGGCTCACCCCTGGAAATGCCGGCAAGTGGGTAAATGGGGTGGATCTGGTCTTTGACTGCCTGGACAATCTTCCCTCTCGCCTTGTCCTCAACCGTGCCTGTTTTGAGGCCGGTATCCCCATGATCCATGGCGGGGTGCAAGGCATGAGAGGGCAGGTGAGCACTTTTGTCCCGGGAGAGACGGGCTGCCTCGAATGCCTGTTCAAAGATGAAGCGCCACCCTCCAGCCCCACTGCGGTATTTGGAGCCACTGCCTCGGTGGTGGGCTCGGTCCAGGTGCTGGAAGCAATCAAATACTTATGCCGATTTGGGAGATCTCTTTGTGGCAAACTCTTGATAATGGATTTTATGAAGCTCGACTTCAGGATGCTTGATATCGGGCAAAGGGAGGATTGCCCTGTTTGCTCATCTCTTTAGCCCATAAAGTCAGGCCTCGGTAAGGAACCGGATGGGTCAAGGTATGGAATGGAAAAAGACACACTGCGGCAGGATGGACCATGGGGGCTGCGCCCTGCTGGTGGGAGTCAAGGATGGAAGGATAGTCAAGGTAAAGGGTGATCCCCAAGGGTATCTTAACAGGGGTTATGTGTGCCCCAAGGGAATTCATTCCTACAAAAAACTTTACCATCCCCGCCGCCTTACCCGGCCTCTCAAGAGGAAGGGTCAAAGGGGTGAAGGGAGGTGGGAGCCTATATCCTGGCCCCAAGCCCTGGAGGAAGTGGCCCAGGGGCTCGACAGGGTGAGACAAAGGTGGGGGGCAAAGGCCGTTGGGTTCTGCCAGGGCATGCCTAAAGGACTTGAGCACTTTGTGCTAATTCGCCTGGCCAATGCCTTCGGCTCTCCCAACGTGGTGGCTGTCCAGGACGTCTGCCACGCCCCAAGAGAAATTACAGGGCTGCATACCTGTGGCTTTTATCCGGTTGCAGACTTCCACCACCAAAGCCGCCTGGTACTGTTGTGGGGCAGCAACCTCATCCATACCAATGAGGAGGGAGAGATATCCAGCCTCCTCCTGGATCAGCTGAAAAACGGGGCTGAATTGATGGTGGTTGACCCGCGAAAGACCCCATTGGCAAGCTTTGCAAGCACTTGGCTCAGGCTCCGCCCCGGCAGCGACCTCCTGCTGGCCCTGGCCTTTCTCAGTGTGATAATTGAAGAAAAATTATATGACCATAAATTCGTTGAAGAGCACACCGTGGGCTTTGAAGAGTTGAAAGATTATGTGGTTCGATTTAAACCCGAGGAAACCGCCCCTTACACCTGGATTGAGCCTGAGTTCGTAAAGAGGGCTGCCAGGGGATATGCCGCCAGCAAGCCTGCTGTAATCCAGTGGGGAAACGCCATAGAACACAGCAGGTTCAATTTTTCAACTGCCAGGGCACTGATTTCTCTCATGGCCATTACGGGCAACCTGGATGTGCCGGGAGGCAATGTCCATCCCCTTGATCCCCCCATACTTTCCCTGGGCAAGTTTGTCCGCGCAGACCTGCTCCCGGAAAAAAGAAAAGAGATGATCCATGCCCATCGTGGTGCCATACCAAGGCTTATGACCGTTCCGCCGTCCCACTTTGTGGAGGCCATACTCACCGGCTCCCCTTACCCTGTAAGGGCGGCCTATGTACAATGCGCCAATCCAGTGGTTAGTTGGGCAGAAAGCAGGCGTGTTCACGAGGCCCTGATGAGCCTTGAGTTCCTTGCCGTGGCCGACGTTTTCATGACCCCAACGGCCCACCTTGCAGACATCGTGCTCCCTGCTGCCACCCAGTTCGAGTTCAATGACATAGGCCACTACGGCCTGGGCCACGGCTATATCCTCTCCCGCCCCAAGGTGGTGGAGCCCCCTCCAGAGTGCTGGCCTGACATGAAGATCCTGAACCACCTGGGAAAAGCCCTCACCCCTGAAGAAATATGGTTTGATGATTATCAGGAGATGCTGGAACTCCTCCTGGCCCCTGCTGGGATTACTTACGAGCAGTTCGTGCAAAAGGGTATCCTGAAGGGTCAGGACCGTTTCAGGAAATACGAGCAGGATGGATTCAAGACCAAGAGCGGGAAGGTTGAGTTGTTTCCCAAAGGACCAGGTCCTGAAGAGTTGCTTGCCCAGCCCCCGGAACGCTTCCCTCTAGTGCTGACCACGGCAAAAAGCCCAAACTATCTTCACTCATCTTACAGGTGGGTGGAGGAGCTGAGAAGGAGAGAGCCTGAACCGGTTGTGAGGCTTCATCCCGACACTGCGGCCTCCCATGGCCTGAGGAGCGGCGATTATGCAATAATAGAGACCAGGCATGGCAGCGTGGAACAGAAGGTGGTGGTTACAAGTGCCGTCCGCCCCGGTGTGGTCTTTGCGTCATACGGGTGGTGGTTCGAACTCGATAATGGAGAAATGGACTGGAAATCTTCCAATTTCAATATGGTGACCTCTTCTCAGAAACTGGGAAAGGAGTTTGGGACACCTGATCTCCGAGGTATTCCGTGCACCATAAGGCCGGGTTCCCTTAGAGACAGCCTTCCTGCTCAAGCGTGACATATCGGGGGACAAAAAGGGTTTGCACAATACCATAATACCGAGAGGGACTAAATCGTGAGAAAGTATTACAAAGAGAGGCTCCTGGCCCTGAAGGCCCTGGCCAAAAAACTTGCCCCTACAATGGAGGTCAACGAGATCCTGGAAAAGATGCGCGAGGAACTTCGCACCATTATTCCGCAGACCATGGAGGCCTGCATCCTTCTCCTGGACCCAGAGGCGCCCAAGTACACCAGGCCTCTTCAGTGCGCCTTGTACGACAAGCCCATGAACTGTATTGAGTGCAAAAGGAACAGGCCTGCAGTCCAAAAGGCCCTGAGAGATGAAAAGGTGGTGGTAATAAATGTAAGCCACCCCATAGTGCGCATGGATGGGACCAAGGTGGCAATAGGGCCTGAGGCGGCCAGCCCCATATTTGTAAATGACGATATCGTGGCAATAGTAAATGTGGTGGCTCCTCCAGGAGAGCGCTTTTCAAAAAAGGACTTTTATCTCCTGAAAGACTTCTCCGAGTTGGCTGGCATATTCCTGATGGCGGCTAAACAGCGCTGGAAGGAAACCCAGGAAAAGATTCGCATCAGCCAGATGCTGTCCCACCTTGGGCAATTTGTCCCCAGATCTGTAAGAAAAATGGTGGAAGAGAATCCCGACGACCTGGATCAGGAAAAGGAGCTTCAGGATGTAAGCGTGGTGTTCCTGGATCTAGAAGGTTACACCAGACTCAGCGAAAAATTTCCCGAGACCGAGGTAAACGAAATCATTGAAAAGACCTTTTCAGCCTTTGTTGACCCCATACATCGCTCTGGCGGGGAGATAAACGAGACCGCTGGTGACGGCCTGATGATAATCTTTGCTGGTGATGACCAGAAAGCCAATGCAGTCAATGCCGTAAGGGCCGCATTTGACATATACGATCGCAATAAGGTGGTAAATTCAGAGATGGGGCTGGAAGAGCCTATTAATGTCAATATCGGAATCAACTCTGGAAAGGCCCTTGTGGGCATGACCAAGTTCAAGGGGGCCTTGGAGACAAGATTCACTTACACTGCCACAGGACCTGTGACCAATGTTGCAGCCAGATTGGCCGATTATGCCGAGGGCGGAGATATATTGATAGGGGAAGAGACAAAGCGGTTGATTGACGGTCTATGGCCCGTATACGAGATGGGAGAGGTGACATTGAAGGGAATCCATAGGCCGTTGAAGGTTTATTCCTTGATCAAGAAAGCGTGATGTCTTATCCACTTGAACAAATCAGCTCCGGGGAAGAAAAAGCATGACCACGAAGACACCAAACCGCCTGATAAGAGAAAAGAGCCCCTATCTCCTCCAGCACGCCTACAATCCGGTGGACTGGTACCCATGGGGAGATGAGGCCTTTGAAAAGGCCAGGAGAGAAGACAAGCCCATATTCCTCTCAATAGGCTACTCCACATGTCACTGGTGTCATGTGATGGAGAGGGAATCCTTTGAGGACCATGAAGTAGCCTCCCTCATGAATGATGCCTTTGTCTGCATAAAGGTTGACCGAGAGGAGAGGCCAGATATCGACCATGTGTATATGACCGCCTGCCAGGTGATCACCCAAAGCGGGGGGTGGCCCTTGACCATACTCATGACCCCTGACCAGAGGCCTTTTTTTGCAGGCACTTACATCCCAAAAAGGAGCAGCTTCGGCAGGGTAGGGATGCTGGATCTCACCAGAAGGGTGAAGGACCTGTGGAAAAACAGGCGCTCAGAGGTCCTGGACTCTGCTCAAAAGATAATGGAGGCACTCAAGACCTTTGAAAAGACAAGGCCCGGACCGCCACTGGACCTACATGTCCTGGACAAGGCCTTTGAAGCCCTGGGCAAGGCCTTTGACCCCGAGTGGGGAGGCTTTTCATCCGCCCCAAAGTTTCCCTCTCCCCACAATATTTACTTTCTCTTGAGATACTGGAAACGAGCTCAAAGGCCTCGAGCCCTGGAAATGGTGGAAAAGACCCTTCGATGCATGCGGCTGGGTGGGATCTATGACCATCTGGGCTTTGGCTTCCATCGCTACAGCACAGACAGGCAATGGCTCCTCCCCCACTTTGAGAAGATGCTGTATGATCAGGCCCTGATCTCCATTGCCTACCTGGAGGCGTTCGAGGTTACCCAAAACCCCCTTTATGCCGAGACCTCGAGACAGATATTCCAATATGTGCTCCGCGACATGGCTTCGCCTGACGGGGCTTTTTACTCTGCAGAAGATGCAGACAGTGAAGGTGTGGAGGGCAAGTTCTATGTTTGGGGTTATCAGGAAATAATAAACATTCTCGGCCCTAAACTGGGTGAGATGTTCTCAAGGGTATATAACATACTTCCTGAAGGAAACTACCTGGAAGAGGCCACCAGGCAGAGGAGCGGAAAAAACATCATTCATCTCAAAAAAGAGCTCCCAGAGGTGGCATCCCAGCTTGGTTTGGACCGTGAACAACTGGAACGAGCCATGCTCGAGGCCAGGACAAAATTGTTTATGGCAAGGGAAAAGAGAGTGCGACCTGCAATAGACGACAAGGTGTTGACTGACTGGAACTCCCTCCTGATCCTCGCCCTTGCCAAAGGAGGCCTTATATTGAAAGCCCCTGAGCTCATGGAAGCTGCAACAAGGGCATGTGATTTCCTGTTGAAATACTTGAAAGACAAGGATGGCAGACTGCTTCACAGGTGGTTGGATGGGGAAGCAGCAATCCACGGTATGGTTGATGACTATGCCTTCTTGACCGCTGCACTCATTCAACTGCACAGGACCACCTCTGAGAAAAAGTACTTGGATGAGGCCTTAGCCTTCAATCAAATCATGTTGGATGAGTTCTGGGACCCTTCCAGTGGTGGCTTCTTTTTCACCCCCAACGACGGCGAGCAACTAATCATAAGGAAGAAGGAAATCTATGACGGTGCCCTCCCCTCGGGTAACTCCGTGGCTTTAGGCAATCTGGTGAGTCTAGGCCGGCTAACAAATGACCCGACTTTACTGAACAAGGCAGATGCCTTGGTAAGGGCATTTTCAAACGAGATAAGTCAAGCCCCTCCTGCTTATACCTATTTCTTGAGCGCCTTTGAAGAGATGCAGTCTTCCCGGGAATAACATCCCGAATCGTCCGTTTCCATTCCGGCCTTTCCAGTAACCCTGGTCGGATATTACTGGTCTTGCTTTTCCTTTACCAGTTCTCCTATCAAGGTGGCAAAATCCTCCGGGGGGGATTTATCCCACCGCCGGACGAGGGTTATGGCCTCGGTAGGACACACCACAGCGCAGACCCCACAGCCTATGCACCAGTCAACATCAACCTGGGCCTTGTCTTCAACGATTTTCACGGCCTCCACGGGGCAGATATCCTCACAAGCCCCGCAGCCCAAGCACTCCTCTTCCTCGGTCTGTCGTACCAGGTAAACTGCCATGAGCGCATCCCTGGGCACCTTCCGCCTCCTGATGATCCCCACATTCCAGCAATAATGTCCACAGCAATTACAGGTGTGCTTTATCTGTCCTTTTACATTGTCCACCATGTGGACCAATCCTTCCTTTTCGCTCCTCTCTAGGATGTGATAGGCCTCATCTTTTGAAACCTTTCTGCCCAGGCCCCTGGAGATTACGAACTCAGCCATTTCGTCGTATTTAAGGCAGACCTCCAAGCTGTGGGAGCAGTCCGTCCTGCCCAATATTCGGGCCGATGTCCTGCAAGGGCAGTGAGCAACAGCCGCCATTGAGACTCCCTCAAGCAAGGCTTCTATCCTGTCATGTGGATAGACACCCTGCATTGGAACTTCCACACTCAAGCTGGCAGGACTGTATCTAAACCTCTTTGTTTGTCCCTTTCCATAGACCTCTTTAGTGGTGGGAACAGTAAAGTATTTGAGCACCAGCCTTGCCATCTCTTTTTGCTGTTCATCGTCACTCATACCGCCCCAGAAAAATGCCTGGGGCATGCCGTATCCCACCTGAAGAAGGGCATAGCCAGGCCTTCCAGAGGCTGTCTTCCCAGTGTATATCAAATTACGCCTGGCCAGAGATTCCAGTGTTTCTTTCACCTCTTTCGCGGGTAAGTTGGTGCGCGAGAGAATCTCGTCGAGATCCACAACCTCCAGGGGACCAAGGTTGTTGGGAATCGCCATGACAACCTCTGCCTCAAGAGGCTCAAACATTCCTTTTAATAGATCCAGGAGTTCATCTTTATAAGGATATCCCATGACAAGGTCTTTAAGGTGGCTTGCCAGCCGGACATAGACATCATCAACCATGATTCCTCCAAAATTTCGTTGCTAGGGGCTTGACGATTGTTCCAATAAATGGCTTATCCAAAAAGGGTGCTTAATGTTTCAAAAGGGTTATATCAAAAAAAGAGGACACGGAAAATGCCTAAAAGTCACGACAGTCACTGGTGCTGGAGCAGGCGTGATGAAATCTTATCATTGATTAAGGGCAAGGCCCCTGTGCTCCTGCTGGACGATGAAACTATCAATGAGGGTATTTTCGGCCTTTTGTATCTGGAGCATGTCTCAAGGCTATTCTATACCCCGGCATTCAACAACCACCCAAGGATAATTGAAAAGGCTTGCATGCTTGGTGCAGGATTCAAGTGTCTCTCATTAGACGAGCTAAGAGAGCTGCGGGAAAGCCTTGCTTCTGTGGCGCAAGAGAGGTTCTTGCTACTTCTCAGAGATTGGGAAAATCCTGCCTCGGCCCGTGACCTTGCCGGCATCAACCTGGTGACTCAAATACAAAACCTGGAACAAAGCACCTTCCTCACCAGTGGAGGGCCCACGATATTCCCCAGGATTGACATCGTGGATACATCAAATCCAAGGGAGATAAGACAGGTTATTGATGCCGCAATAAACGCCAAGGCCTCAGGTCTCACCATTGGAGGCTTCTACATATCGAGCACCATTGATTTAGCTTCGTATGGAAATCTCTACGGGCTGGAAACGGTTCTTGAAGAGATTGCAAGAACCTTTGAAGAGCACATCACCCTCATATTGGGTCAAGAGCTAGGGGTTTGCATATCGGGTTCAGGGCGTGTGGATCTATCAATGACCCGGGAAAGACTAGAAAAACTCAGCTCTATCTCAGAGAAAGCCTCCATCTGGCTGGATCCAAGTGACATTCTCATAAGGGCAGCTGGTGCTTTATTTCTTATTGTTTCTCATACTATCACTTTGAGCGACCAGTGTTACGCCCTTGTGGAGCTAGATGGAAATATCTTGAAGGATTTGATAAGCCCGGCCGTCCCCCCAAGGATCATCAATTTTTCAAGCGCAATAGAGGGGTTCAGACAAGGCACAGGCTTAAAAATGGAGGATGTTCAAATCAAAAAAGGCTCTCTATGGCTCCCCTCTCCTAAACACACCAGAAAGGGGCATATCCTGATGATAACAAATGTGGGGGCCATGTCCCCTCATCTTACCAGGAGAGCCTCACCCTTTCCATATAAGCTGGAATACCTTTGCGCCCGTCCGATCTGTCAAGTAAGGCTCTGAGGGATGCTGGCTAAGCCCGGTTTTCATCGTTAGATAGTGCTGTCAAGGCATGACGACGGCCATTTTTCCCTTGGGACCACTGCAAGATCACCGAGGCCGAAATAGCTGGGACCACCTTCCTCGAGGGCTTTCCGGATCAAATACTTATTTCCCCTTCCAACTCGCTTGACCCAGCTCCATCTATTTCTTATAATCGCTCGGCCCGAAGATATGCCGTCGGCGCTTCCTGCCTTATAGTCACCGGGAGGCGGCAATGGAAAGGTCTGGGCACAAAGATTGAAATCGTGGTTAGCATAATTTATTGTGGATTTTTGATTATGACGGGCTTTATTGTTCCATGAGTCTCTCCCGGGTAGCGAGGCCTATTTGGGAGATCATCACGGTCTTTGCATACGCGGGGGAACTTTTTTTTCAAGAAAAACAGTATAGTTCCGGTGCCAGTTACCTCTTTGGAGTAAATTCTTTCGCACTGAGCCATATGACATGAGGAGTCCTTTAACTCACCTCTCGCCCCAGCAAGCATTGCCCCTGGGCTTCCTCTCAATGATCATTGTTGGAACTCTCCTCCTAATGACCCGCTGGGCCACAAGGGGCGGAACCATGCCTATTATTGATGCGCTGTTTACAGCAACTTCCGCGGTATGTGTCACCGGCCTCATTGTAGTGGACACGGGCAGCTACTTTACCCCATTTGGCCAGGGCATCATATTGGGCCTCATTCAAGTGGGTGGCCTAGGGATCATGACCTTTTCCGTGCTTTTCTATAATTTGCTGGGATCAGGGGTGCCCTTAAGGCACAGGGTAATGATCCAAAACAGCTTCAGCCACGGCCAAAAGGGGGATGTCTTGCAATTAGTGAAATCCATCTTGGGCTTTACATTTATCTTGGAGGCCATTGGGGCCATACTACTGTTTTTAGCCTGGCCTGGTAATTGCCCATTTGCAAAAAAACTGTGGATAGCGGTCTTTCACAGTGTATCCGCATTCTGTAACGCCGGCTTCTCATTGTTCAAGGACAGCTTTGTCCAGCATCAGTTTAACTGGTCAATCAATTTGATCATTATCAGTCTGATTATTATGGGCGGGCTTGGCTTTATTGTCCTAGATGAGACCACCCAGTGGATAAAACAGAAAATAGTAAACCAGGGGAGACCTCGACTATCACTTCACACCAAGATAGTTATCACCTCCACAGTTTGTTTGATACTAGGAGGAGCAGGGCTGTTTTTCCTGATTGAATCGCGGGATTCTTTGGCCAACGCACCAGTTCATGGCAAAATTGTAGTTTCCCTTTTTCAGTCTGTTACCGCCCGCACTGCAGGTTTCAACACCATAGACATTTATAATCTTACCAATCCCACACTTTTCATACTTATTATCCTAATGTTTATAGGAGCCTCACCGGGATCTTGCGGCGGAGGCGTAAAGACCGTTAATGCGGCAATCCTTGTGATAATCACAAAAAACAGGTTCAAGGGAAACGAGGAAGGAGAGGTCTTCAAAAGAACCATCCCAAGGGAGACCCTTAGCCGGTCGCTTACGATCATTATAAGCTCCGTGGTTCTCATATCAGTGGTAGCCTGCCTTGTTATGATAGCTGAAATAGGAAGGTTCGCACACCCGGAGACAAGGGGAAAATTTCTAGAGTATTTCTTTGAAACCGTCTCCGCCTTTGGCACGGTGGGTCTGAGCATGGGCGTTACATCCACATTGACAACTGTGGGTAAGGTCCTCATTATGGTGATGATGTTCCTTGGAAGGCTTGGGCCGTTAAACCTTGCTTACTCTTTGGCAAAACGGGTCCCTACAAGAAAGTTCCACTATGGTGAAGAAAAAATCCTCATAGGGTGAAAAGATGAAAAAGTTCGCAGTCTTTGGATTGGGTAACTTCGGATTCTCGGTGGCAAAGGCCCTATACGAGGAGGGGCACGAGGTTCTTTGCGTTGACAGGGAGGAAGCCCGCGTCAACAAGATCCAGGAATTCTCTACCCACACCATTATTGGCGATGCCACTGACCGCTCCCTTCTTGAATCAGCAGGGGTTGCTGACATGGATGCGGTTATAGTTAGCCTGGGAGACAACCTAAGTGCGAGTATCCTCACCACCCTGTATCTGAAAGATCTAAATGTGAAAAATATCCTGGTAAAGATTAGGAGTGAGGACCACGGGCGCATACTGGAAAAAATAGGGGCCGACGAGGTCATATTTCCGGAAAAAGAAACGGCGCTGAAGATTGCAAAGAGCCTGTCAAACCCCAACATAATGGATTACATTCCACTGTCCCCGGAGTACAGTATCCTGGAGGTGGCTCCCCCGAACCGGTTTATTGGCAAGACCTTGGGCGAGATCAACCTGAGGGCAAAATACGGAGTAAATGTGATTGCAATTCGTGAATTGGTTCCAGATCGTCTAACAATGGCCCCTGGAGGGGACTTTGTCATAAAGGACAGTGATATCTTTATAGTATTGGGACGACCTGAGGATATTGAAAAGATAAAAGATTAAACAGGGCCAGCCTTGCACAAAAACGATTTTTTGACAAGAGGCTGGGGATGTTCCTCACAGCGGCATTATTAGGCTCTCATATTCTAGTTGAACCCCGGGTTCCTCCATGTCATTTCCCCCACAGAAAGAAATCTTGGGATTTTTTGTGGCAGACGCTCCTCAAATGATACTTTTCTACTCGAATAACCGAGCGGCTGACCCGCAGGGCCTGCCCGCAAGAAGTTTGGCCGGAGCCGAGCCATGGACGGCGCAGCGAGCGTAGCGCCTGCCTGGGTGTCAGACGGAAAGGGAACGTGCCGTTTCCCACCAAAGTAATTGCAAATTGGAACCCTCATCTTTTGAATTCTCATGCTCCGCCGATAACCTATTGATAATATTGGTCTGGCTTGATAAATTCAATCCTGTTTCGGATAGCCATGATCGGTACTGGAGATTGTTCAGTGGAGAGCCTCTGACATGATAGCCTTCTTGGATTATGGAGCAGGAAATGTGCGAAGTGTCCTGAATGCAATAGAGAAGCTGGGCTACTCTGTGGCGATTGTAAAGAAAGGTGAGGAAATACTTCAGGCCGACAAGCTTATATTTCCTGGAGTGGGGAACTTCGGCAACATGATGGAGATCTTGGGACAAAAGGGTTTCCTGGATCCCCTGAGACGGTTTCTCAACTCCGGTCGCCCCTTTCTTGGGATATGCCTTGGCCTCCAGGCACTCTTCGAAGCAAGTGAGGAGGCACCCGGCATCCCAGGCCTTGGATTCATAAAGGGTGTGGTTAAGCGCTTTGAGACAGGGCTTTCGGTGCCCCACATTGGTTGGAACGCACTTAAGGTAAAAAAGCCCTCGGCAATCTTTGACGGATTGGAAGGGGATGAAAAATTCTACTTTGTCCACTCATATCATGTTGTGCCGGATGATTCCTCCGTTATCCTGACTACTACTGACTACGGCCAGGA
The DNA here is from genome assembly GCA_027027005.1 of Desulfobacterales bacterium. Classification (GTDB taxonomy): domain Bacteria; phylum Desulfobacterota; class DSM-4660; order Desulfatiglandales; family Desulfatiglandaceae; genus JALVMN01. The sequence goes on along the minus strand of JALVMN010000110.1, from coordinate 805 downwards.
GTTCGTAAGCTCCATCCAGATGGGAAATGTCATTGCCACCCAGTTTCATCCGGAAAAGAGCGGGGAGCAAGGGCTCCGGATCCTCAAGAACTTCCTTGAAGGTCGCTCCCAGGCAGTAATGCCTTCGCGAATCCTTGGGCGCACAAGGCTTGCAAAACGCATCATTGCATGCCTGGATGTTCGCACCAACGACCAAGGTGACCTGGTGGTCACCAAGGGTGATCAGTACGATGTGAGGGAACAAGGAGAGGTGCGAAACCTCGGAAAACCAGTGGACCTTGCCAGGCGGTACTATGAAGAAGGTGCAGATGAGATCACGTTCCTCAATATAACAGGATTCAGGGACTTTCCCCTTGAGGATCTTCCCATGTTGGAGGTGTTGCGCCGGACCTCGGAAAATGTCTTCGTCCCCCTTACCATTGGTGGCGGAATAAGGGACTATACCGATAAAGATGGCAGGAGATATTCTGCCCTTGAAGTCGCTTCGGAGTATTTTCGCTCAGGGGCCGACAAGGTCTCCATAGGAAGTGATGCCGTCTTGATCGTCGAACGATACCTAAGCGAGGGGAGGGCCACAGGCAAGAGCGCCATAGAGGACATCTCGCGGGTATATGGCAACCAGGCCGTGGTAATCTCCATTGATCCCAAAAGGGCTTATGTAAATCGCCCCAGCGATGTAAAACACCCGGTCTTTGAGACCGACACACCAGGCCCTGAGGGGCAAAGATACTGCTGGTTTCAGTGCACCATAAAAGGAGGTAGAGAGCCTCGGGACCTGGACGCAGTCACTCTTGCAAAAGTTTGT
>JALVMN010000109.1 GCA_027027005.1 Desulfobacterales bacterium | reverse complement strand
GATAAGTTGGCTCTGTTGCCATGGCGCCCCCCAAGATTCTTAAACCATTCTCTCTATTTCCTTTACCTTTTCCCTGAGTATCCGGGCCGATACCTTCTGTAAGGTCTTGAGTTCAGGTGCAAATGTGGCCACCTTGAATTCCTCCACTGCCCAGCCAAAGGCCTCTATTACCTGTCTTTTTCCCTCACTGCACTTGGATATTTCCTTTTTCATCTCCTCCAAGGCATCTAGGAACTCCTTTAGCTGGAAAGCCTTGCGTTGGTCCTTCTCCAGGTCATATGAGGCCCGCTCTGCCCTTATGGCCAGGGCCTTCAGATATCTGGGTATGTGGTTGAGGCGCTCCTCTGTATAGACCAGCAGAAAATCACGGGGGACCAGTTGCTCAAGCTCCTTACGAAGACCGCTACAAAATGTGCTTACCCCTTTTTCAAGCTCACCCCTTGTCTCCATCTTATACAGTTGCGCTCGGACCTGGTGATATGCCTTGAGCACGGCCCCTGCATGAACTGTGAGCGAGGTGGCAGTGGGGATCAGTCTCTTGACACACTCCCTTGCCCATTCATAAAACTCCTTCTCTCTCCTGATGTTCTTGAAAAATAGCCTGGCAGAGATGGCATCCACCACCAGATCAACCAGTGCTCCCCTGCCCCCGAGGTACCCGCTCAGGCGCTCAAGTTCAGGGCCTATCTTCAAAGTCCTCTTTAGAAACCTGAGCTCCTTTGAAAGGAGCTTGCGGTAGAGCGCTTCAACGCCGCCCCTGTGGGAAGCCGCGGCCTTCTTGGGAGCCAGGAATAGTCGGAGGTTCACCCTCTGGTGGTCCTTTTCAAGTGCCGGTACGGCGATGATTCCCTCCACTACCTCTATACGCTCGGGCAGATCGCCGAAATCCCATCTGGATAGATCAAAGCGCTCCCACCTTTCGCAAACCTTTTTCCACTCCTCATGGTCAGGACCTTCAAGGCTGAACTCACTAATTTCTTCCAGCACCGAGAGCGACCTTCCCGCCCTGATCTCTTTGCCCTGGTGATCCACCACCGAGATCCTGGGTTTCAGGTGTTCAGGTAGCTCCACCGAGGCAAGCACTGAGGCAGGGATCTGAACCCCGAACTTTTCGCTTATTACCTGGGAAAGCCTTACAGCAATAGGCAGATCACTCTCTTTTCCAACTGCCTCCACAATTGCGTCCAGCTTTTCTGGAAGAGGGAACAGGAGCCTTCTATACCTCTTTGGCAGCCCCTTGATCATCGCCTCCACCCTCCGGCGGGTGAGCCCTGGGAGTACACACTCCAGAGCCTCTTTTGGCAGTCGGCACCCAACTGAAAGGGGCACCACCAGTGTGGCCCCGTCATCCTCCCTACCGGGTGTGAATTTGTAGCGAACGGGGAGTTTGAAGCTGTCTATGCAGACCTCTTTGGGGTATTGGGCGAGTTCTTCCTGGCAAGGGCGTTCCACGAGGAGGTCTTCCAGGCTCATCTTTAGGAATTCATCCCCCCCTTTCTTGTGGATGGTATGCTTCAATGTTCTGATATCGTGGACTCCTGGGAGCCTTCCAGAGTAAAAGGAGGCCATGGTGTGCTCGTCCACCATCAAGGCTCGCCTCAGCCTCTGCTCCATGTCCCTTACCTCTTCCATCAAGGAGAGGTTGTGCTCCAGGAACCCGAAGCGCTCATCAACCTCTCCCCTCACTAGGGCGTGGAGCACGAATATCTCGTGGGCCTCTTTGGGATTAACAGCCCCATAAGGAGCAATGCCGTCTGTGGAAAGCACCAGGCCAAACAAAGTCACCTCTGTGGTGGCGATCAC
>JALVMN010000108.1 GCA_027027005.1 Desulfobacterales bacterium | reverse complement strand
CCGTGTTGCCCATATCCACCAAGGAGTTCACCACCTGAATGAGCTTCTCGATGTCTGCAAAGTGAAGCCCTGTGGTGGGTTCGTCCATGAGATACAAAGTGGCGCCCGAAGCCCTCTTGCTCAGCTCCTTTGACAATTTGATCCGTTGGGCCTCGCCTCCTGAAAGGGTGGTGGCCGGCTGCCCCAGCCTGACATATCCCAGACCCACCTCCAGCAATGTGTGAAGTATCTTTCGGACATGGGGAATCCTCTCAAAGAACGAATAGGACTCTTCCACCGTCATGTCCAGGATCTGGGCAATATTATACCCCCTGTATCTCACCTCCAAGGTATCCCTGTTGTAACGCCTTCCCTCACAGGCCTCGCATGTAACCCAAATGTCAGGGAGGAAATGCATCTCCACTTTTATAAGTCCCTCTCCTTTGCATACCTCGCACCTGCCCCCCCTCACATTGAAGCTAAACCTTGCAGGCTTATACCCCCTGGCACGGGCCTCTGGGAGTTGGGAAAAAAGGGCCCTTATGTGTGAAAACACACCTGTATATGTGGCGGGATTGGATCTTGGAGTCCTCCCGATGGGACTTTGGTCAATATTGATCACCTTGTCTATGTTCTCCATCCCTCGGATCTCTTTCACTCTTCCAACCTTTATCTTGGTCCCATAGAGGAGACGGCTCAGGTAGGGAAAAAGGATCTCGTAGATCAAGGTGCTCTTGCCCGAGCCCGAAACCCCTGTTATACAGGTAAAGGTCCCAAGGGGAATCTTTACTGATATGTCTTTGAGATTGTGCTCACTTGCCCCCTCAATGACCAAGAAACGGCCGCTCCCCTGCCTGCGGCTGCCAGGTGGTGATACCCCCGCCTTACCTGAGAGATATTTCCCTGTGATGGATTGCTCATCCTCCAGGAGTTGCAAGGGGCTTCCCTGGAAGACCACATCTCCTCCCTGGGCACCTGCTCCAGGCCCCATGTCGATCACCTGGTCTGCTGCCATGATGGTCTCACGGTCATGCTCCACCACTATTACCGTGTTCCCAAGGTCCCTGAGGCGCTTGAGATTTTGGAGTAACTTCAAGTTGTCTCTCTGATGAAGGCCTATGGTGGGCTCATCCAGGACATAGAGGACACCTGCAAGGTTTGCCCCTATTTGGGTGGCCAGCCTTATCCTTTGGGCCTCTCCACCCGAAAGGGTGGCAGTGGCCCTGGAAAGGGTCAGGTAATCCACGCCCACACTGATCAGAAAATCCAGCCTCTCCCCAATTTCCTTTACAACCCTTTTAACTATTACTGTCTGGGAGGGTGGGAGTTCAAGGGTGGCAAAAAATTCTCTGGCCTCCCTCAGGGAAAGGCTGCATATCTCATGGATGTTCTTTCCTCCCACTCTTACATTCAAGGCCTCTTTTCGAAGCCGGCTTCCATCGCATTCATCGCAAGGTATGGAGTCCGGTTGCTCTGTGGGGAGATCAACGTGTTGCGCCCCAGTGGTAGTCTCCATTACTCCAAAGGCCTTCCTTATCCCCATCCCGGCACAGGCCTCGCAGGCCCCTTTCGGGTTGTTGAAAGAAAAGAGCTGGGGGCTCAGTCGAGGGGAGGGATAACCGCAGCCGGGGCAGATGGGGCTTTGAGTAAAGAACATCTCCTCTCCCCCTAATACATCCACCAGGAGTTTTCCTCCTGAAAGGGAGAGGGCTAATTCAATAGAATCGGTCAGTCTGGATCTGACATTGGCCTTGAGCACCAAGCGGTCCACAACAATGCTTATCCCTTTGGCATCTATGGATTCTATGAGGGCGGCCTCTTCCAGGGAGAGCACCTCATGGCCCACCTTGACCCTGGTGAATCCATCTCGTCTGAGTTTCTTGAAGAGTGCCTCTAGATCATGGGCCTCTAGTATGGGGGAGAGGATGTAAAGCCTTGTGTCCTGGGGCAGTGCCATTATCCGGTCCACCATCTCTTGAACGGTCTGGGAGGAGATTTCTAGGTGGCAGCGGGGACAAAATATCTGGCCCACCTTGGCAAACAAAACCCTCAGGTAATCATAGATCTCAGTAACCGTGCCAACGGTGGAGCGAGGGTTCTTGGAAGGACTTCTCTGGGCTATGGATACCGCTGGGGATAGGCCTTCGATGGAATCCACCTCTGGTTTGTCCATTTGCTCCAGGAATTGCCTGGCATAAGGGGAAAGGGATTCCACATACCTCCGCTGGCCCTCGGCATAAATGGTGTCAAAGGCAAGGGAGGACTTCCCTGACCCCGAAACTCCGGTTATGACCACGAGGCTGTCTCTGGGGATATCCAGGGAGATGTCCTTGAGGTTGTGCTCCCTTGCCCCCCTGATTCTTATGTATCCCTGCCTGGTAACGGCCATTGGACTAATCAGGCAATCCTGCTTCTATTACTGGCTATCATTGCGGCCGTATTTATTGCAGCCACCAGACTCTCGTGATTTGCCCTGCCCGTGCCGGCCAAGTCGTAGGCCACCCCGTGGTCCACCGAGGTCCTGACAATGGGAAGTCCAAGGGTCACGTTCACGCCGTCGCGAAAATGAATCGCCTTCAATGGAGCCAGCCCCTGGTCGTGGTACATGGCCACCACTGCATCAAACTCACCCTGCAATGCCCTCCAAAAAAGGGTGTCGGCAGGTAACGGTCCCTCCACCTCCCATCCCTCCCTAACCGCAGCCATTACAGCAGGGGCGATAAATTTCTGCTCCTCGTCTCCAAACAGACCATCTTCCCCTGCGTGGGGGTTAACCCCTGCCACCCCGATTCTTGGCTCCTTGAGCCTAAAGTCGTTGACCAGTGATTGGGCCGTCACCCTGATCACCCTCAAGATCCCTTCAGTGCTCAGGCGTCCAGGAACCTCCCTGAGGGCGCAGTGTATTGTGACAAGACTCACCCTCAGCCTCTTTCCTGCGAGCATCATTACAGGATCAGGGACTCCGGTGAGCCGACCTATCATCTGGGTGTGCCCCTCAAAATCATATCCTGCAAGCCTTAGCAATCTCTTGTTGATGGGGCAGGTCACCACTGCGTCCAACACCCCTTCCACGGCCATGTCCACCGCCTTTTTAATGTATCTGGCCATGGCCTCGCCGGCCAGGGGCGTGGCCTTGCCAGGAGCTATGGTGGAAGGGTCAAGACAAGAGAGTGCCATGACCTCAATGCTCTTCTCCCCGAACCTAGCCTCTTCCACCGAAGACACAGGACAAATCCGAACATCAGCACCCACGATCCTGGCAGCCCTCTCCAATATCTTTGGATCCCCCAGCACCAGTGTCCTGCTGATCTCTTTGAGTCCAGATTGGCAAAGGGCCTTTACAATAATTTCAGGTCCAATGCCTGATGGATCACCCATGGTGATACCCAAAAGCGGGAGTTCTTCCAAGACCAGCCCTCCAGAGCAAAAAGGTTGTTTTTGGGTTATCCAGGCCCGTGCTGCGTAGTCATTATCATTTAACAGCTTTCGGGTGTCAATGAACTCAAAATCACTAAAGAGGCCTTAATTGAGCTTGACATTGGGAAAGCTTCACCTATACTGCGCCTTTGTAATCTTTAATTTTTTAGAAATAGAACCGATTTTAAAGCATATTGCTATTTTTTATTGCCCTTAAATTCAAACATGCAACTTCAAGAGTCCATAGCGGAGAGAATATCCTCTTTCAGGCAGCTTCCCACCCTGCCCCACATCTTGCTCAAACTCATGGAGGTCTGCAATAAGCCTGAGACCGACCTCAAAGAGGTGGCCTCCATAATTGATAAAGACCCTTCTTTGAGCGGCAAGATCTTGCGGCTGATAAATTCTGCCTATTACGGGCTCCCCAGAAAAATCGAGGACATGGAAAATGCGGTGGCCTACCTGGGGACCAATACGGTGAAAAATGTTGCCATCAGTGCCTCTGTCTATGAAGCCTTCAGGGTGAAAGGCAACTCAGTGTTCAACCTGAAGCTCTTTTGGTGGCACTCCATATGCTGTGGGGTGACATCCAGGCTGCTGGCCAAGAGAATTGCCTATCCCAATCCTGATGAGGCCTTCTTTGCAGGCCTGCTGCACGACATCGGCCGCCTGGTACTCTGGATTAACTTTAAAGAGGAATACAGGGGTCTGTTGGAGATGTATGGACAACGCCCTGATCTATTACTGGCAGGGGAGGTCCGGCTGGGTGCCACGCATTGTGAGGTGGGGGCCTGGCTGCTGGACCGCTGGGGGCTTCCCCCTTTCGTGGTGGACTCCGTCTTGTACCACCACGACCCAGTGGAAAGAGTCAAAGAGGCGTTACCCTTGGTCCAGATAATCTATGTGGCCAACATGGCTTCTCAGCACCTGAATGAGTTCAGGGAACGGGCCCCTTCTCTGGCAGTGGAGCTCTTGGGAATAGGGCAGAGGGCATTTGAAGACCTGGTCTCCACTGCAAAAGAGGAATCGGCCGAGGTGGCCAGATCCCTTGACATTGAGATAGAGGCCCCTGATTCTCAGGCCCTGGAGCAAAAGGAAGCCGAAAAGCACGACCAATTGAGCCGTGCCGTGGGAGATGCATCCATCTTGCTCGGCACGCTTCACAGCTTGCTCGAGGCCCATGACAAAGATGCCCTGCTTGGGGCCATTGAGGGTGGCATAAGGGTCCTTTTTGATATACCCCAGGCCCTCGTCTTCCTTTTTCATCCTGAAAAAAACGGCCTGGTGGGTGAAAAGCCCAAGACCATAGAAGGCGTCCTGATCCCACTTTCAGCCCGAAACTCCATGATCGTAAAGAGCTTCCAAGAAGCAAGATGGAGGGATTCTTTTGAGCTGGCAGAGTCCGAGGCCCTCACCATCTTGGACGAACAAATCATCCGGCTCACCCGGAAGCCGGGCATACTTTGCCAGCCGCTCTCGGCCCAGGGAAACAAGGCAGGCCTCATTGTGTTGGGCGTGGATGAGGCGCAGCTGAATCACCTGAGGGCCAATATGAACATATTGAAGATGTTCTCCCATCACGCCGCCGTTGCACTCCTCGCCCATCACGCAAGGGAAAAGGCCCTCTTGGAGGTGCAAACTCAAAGGGTGGAGGCATCTTCCTCAATGGCCCGCAAGGTGGTCCACGAGGTAAACAACCCTCTTGGCATCATAAAAAACTATCTGAAGCTGTTGGGATTCAAGCTTGCAAAGCACAACATCGGCCAGGAAGAGATCAAGATCATCAATGAAGAGATCGACAGGGTGACCCAGATCCTGTCCACCCTCACCTCATTTTCCCAGAAGAAGGTCGTAAGGTTTGAGCCTGTAAACCTCAATGCCCTGGTCTCGGATCTGATTAAGATAATGGCAGAGCCATTGGAAAGAGACCATCAGATAAAACTTCACACCAGCTTGGATCCTGAGCTGCCCGAGATTGAGGCTGAGAAGGGGGCCATGAAACAGGTATTGATAAACATGGTGAAAAATGCTGCAGAGGCCCTTTCCCGCGGTGGCAATATTCGGATCTCCACCCGGTATGTTGGCTCACCCACAGAACAAGGAAGACAAGGGGGCTTTGCTGAGCTGGAGATAAGAGATGACGGTCCAGGAATCCCTGAAGGCATAAAGGCCAAGATTTTTGAGCCCTATACCACCAGTAAAGATGGTGAACACAGTGGACTGGGGCTCTCCATTGTCCATGGGATTGTAACAGAGTTGGGCGGTAGCATTACTTGCGAATCAGAGCCTGACAAGGGCACGACTTTCAAGATCACCTTGCCTGTCAAACAGGGATAATTTTCTCTGCTTTCATATAACATTCTGGTTTG
>JALVMN010000107.1 GCA_027027005.1 Desulfobacterales bacterium | reverse complement strand
TAGCTTTACAAGGAATGAGACCTTCTTGATCATCCCCCTTACCGAAGGGGTGTTTTCGAGCTCCACGGTCTTGTGCAGCTTGGTAAGCCCCAAACCCCTCAATGTCTGCCGGATCCTCTTATTATATCCTATTCCGCTCTTGACCAAGGTTACTTTTATCTTATCAGCCATGGTGAAAGATTCCTTGCCAGATTATTTACGCCACGATCTCTTCGACCGTTTTGTTTCTCCTCTTTGCTATCTCTTCAGGGCTCCTCACAGACCTCAAGGCCCTGAGCGTGGCCTTTACCACATTATGGGGATTGTGGGATCCCAGGCACTTGGTGAGTATATTCTGGACCCCGGCGGCCTCCAATACGGCCCTCACCGCGCCACCTGCGATCACCCCAGTCCCGGGCCTAGCGGGCTTCAATAAGACCCTCGCAGCTCCCCACTGGCCGATGATTTCGTGGGGAATAGTGGTATTCATGAGGGCTACGGGGCCCATATCCCTTTTCGCCTTCTCAACGCCCTTCCTGATGGCCTCGGGCACTTCGTTGGCCTTACCGAGGGCAGCCCCCACATTTCCCTTGCCATCGCCCACAACCACGATGGCACTGAAGCTGAATCTTCGGCCTCCCTTTACCACCTTGGCCACACGGCTGATGTGCACAACCTTCTCGATTAGCTGGATATCTTCTTCTTCCCGAATCAATTAACTTCTCCCTCTTGAAAAAAGTGGTAGTATTTTGAAACGATCCACTAGAACTCCAGTCCACCCTTTCTGGCACCTTCTGAAAGGGCCTTCACCCTACCGTGATAGAGGAATCCATTGCGGTCAAAGACCACTTTCTTTATCCCCTTGGCAAGGGCCCTGCTTGCAATCTCAAGGCCCACAAGTTCTGCACCTTTCTTGTTTCCACTGTCCTTTTCCACCTTTTCCCTTAACTCCTTGGAAAGTGTGGAGGCCTCCACCAGTGTAGTGGAAGTGGTGTCATCAATGAGCTGGGCATAGATATGCCTTGAACTCCTGAACACACACAGCCTGGGCCTTTCAGGAGTCCCCTTTATCTTCTTTCTTACCCGCTTTTTCCGCCTCAGTCTGGCCGCTACCCTGTTATATCTTGTCATGGAAGACACCTTGCACTGATCTGTAATTTCATTCCAGCAAGCACTAAGTTTCTAATAAGCTTACTTGGCTCCGGCCTTTCCAGCCTTGCGCCTTATCACCTCGTTCTCGTACCTGATACCCTTGCCCTTGTATGGCTCCGGTGGGCGCAGCCGCCTGATACTGGCAGCGGTCTGGCCCAATAGCTCTTTGTCAATGCTCATGAGTGTGATCTTGGTCCTCTCCACCTTGGCATCCACTCCGTCTGGGAGGGGAAACTCTATGGGATGAGAATAACCCAGGTGAAAGGTTGCGACCTTTCCGCTCAACTCCACCCTGTAACCCACCCCCACGATTTCAAGGCTCTTTTCAAATCCTTTAGTGACCCCTGTGACCATGTTGTTTACCAGAACTCGATACAATCCGTGGAGTGCCCTTACCTGCTTGGTGCTCTCACCAACAGATACCCTCACCTCATCCTGGTCAATCTCTATATTTACCTTGGGATGAACCTTTTGTTTTAGTTCTCCCTTGGGGCCCTTTACAGTGAGCAAATCACCATTCAGTTTTACTTCCACCCCTTTTGGGATCGGCACTGGTTTTTTCCCGATCCGAGACATTGGGAACCTCCCACAATCAGCTATTCTACCACACCGAACACAGGATCTCTCCGCCCACCTTCATTCTTCTGGCTTGCCGGTCGGTAATGACACCCTTGGAGGTGGACACGATGTTGATCCCGTAACCATTCAAAACCTTGGGGATATCCTCGTATCCCGCATATACCCTTCTGCTTGGCTTGCTTACCCGCTTGAGCCCTGCAATAACAGGCTCTCCCTTTTCGTCGTACTTCAGGTAAATCCTCAAGATTCCCTGCTTTCCGTCTTGAATCACCTTGAAGTTCTTGATATAGCCCTCAGACTTCAATACCTTTGCGATATTGACCTTGAGCTTGGAGCTGGGAATATCGACATTTTCATGGGATGCCCTCAGGGCATTCCTAATCCTCGTCAACATATCTGCTATAGGATCGGTCATAGTCATTTAGATGCTCCTCGAATTCTCCCTCCCCTTGATATTTGTGGGCCTGCCCTACCAGCTGGATTTGATAACTCCTGGTATCTGGCCACTGGATGCCAAGGTCCTGAAACATATGCGGCATATGCCGAACTTCCTCAAGAACGCCCTGCTCCGCCCGCAGAGGGGGCACCTGTTGTACTTTCTTGTGGAAAACTTTGGCTCCCTTTGAGCCTTCATAATGAGTGCTTTTCTAGCCAAGACTACCTCCCATTCTATTCCCTGAACGGCATACCCAGTGCTTTGAGCAGAAAGTATCCTTCTTGGTCGGTCTCTGCCGTGGTTACGATTGAGACATTCAAGCCCTTCACCTTATCGATCTTGTCGTAGTCCACTTCGGGAAAGATTATGTGCTCTCGGATCCCCACGGTACAGTTGCCCTGCCCGTCAAAAATTTTCTTTGACACCCCCCTAAAATCCCGCACACGGGGCAGAGCGACGTTGAAGAGCTTGTCCAAGAAATCATACATCCTTTCCTTCCTAAGGGTCACCATGCAACCAATTGGCATCCCTTGGCGCAGCTTGAACCCAGCAATGGATCTTTTTGCCTTGGTAATTACCGCCCTCTGGCCTGCGATCAAACTAAGCTCTTCCACCCCGGAATCCAAGACCTTGATATTTTGAATGGCCTCTCCCAGACCCATATTCAGCACAACCTTCTCAATACGGGGAACCGCCATGATGCTTTTATATCCAAACTCCTTGATCATGGCGGGAACAACTTGACTCTTGTATAGTTCCATCAAACGAGACAACCTCAATCCTCCCTATAACCGCGCTATCCTGTCCTGTGTGAAGCGGGCAGGTCTTTCAGACCAGGCCACTGTCATCACTCATCCAGAGACTCTCCGCACTTCTTGCACACCCTGATTTTTTGACCATCCTCCAGGCGCTTGTGGCCTATCCTGGTGGGCTCAGCACACTTGCTGCAAACGATCATCACATTGGATATGTGGAGTGGGGCCTCCTTTTCAATGATACCGCCTTGGGCCGTTTGAGGTCCTGGTCTTGCGTGCTTTTTTACCATGTTGACCTTTTCCACCAGGACCCGCCACTTCTCTGCATCCACTTTCAGTACCGTGCCGATCTTGCCCTTTTCCTTTCCAGCAATGACCATCACTTTATCGTTTTTCTTTATCTTAGGCCTCTTTTTACCCACTTGAACCGCTCCTTGGACCATTCTCTAAAAGCCTTTCTATAAGACCTCGGGGGCCAGAGATATTATCTTCATGAACCTCTTTGCCCTGAGCTCCCTTGCAACCGGCCCAAATATCCTAGTACCAATGGGCTCCCGTTGCTGATTTATGAGTACTGCGGAATTATCGTCAAACTTTATGTAGGTCCCATCAGGCCTCCTGATCTCCTTGGCGGTTCGGACCACAACGGCCCTTACCACATCACCCTTCTTTACCTTGGAATTGGGCATTGCCTCTTTCACAGAGACCACAATTATGTCGCCCACAGTTGCGTACCTCTTTCGAGTGCCCCCCAAGACCTTTATGCAAGACACCACCTTGGCCCCTGAATTGTCTGCCACCTTTAACCTTGTCTCAGTCTGTATCATTTTTTACTCCGCCCCACGGCCAATAGATCTAGAGCTCAGTGTCGGCTTTCTCAAGGATCTCCAATACCTGCCAGCGCTTTCTCTTACTCAACGGCCTTGACTCAATTATCCTAACCTTGTCGCCAATACCACACAGGTTCTTGGGATCATGCGCCATGTATTTTTTTCTCTTGCGAATATATTTCTTGTAAGTGGGATGCTTTGCGAGCCTCTCAACCAGCACCAGTGCTGTTTTGTCCATCTTGTTGCTCACTACGGTGCCCACCAGTTTCTTCTTGCTTCCGCTCTGTGTCATGCTAACCTCGCCGTGCCCTCTTTTCAGCCAGCTCTCTTTCCCGCAAAATGGTCTTTACCCTAGCAAGATCCCTCTTGGTTTTGGGGATCGCGGCCGTATTTCCGAGCTGCCCTGTGGCCTTCTGGAATCGCAGGTTAAAAAGCTCCTGCTTCAAGGCTTTCTCCTTTTCCATCAACTCTTCTGTGCTCAACTCTCTCAGTTCAGAAGCCTTCATGGCGCTAAAATCTCCGGGTCAAGAATCTCGTGGCAAAGGGAAGTTTATGGCCTGCCAATCGGAATGCCTCCTGGGCCACCTCTTCTGGCACACCCTCTATCTCGTACAGTACCCGTCCAGGTTTGACCACGGCCACCCATCCCTCAGGGGCTCCTTTGCCCTTTCCCATTCGAGTCTCGGCAGGCTTCTTGGTGATAGGTTTGTCAGGGAAGACCCTTATCCAGATCTTTCCCCCGCGTTTCACATGACGAGTGATTGCAACCCTTGCGGCCTCTATCTGCTGGGCGCTCATCCACCCGCATTCCAGGGCCTGCAAACCGTAGTCACCGAACTCCAGGGTACAGCCCCTGTAAGCCTTTCCCTTCATTCTGCCCTTTTGCCTTTTTCTATATTTAACCTTTTTTGGACTTAGCATGACTGCAGCCTATCCTTTCTTCTCAGGGAGCACCTCTCCCTTGAAAATGATTACCTTCACCCCCACAACGCCATAAGTGGTAAAGGCTTCTGCAAAGCCGTAATCGATATCTGCCCTCAGGGTGTGAAGCGGGACCCTGCCCTCCCTGTACCATTCCCTGCGAGCCATCTCAGCACCGCCAAGTCTTCCAGCACACGCAATCTTGATACCCTGGGCACCAAATCGGAGGGCTGAACTGACAGCCTTTTTCATGGCCCTCCTGAAGGCCACCCTCCTTTCCAGCTGGAGTGCCACATTTTCAGCCACCAGTTGGGCCTCCACCTCGGGTTTACGAACTTCCTGGATGTCGATCATGATCTCTCGCTGGATCATCTTCTCCAGCTCTCGGCGGAGGTTTTCGATTTCAGCCCCTTTCTTGCCTATCACAATGCCAGGTCTAGCCGTATGGATCTTGATACGGATCTTACCAGCAGCTCGCTCAATCTCGATCTTGGAGATCCCAGCCTGGTACAGCCGCTTCTTGATGAAGTCCCGAATCTTGTAGTCTTCCACCACGAAGTTGGGGTATTCCTTCTTGGCAAACCACCTGGAATCCCATGTCTTGATGATACCGAGTCTAAAACCTATAGGATGAACCTTTTGTCCCAACACTCACCTCCGCAAATTTGAGTGATAGCCTGCTGCTGGCCCGAGGCCCCTGCTGTTAAGATCTCTCATCCAGCACCACTGTGAGGTGGCTGGTTCGTTTCCTGATCCTTGTGGCCCTTCCCAATGCCCTTGGTCTCCACCTCTTTAAGGTAGGGCCTTCGTCTGCATAAATCCTCTTGATGTAAAGCGAATCCACGTCAAGGCCATGATTATGCTCGGCATTGGCAACGGCTGAACTTATCAGTTTCCTCACGATCCTGGCACCCTTTTGAGGAGCAAATGCGAGGCGACGAAGGGCCTCTTCCACACCCATTCCCCTCACCTCATCCATTACCAACCGGACCTTCCGTGGTGATATCCTAACATACCTTGCAACAGCTCTTGTTTCCATGGTCTCTGCCATCAGTCCCTGGGTTGCTATTTCTTGCCTTTCAGCTTGGATTTCTTGTCTCCAGCATGGCCGTAAAAGGTCCT
>JALVMN010000106.1 GCA_027027005.1 Desulfobacterales bacterium | reverse complement strand
GCTCCTGCCCCATCTCCCAGGAGAACGCACGTACCCCTGTCTTTCCAGTTGATTATGGATGAGAGGCGTTCCACCCCCACCACCAGGGCATTACTGGATTGACCGAGCCTGATGGCATTATCTGCCACGGAAAGGGCATAGATAAAGCCTGAACACCCTGCTGACAGATCAAAGGCAGCGGCCCTGGTGGCCCCAAGGGCATCCTGAATCATGCAGGCAGCAGATGGAAACTGCCGGTCAGCAGTAACTGTTCCCACCACGATGAGGTCTAGTTCATGGGGGCTTAGGCCTGCCATTTCCAAGGCCTTCTCAGAGGCCTTAACCGCGAGGCTGGTGGTGCTTTCGCCATTGATTCCAAAGGAAATCCTCCGCTCCTGGATGCCTGTCCTCCTCCTAATCCATTCATCGCTGGTATCCACAATACCTTCCAGATCTTTGTTGGAAAGGACCATTTCAGGGATGGCCGACCCGGTTCCCATGATGGATGCATTTCTTGTATTCATCTCTTAAAAAAATCCCTTCTCATTTACTGTCCCCAATTCAGCCCTCGTCTCTTAAGGAATGCGCAGACCAGGAGCTAATCTTGTCCTGATATTGGTCAGAGAGGAAGGATAGGGGAGCAATCAAAAAGAGGACTGTATTCAAGATATCTGAGACCATAAAAGGTTCACACTATTTAATTCACCATGAAAATATTGTCAATCTTTTTATAATACTCCAATTCCACAAATAGACCCAGCACTCAAGTTGCAATAAGCATAAAGCATGCCAAGCTTCTGAGTTGATAGGAATTGAAGACTATTTGTATCCGCACGACCATTAGAGGAACCAAAGGGGTATGAGAGTGGTGTCTCATCTTCATCTCATTTAGTGAGGACTTCGGGGAATTCAATGATGAAGGTGAGATGGGTGCCAATGCCTAATGTGGAGTCAATGTTCATTCTGTCGGCCGAGGCCTTGATATTGGGGAGCCCCATGCCAGCTCCAAAGCCCATTTCCCTGACCCAGTCAGGGGCGGTGGAGAACCCTGGCGTCATCGCCTCCTCGATGTTGGCAATGCCAGGGCCCTTGTCCAAGGCATCCACGCGGATGAGGTGGGGACGGACCTCTGCCACGATTTCTCCACCTTCGGTGTAGATCACGATATTCATTTCAGCTTCATAAGTGGCGATGGAGACCCGTCGTATGATTTGAGGGGGCAGGCCAAGCCGGGTAAGGGTCTTTTTTAGTTTGCTGGATGCCTCGCCAGCTCGCTCAAAATCCCGGGCAATCACGTGATAACCAAAGACAAGGCCGACTCTATCGGCCAGTATGTCTTTAAAGATATGGCTTGCCCTGTAACGGCGAATTTCTTCCTTGTGGTAATCGAGTTCCAGGCGTTTCAAGGTGGCCCTAACAATATCGCCGTGAGTGAGTATTCCCACCAGATTTCCATTTTTGTCAGTTACTGGAAAACGGCCGAATCCGAGTTTTGTAAACTTGGCCACGGCGCTAATGAGAAGCTCATCAGAGTTAACGGTAACAGGATCAGGAGTCATCATTTGGGCGGCAGAAAGGTCCATATGTCCGTCGGCCAAGGCCTTGATCAAGTCTTCTACGGTCACGATTCCGACCATGCGCCCGTTTTCCAACACCGGGACCCCTGAGATGCGATTTTCCCTCAATATGTTCCTGACCTCGGCCATGGTGGTCTCAGGGCTCACAGAGATCACGTCTTTGGTCATGGCCTCCTCAACCCTGAGCTCATAGGCCAATTCCTTGAGCCTGGTGGCTTCCTTTATTCCCCTCTCCTTCTCCTCCATACTTATTCTTTGAATGCCTCCCGCCACTTTTGCAGGCTGAGCTCAAAGAGCCCGCAACTGGGAAGCCCTGCCTTGTAAAGGCGGCCACAGGTTTCAAACATGGTGTATTTTGAACTCAAAAGGGCAATGCCTTTTTCTTCCGCAAGCCGGATGGTTTCTGCAGGCGGTAGCTTACCCCTCACGAATACAATGGCCTTTATGCCGGCCACCTCGGCAGTGCGCACCACCTGAGGATTGGTGAGCCCTGTCATGAGGATTGTCCCTTCATGGGTAAAGGCCAGGACATCACTCATGAGATCGGCACCGCAACCCATTTCAACTTCCTGCTCCAGATCCACATCCTTGGTAATGGGTTTGCCTTCGATTATCTCCAGAATTTCAGCTAATTTCATAATTAACCCCCTAAACGGAGCCCGGATAGGCGAGCCATGAAAAGTAGAACTCTTCTTTGGAAGACACGATAAGGAGATAGAAAAAATAAATCTTTGTCAACTCAAATTTTATTTTTCCATATTTAGAGGGCTTGGGCAAACTGAACCGCATTGCGGAATATCTTTATTCCATGTGTCTCTTTTGGCAGCTTACTGTTTGGATTTCGCTTGTGTATTTCTTTGAGATAGGTCCAATGAGGATGATTGGTGTAGTGGTTAAAGGCCTCTGGATGAGGCATAAGTCCAAATACCCTTCCCGTGGGGTCGCATATCCCTGCAATGTCCAATAGGGAGCCGTTCGGATTCTCTGGCCACCTGCCCTGTGCGGGCTCTCCTGTTGACAAGGCATACTGCATTACCACTTGCTTGTTTTCAACCAGGTCCTTGATGACTTGCTCTGATGCGTAAAACTTTCCTTCTCCGTGTCTGACCGGCAACTCTATCTCATCAAGGCCGTGGGTGAATACACAAGGGCTGTCACCCAATACCTTCAACCTTACCCACGTGTCTATGAAGTTGCCCGTGTCGTTATAGGTGAGGGCCACAGAGCGCGGGGAATAATCTTTCTCTAGCCCTGGCAGGAGCCCCAAATTTACCAGCGTCTGAAATCCGTTACATATCCCTAGGATAAGCTTTCCCTGCTCAAGAAAGCGCTCCAGGGCTTCGCCCAGGTGATGTCGCAGCTTGGTGGCCATGAGCACCCCCGCGCCATGATCATCACCCCAGCTAAATCCACCGCAAAACACAAGGATGTGATAAGGGTCCAGTACTCCTCGCCCTTTCTCTTCGGCTTCATGAATGATCTGATTCATGTGGATCCTTTGTGACTCAGCACCTGCAGAGTCCAGACAGTAATGGGTCTCATAATCACAGTTCAGGCCATAGCCTGTAAGAACCAATGCCTTGACCTTTTTCATACCAGATCTCCAAAGGGCTTCAACCAAAATTCCTTCAATTCTGCCACCTCTTCTTGAATCAAGTTCTTGCCATGGGCTGTCCTGATCACCAGTGCCGGATGCGGAGTGGTCCGTCCCACAAGGGCAAAAGGAAAGCCAGACAACTCTGCTTCCAATTCTTGTTTTACCCCTGGATCAATTGTTATCAAGAACCTGCCGCACGACTCAGAGTAGAGCAACTGATGTGATTTCAGTTCTTCATTGGTGGGAAAGGCTTGGAGGTCAATTTCCATGCCCATTTTACCTGCCATGGCCATAAGGGCCAGGTGAACCGCGATCCCCCCCCTGGTAACCGCATGGCACGATGAGATGAGACCTTTTTCAATGCAGCGGGCTACTGCCCTGTACATGGGCATTAGCTCCTTTGCATCCACCCTGGGCACATTCAGGCCGGTGTGGCCCATGAGTTGGTAGAACTCGCTGCCGCCCAGTTCATTCTTTGTCTCGCCCACCACATAGACAAGGTCTCCATGCACCTTGGGTTCCATGGTGACGCATTTCCTCACATCCTTTATCACGCTGCAGACAGTGAAGAGCAGGGTGGGAAGGCCTGAAACCTTGCGCCTCTCTCCAAAGGGGCCCTCCACATTGCCGTCCACATACATACTGTCCTTGCCGGAGAGCAACGGGATATCGAAATCAAGACAATAGTCCCTGAGGGCCCAATTTGACCTCACCAGTTGTGCGGCCTTGTATTTTCCATCGGGGTTGCTTATGGGGTCGTATTGGATCGAGGGCCAACAGAAGTTGTCAACTCCCCCGAGGTGATCCGGATCTCCTCCCACTGAAATAACCTTTCTCACGGCCTCATCAATGGTGGCAGCGGTCATGTGGTAGGTGTCTATAATAGAATAACGGGGGTTAAGGGCCTGGGATATGGCAATACCATTGAGCCGGTCCAATACGGGGCGAATCACCACCGCATCGGAAGGAATATCCATCTCTCTACCCACCAGGGGTTTTATCACGCTCCCCCCCTGGACTTCATGGTCATACTGCCTGGCAATCCAGTTCCTGGAACATATGTTGGGCCTGGAGAGCATGCTTTTTAAGAGATCCCCCTGTTTTTTGGGCTCCTCTATTACAGGCTCCACAAGCCCCCTGTGCTCAGGCGGGATCCAATGGGCATCGAACTCCCACTGGGGAAAATCAGACTGCAAGAAATCCATCCTGATAAAGGCACAGGTCTTTCCCTTGTAATCCAGCCTGAGGTAGCCCGAATCGTTGTAGGTGCCAATGACAGTGCTCTCTACTGCGTGTTTTCGGGAAAGGGCCATGAACCTTTCCAGGTGATGGGGCTTAACTGCCACTATCATCCGCTCCTGGGACTCAGAGACCCATATTTCCCACTGGTCCAGGCCTTCGTATTTCAAAGGGACCTTGTCAAGCTCAACCAGGGCACCATTGCTGAAGCGGGCAGACTCTCCCACTGCTGAAGATAGGCCCCCGCCCCCACAATCGGTAATGAAGGAGATGAGGCCCTGGTCTCTGGCCTCGAGCAGAAAGTCGTGCATCTTTTTTTGCGTATAAGGGTCTCCTATCTGGACGTGTCCTGCAGGGGTGTGCTCGCCATAGCCTTCAGATGCAGCGGTAACCCCGTGGATCCCGTCCTTTCCCACCCGACCACCGCACATGACGATCAAGTCCCCAGGCTTGGTGGTCTTTTCGTGAGATGGCTCCCCTGCCACAGTGGCAGGCATCAGCCCCATGGCTGTAACAAACACAAGACACTTCCCCAGGAAGCTGTCGTCAAACAAAAGCAGCCCGTAAGGGGTAGGGATGCCGCTTTTGTTTCCACCGTCCCTCACCCCTTCTACTATCCCGTCCAGGAGCCTTCTGGGGTGGAGGTGGGGTTTCAAGGGGCCCGAGTAATCCCTGTGACCCACGCAATAGGCATAGGCCCCCAGGATGAGCTTTGAACCTTTCCCGGTGCCCATGGGGTCACGGTACACCCCCACAATGCCTGTAAGTGCCCCGCCATATGCCTCCATATTGGAAGGACTGTTATGTGTTTCGCCTGTAATCACATAATAATAATCCTCATCAAAGCGCCCGACTCCCGCGTTATCCCACAAAACTGAGACCACCCAGTCTTTTTTCTTCATGATCTCCAGGGTGGGCTCTTCGATACATGTGCGAAACAGGCTGTCCACGACACTTTTCTCTCCACTGTAAAGATCATGATAACGGAAAAGTCCCCTGAATGTATTATGGTTGCAATGATCACTGCGGGCCTGAGATATATATTCCAGTTCCACATCCGTGGGGAGATCCAGGCCCACCTTTCTTCTTTCCAGCAACACGTCTTCCCTGAGGAAGTAAGCCCTGATAACAGGGATATCCTGGTCGTTTAAGGCAAGGTTACGCTGTTTGGAAAGGAGTCGTAGTTCTTCATCGCTGGATATGGAGATGGTTTGGACCTGTGGTTGATGTTTCAATTCAACCTTCTGGACCGGATAGCCTATCCCTTGGCCTGGATCCCAGTTGGCCGGGGAGAAAACCTTCCACTGCTGGATGAGTTCATTTGCCAGTAATTCCCGGGCTATTTTCTCTATCTCCAGCTGGCCCAGTTCACCTCTGATTTCATACAGCTTGGAGGTATAAATGGCCTGTGGAGGTTCCAGTTTGATACCCAGGAGATCTTCTATGGCCTCAACAGCAGTGCTCCCTGCTGTGTCTCTCACACCAGGCCTGAATCCCACCCATATCAACCAGTCGAATTCACGGGCCATGGGCTCATAGGAAGACTCTTCAGTAACAGGATTGGTAAATATCTCTTGACGGATCCTTTCAAGCTGGTGAGTGCTCAAGGAGGCATCCATGGTAAGGACACGGATTACCCTCACTTCCCTGAGTTGGAAGCCGAAATACTCTGCTGCCTTCTTGCGGATGGAGTCTCCTTCTGCGTCAAACATCTCCTTTTTCAAGCGAATTTCCAGTCTTGCAACCATATGGGACCCCGCTAGATTCGAGTGACAGATTCTTATAACATCCCAATCTAGATTATGCGCCAAGATGAGTCAATATGATAGGAACAAGAAGTAAGAGAGGAGGGGCAAAATGGTTGGTGGTTGAAAACGGCCTTTTTAGTGAATATATTGAGATTAGCCAATCGCTTTATGATTTCCCATTTTTGGTGGTCAAATTGGAGAAAAAAGGCTTCTCCTATTGCTTTAATGGGTCGAATTTATGAATGGGTAGCCAGCGTAGTGAAGCTAGGCAATGAATATTGGATAGAAATCTGTTATAATGAAAACGAATAATCCTAATAATTGACCACTAACAAAAAGGATTAGGTTATGGAAAGAGACAAGATACTTGATATAGAGGAAGAGCGGGGGGCAAGGATCCCCAATCAAAAGGAACTGGAAAAGGAGCTGAGCGAGTACCTATCCAAAAAGTACGGTAACAGGGTGAGGGTGATATCCCCATTTGTCTTTCCCAAGGGCGAACCTTCCGGAGAAAAGGGCCGAAGTGGAGAGCGTGGTGAAGACAAGATCGCTGCCTTTGACATGCTCCCTGAAGAATTGGAGGCCTATCTTGACAACTTCGTGGTCAAGCAGGATGAGGCCAAGGCAGTTCTTGCCACCAAGATCTGTACCCACTTTAACAGGATCAAGCATAGCAAGAGGGGTAGAAAGGGCGATCCTTCCAAGGTGGGAATGATTAAGAACAACATCCTCATGATCGGACCCACCGGTGTTGGAAAGACATACATGATAAAGCTGATAGCCCAGAAGCTTGGTGTGCCGTTTGTGAAAGGGGACGCCACCAAGTTCAGCGAGACAGGTTATGTGGGCGGTGATGTGGAAGACCTGGTGCGAGACCTGGTCTACGAGGCCAATGAGGACATTGAGCTGGCCGAGCACGGAATCATTTACATAGACGAGATTGACAAGATTGCCTCTGCCCACAACATCATAGGCCATGATGTCTCCAGGACCGGGGTCCAGAGGGCTCTCCTAAAGCCAATGGAGGAGACCGAGGTGGACCTCAAGGTCCCCCATGATCCCATTTCCCAGATCCAGGCAATCGAGCATTACCGGAGGACAGGCAAGAAAGAGCGTAAGGTGGTCAACACCAAGAACATACTCTTTATTATGAGTGGTGCCTTTTCGGATCTGGCCGAGATAATTAAGAAGAGGTTGCAGAAGCAGGGCATCGGGTTTGAGGCCGAGGTATGTGGGCCGGAAGTCCAGTGGGATCTGTTAAAAGAGGTACGCCCCCAGGACCTGGTGGAATTTGGATTTGAGTCAGAGTTTGTGGGAAGGCTCCCGGTAATCGTGGTTTTTGACGAATTAACCAAAGATGACCTGGTAGAGATCCTCAAGAATCCCAACAATCCCATAATCCTTAGCAAGCGCCTGGACTTTAGGGCCTATGGCATTGAGATAAGGTTTGAGGAAAAGGCAATAGAAATGATAGCCCAGCGGGCCGCCCAGGAGAAGACAGGGGCGAGGGGGCTTGTCAGTGCCATTGAAAAGGTCCTTATCCCGTATGAAAAGAGGTTGCCATCCACCGGCATCACCAGATTCTTGGTGACCCCTGAGGTTGTGCAGGACGCCCAGCGTGAACTGGAAAAATTATTGGAAAACCCTGACGATCCCGCCCTTGCCGAGAGGTTCGAGGCTGCGGGAAGGGCTGAGATGGAAAACATCAGGCGTTACATAAAGGAGAGAATCGACTATTACGAGAAAAAGGGGGGCATATCCCTTTACGATAGAAGGCTTGACATAATAGCCAGGCTGCATCTGCGCAATGTGACCGATCTTACGGCGGCCCTCGAAGAGTTCAAAGACCTTTATGACCAAGTGAAGATTGAAGAGGCAGCACTCCACGACAAGGTGGATGTTAAAATAAGCTTTGATGAGGGCGCCATTGATACCATTATAGAAGAGGCCATTGCCACGGGACAGGATGCCGGTTCCCTTGCCTTTGGCCTTGCAAAGAGGTTGGAATATGGGTTAAGGCTTGTGAAAGAAAGGGTAGGGGTGGATGAGTTCGTGATCACAGAAGATGCCGTAAAAGACATGGAGACCTTCATAAGCGATCTCATCAAGAAATATTACAGGCAGGGCTTCCAACCGGAAGGCTCCCTGAGCTGATGAGGCTCCTGGCATTGGTGATCCAGGAAAGCGGTTATAAGGGGGCTTGTGAAAAGGCCCCTATTTTTTTAGGGTGAGGATCAGGATATGATAGGCATATCAAAGCTCTATTGTGGGACTGTGGAACCGTCTGATGCCCTCAGATACGGGAGACGCTCCAAAGAGCTTCCCTCTCACCTCCTGCAGTTCTCTGCCGACAAGAAGCCCGTGGTGGTCTGGAATGTCACCAGGGCATGCAATCTGAAGTGCGTTCACTGCTATGCCCGAGCCCAAGAGGCCGGAGCTCAAAAGGAGTTGAGCCACGAAGAAGGCCTGGCCCTGATAGACGATCTAGCCCGGTTCGGGGTCCCTGTCCTGCTTTTCAGCGGCGGGGAGCCCCTTGTAAGGCCGGATCTGATGGAGCTTGCCCGATACGCAGTGAAAAAGGGGCTAAGGGCCGTAATTTCCACCAACGGCACCCTCATCACCAGGGAAAAGGCCGCCCAGCTCAAAGAGATCGGGCTCTCATATGTGGGAATAAGCCTGGACGGCATGGAGGAGGTCAACGACCGCTTCCGGGGAAAGAAGGGGGCCTTTTCAGAGGCCCTTGAGGGGATAAGAAACTGCATGGCCGTTGGCCTGAAGGTGGGGCTGCGCTTTACCATGAATCGGATGAACGTGAAGGAGATCCCGAGGATATTTGATTTTCTGGAGCAGGAGGGAATACCCAGGATCTGCTTTTACCACCTCGTCTATTCTGGCAGGGGATCCAACCTGGTTGAAGAAGACCTATCCCATGAGGAGACCCGGGCGGCCGTGGACCTAATCATTGACCGCACAAAGGATTTGCACGACAGGGGAAAGGCAGTGGAGGTCCTGACCGTGGACAACCATGCAGATGGGCCCTATCTCTACCTCAGGATGAAAAGGGAGGGTAACTCCAGGGCGGGCGAGGTCCTTGAACTCTTGAAAATGAACGAGGGGAACAATTCAGGTCGTGGGATAGGTTGCGTGAGCTGGGACGGCTCTGTGCACGCAGATCAATTCTGGCGACACTATAGCTTTGGAAATGTGAGGGAGCGACCCTTTAGTGAGATTTGGCAGGACCTTTCAGACCCTTTGATGGCCAAATTGAAGGAGAAAAAAAGGCATGTGAAAGGCCGCTGCGCCACTTGCAGGTGGCTTGACATATGCGGTGGAAACTTTAGGGTGAGGGCCGAGGCTGTCACAGGTGATGTATGGGCACCAGATCCTGCCTGTTACCTAACAGATGATGAAATAAGCCAGGTTGACTGAAGGGGGGGAAGAGGCCGTGATCATTCGACCCAGGAGGCTCAGGAAGGGCAAGACCTTGAGGGAGATGGTTAGAGAGACCACTCTTTCTCCAAGGGATTTCATCTACCCCATGTTTGTAAAGCCGGGCAAGGGGATTCGAGACCCCATATCTTCCATGCCAGGACAATACCAGTTCAGCGTGGACACCTTGGTCCAAGAGGCAAAAGATGCCTGGGAGCTGGGAATCCCTGCCGTGATCCTGTTTGGGCTGCCTGACAGTAAGGACCCTGTCGGAAGTAGATCATGGGCCCCTGATGGCATTGTGCAGCAGGCTGTTGCTGCACTCAAAGAGAGCAATCCCGACATGCTGGTCATAACTGATGTGTGCATGTGCGAATACACTGATCACGGTCATTGCGGGGTGATAAAGGACGGTGATGTGGACAATGATGCAACCCTTGAGCTGCTTTCAAAGCAGGCAGTCTCTCATGCGAGGGCAGGGGCAGACCTTGTGGCCCCCTCTGACATGATGGATGGAAGGGTGGCAGCAATCCGAAAGGCACTGGACGGAGAAGGATTCAAGGATACTGGCATTCTTTCATATGCAGTGAAATATGCCTCTGGGTTTTACGGGCCTTTCAGGGAAGCAGCCGATTCAGCCCCCCGTTTCGGGGACAGATCAAGTTATCAGATGGACCCTGCCAATGCCAGGGAGGCCTTGCGGGAGGTGGAACTGGACCTGGATGAAGGAGCTGACATGGTCATGGTGAAACCGGCCATGGCATACCTGGATGTGGTGAGGCTGGTAAAGGAGGTCTCCCTGGTTCCTGTGGCGGCCTACAATGTGAGCGGGGAGTATGCCATGGTAAAGGCGGCAGAAGCCAGGGGCTGGATAGACGGGACACGGATTATGATGGAGATCCTGATGGCCATAAAACGGGCAGGGGCAGACATCATACTCACATACTTTGCCAAGGAAGCTGCGCGCCTCCTTATGGACGGCCGATAGCGAGACCCAAGTGCTGATGAAAAAGCAGGGACACAAGAAAAATGAACTTCGGTTGGTTGCCTGGGAGCTTACGCGGAGCTGCAACCTCAATTGCGTCCACTGCAGGGCCTCTGCAGAAAAGGGTCCTTTTCCAGGCGAGCTATCCACTGAAAGATGCAAAGAAATCATTGACGAGATCGCCCAGGTGGGCTCCCCCATCGTGATCCTGACAGGCGGAGAGCCGCTGCTCAGGGAGGACATCTTTGAGCTGACCTCCTGGGGAGATGAAAAGGGCCTGAGGATGGTAATGGCCACCAACGGGACATTACTCTCTAGGGAGATGGTCCAAAAAATGAAGGAAAGTGGCATCAAAAGGGTTAGCATCTCCCTAGACGGGCCCAATGAGGAGATGCACGATGAGTTCCGAAAGGTGCCAGGAGCATTCAAAGGGGCCCTTGAGGGAATAAGGATCCTGAAGGAGGCAGGCCTTCCATTTCAGATCAATACCACCGTCACCAAGCACAACTCCGCCTACATCGGCGAAATCCTTGACCTTGCCGTAAGACTCGGGGCAGAGGCCCACCACCTGTTCTTACTGGTGCCCACGGGCAGGGCCAGGGACATGGTGGATCAGGAGATCGAGGCCCAGGAATACGAAGATATCTTGCACTGGTTTTACAATATGCGTGACAAGGTTCCCCTGCACCTGAAGGCCACTTGTGCACCGCACTATTACAGGGTGTTGCGTCAGGAGGCCCATGCCAAGGGAGAGAAGGTCACCTATCAGACCTATGGATTGGATGCGGTGACCAGGGGCTGTTTGGGGGGAATCTCTTTTTGTTTCATATCATATGAAGGCATAGTCCAGCCTTGTGGCTATCTGGAGCTCAACTGCGGTGATCTCAGGGTGTCAAGTTTTCAGGAAGTGTGGCGCTCCTCTGACATATTCAACCAGTTGAGAGACTTTTCCCTGTATGAAGGAAAGTGTGGCAGGTGCGAATATATACGGGTTTGTGGTGGTTGCCGTGCGAGGGCCTACGAGGCAACGGGTAATTTTCTGGCCCAAGAACCCCTGTGTGCCTACGAGCCTAAGAGAAAATCCGGTGGAGTCTCAAATGGATGAGATAGACAGAAATATCCTTAATGAAATCCAGTCTGACTTTCCCATAACCTCAAGGCCATATCAAGAGGTTGCGGCCCGTCTCAACCTTACCGAGGGAGAGGTGATTGAGCGGGTAAGGCGGTTGAAGGATGCTGGCATAATTAGAAGGATAGGAGGGAATTTTCACTCCCATCGTTTGGATTTTACAAGCACGCTTTGTGCCGCCAAAGTCCCGCCTGAAAGGCTGGAGCAGTTCGTAGAGGTGGTAAACAGCTACCCCGGTGTTACCCATAATTACCTCCGCGACAGCCTATACAATGTATGGTTTACCTTCATAGCACAAGATATGGAGAGCATAGAGCAGGCCTTGAGTGAGATTTCAAAAAAGACAGGGATTGATGAGATACTGAATCTTCCGGCGGTGAAGATGTTCAAGATAAAGGTGGATTTTGAGGTTTAGTAGTACTCATCTTCTTCGTATTCATACTTCAGCATATATTGTTCAAGTCTCTCTTCAGTGAGCATGCCCATCTCCACCAACAGCTCCCCGATGCCATCCTCCCGCAAGGGATCAATGTCAAGTATCTTTCGGATCTTTTTGCCGTGGACGCTGAAAAATGTGTATTCAAGGGTGGGCTGGGATTTCTTCAGGATCTTCACGCGCCTGCCAAAAAAGATGAAGTGATAATTCAAGGCCACGTACAAGACCGCCGCCAGACACGCCCACCAGAGAAATTTCTTCTTAACGGTCATTGGAGCCTCGGTCTAATTTTGCTCGATGGCACATTATCTTGGAAGATAGAGTGCACTTACTATAGTGATAATCGGAAAGAGATGGCACAAGTTTAAGCAATTTGGATTGGTTGATGGCTGTGTGTTCTCGGGCCCTCCTTAGGCGAAATTAATATATGTCTATGGCACGGGCGATGGGATACCGTCTGCCATAGCCAAAGGCCTTTGAAGTGACCTTAAGTCCCGGAGGGGCCTGCCTTCGTTTGTACTCATTGGCGGCCAGGCGCCTTAGCACATCACTAACCACCTGGGGGTCGTGTCCTCTTGCCACGATCTCCTGGAAACCTAGCCTCTCCTCAATGGCGGCCTCCAATATGTCGTCCAGGATATGGTAGGGGGGCAGAGAGTCCTGATCCGTCTGGTTGGGCCTCAACTCTGCAGAAGGGGGCCTGGTTATTACTCGCTCGGGGATGATTTCACGGTTGCGATTTATGTGGCGGGCCAATCTGTAGCACATGGTCTTGGGGATGTCCGATATCACCGCCAATCCGCCCGTGAGGTCACCGTAAAGGGTGCAGTAACCCATGGCAAACTCTGACTTGTTTCCTGTTGCAAGCACCAGATAGTTGAATTTGTTTGAGAGTGCCATGAGTATGTTCCCCCTGATCCTTGCCTGGATATTTTCCTCGGTCTCATCCTCTGGTAGTCCTTGGAATAGGGGGGCAAGGGTATTTTTGTAGGCCTCAAAGAGGTGATCAATGGGAATCACCTCGTATCTGATGCCAAGATTGGAGGCCAGCTTCTGGGAGTCCTCTTTGCTCATGGAGGATGTAAATCTTGACGGCATGCTCACACCCATTACGTTATCAGGGCCCAGGGCCCTGGTGGCAATGCAGGCAACCAGAGATGAATCTATCCCGCCACTCAACCCCACAAGCGCCCGCTCAAAACCACACTTTCGGGTATAATCTCTGGTGCCCATCACCAGGGCGTTTAGGACCCCCTCCTCCTCGGGTGGCCAAGGGTCTTTCACTTCGTAGTAACTGCTCTCAGAGTCCCAGATTATCAGGTCTTGGTTAAACATGGCCCCCAGGCACACCAGTTTTCCGGTGGAGTCAACCACCATGCTGGCCCCGTCGAAAAGGAGTTCATCATTTCCGCCCACCTGGTTGCAATAAAGGGTAGGGATCCTGAACTTCTCTGAAATACCCCTGAGAATCTTGAGCCGGATTTGGCCCTTGTTCAGGGTGTAGGGAGAGGCTGAAATATTTATTAAGATGTCGATGTCGTGTTGCTCAATGAGCTCAGTGACTGGATCAAGGTCATATATGGGCACATCAGGGACATGCTCCAGGTTCCAGATATCTTCACAAATGGTGACCCCTATCCTATGACCTGATAGATGAAAAGCCAGACTACTGCTGGCAGGTTCGAAATAGCGTGTCTCGTCAAATACATCGTAGGAAGGGAGCAGCCTTTTGCCCCCCTTTGCCTCTATCTGACCGTTCCTTATAAGAGCAACGCTGTTGACCAGTGCCTTACCTATGGGAGATGGGTTGCGCTCCACATGTCCACACAGGATGGGCAATGGAAGGTTGTGGGAGGCAAGCTGTTGGAGGGCCTTGAGATTTGCGTCCACAAATGATGGGTTCTCCAGGAGGTCTTTAGGGGGGTAACCTGTAAGGGCCATTTCAGGGAAGACGGCCAAATGGCAACCCCGTTTCATGGCCTCCATGGTGGCCTCAACTATCAATTCAATGTTCCCCCGAAAGTCACCAATGGTGGGATTAATCTGGCAAAGGGCTATTTTCATGACTTAAACCTTGTTTCCTCTCTCCACTGAATCTTCGTCTTTCTCATATACCAGCATCCCTCTTGTGTCAAATAACCAGCTTTGTGGGGCCTGCCGGATTTTATTTTCTAAATTTTTGCCCTGAAGGGGCGATATAAGAAAAGATGGGATTTGATCAGAGGATGAGCTGATTCACCTTTCAAGAGGATGACTAATATGGCGGTTGAGATTGTTCCCACCGGAGATCTTGTGATCAGCACCCAGAGGGATGGAATACTGGAGGCCTACTTGGGCTCGTGTGTAGGGCTTACCCTCAGGGATAGGGAGTCTGGCATCGGTGGCCTCCTTCATATCCTGCTCCCTGAGCCCACTGGCACAGATATTCCCTATACCCCTGAGACATATGCATCCACCGGGGTGCCAAGATTCATTGAGGCCATGCTAAGACAAGGAGCATGCACACAGAGGATGGAGGCCTGTATAGCAGGCGGGGGGCTTGTGGGGCCTGTCTCAGACCAGGACCTCTTATTGGATATCGGGGGCAGGACCACCGAAGTGGTGGAGGAAATCCTGCAATACCAAGGAATCAAGGTAATCCAGGCAGAGACGGGCGGAATGTTTTCCTACAGGATGGCACTGAGGCTCCAGGACCTTGAGACCCAAGTGGAACCGTTACTGGGCCAAGCCCCTTCAAGCGACCCTGCTCCATTGGATGAGCCTGACTCACGAGACCTGGACGAGGCCATAAAGGATGTAAAACCAATTCCACAAGTAGCGCTCAAGGTCCTCAGGATGATCCGGGACCAGGACTATGACATGGCCGATGTTGCATATGAGATCAAGCAGGATCAAGTAATCAGTGCTGAGATCCTCAACATGTGCAATAAGGTGAGCACTGGGTTGAGCCGAAAGGTGGATTCCATAGACAGGGCCATTGTGGTGCTCGGTGAGAAAAAGCTATTTCAATTGGTGGTTTCTGCCTCCCTGTCCACCATTATGCCCAAGGTCCCAGGAGCCTATTCCCTCTGCAAGGGTGGCTTGTTTCAGCATGCCTTGGCCACTGCCATGATGGCCCACGAGCTTTCGGTCTTTACCGGGAAGTGCTATCCAGATGTGGCATACACTGCAGGACTTCTCCACGATATAGGCAAGGTGCCCCTAGATCAATACATGGCCCCAAAGAGCCCACTGTTCTATCGGCACA
Source organism: Desulfobacterales bacterium (assembly GCA_027027005.1). Lineage (GTDB taxonomy): Bacteria > Desulfobacterota > DSM-4660 > Desulfatiglandales > Desulfatiglandaceae > JALVMN01. The sequence continues at coordinate 1,105 of JALVMN010000106.1, read as the reverse complement.
TACGAGAAGCTGAAATGGATCTCTGCCAAAAAGAAAAGGAGGCCGTGGGGATAAGCCACACGGAGGCCGGAGAAATCCTGGGGAAGAACTGGGATCTGCCAGAAAACCTTATCGATGTGATTGCCCATCATCACCACCCTGATCAGGCATTAGTGGATCCAGAACTGGTGGCATTGGTGTATCTAGCCAATCTCATAATCTCACACTTCAATAGTGGGTATCACCTGAGCTTTTCATCCAGCCAAGAGCTAGAAATGCAGTTGAAAAAGTTGGGTCTCGGACCAGAGCAACTCCCGGTTGTGATAGACAGGATCCCCAGAGCTGTCTTTGAGATATCGTTGACAGGAGTCTAGGAAGCCGCACAACTCGCCAAAAAGCCTGCATCTTGGGTGTCAAAAAAGTGTCTTCCCGCTCGGTCCAGCTTGGGAGTCATCAATCTCTGTTCCGCCCCCCTGCCACTTACCCTGGATACAGTTACCATGCTTGGATTTCGGCTGCATTCCAGGGGCAGAAAACAGTGGTATAAATCTTGCTAACCTCCTTTGTTAAATTCCAAGGATGAGGCGTTGAGCACTTACTAGCTATTCTTGAACTTCAGAGGAGGCCTTATGAATTGCGCTATTATGGGGAACCTTGATGGTCATCTCACCAGAGTGGCCTTTGACCCTGCTGAAATCAAGCAGATCATGCATCTGGATGGCTCTGACCTTGTCCTCACCCATGACAACCATGACCTTTTCCTAAAGATCGGGGGAGAGGTTTATAGGGTGGAAAACATAAGAAACGGGGCTGAGATAGGTCCTTATTTCATTGTGCTGAATTCCTCACAGGCATTCAGTGTCAGGGATTATCAAATTCTTTTCAACATTGAAGAGCTATCCGATGGGCTGTTGTGCGGAAGGGATGTGGGCGGCAAGCTCCACTTGTGTCGCCGCCTTAGCCCGCTCAACCGGCGAGATACCCATGAGCCAGCCAGCGAGGATAACCTGGACGAGTTAACCGAGAAGCTTGAGAGCGGCCACATAACAGAAGAGGACCTGGATCAGCTGAAAATTTTAATAGAAAAGATAAAGAAGGGGGAATTTCTAGAGGCCCTCACCATGGA
>JALVMN010000105.1 GCA_027027005.1 Desulfobacterales bacterium | reverse complement strand
CCAGGATCTTTTTTGTCTGCTCGGGGGTGAAGGAGATGATGTGTATGTCATGGGTGGTTGCCAGATCCATGATGGAGCTGGTGCCAGGTCCCACAGACCAGATGCCCACCTCGATGGTCCCATCCTTCAAGGCCTTAGCCGATTCAGTAAAAGACAGCCGGCTGTCCTTGTAAGAATCCAGGGGAATGCCCAGGGCCTTGAGCACGGTTTCAGCCATGAAGTTGGTGCCACTACCAGGGGCCCCTGTGCTTATCCTCCTTCCCCTCACCTGCTCGATGTTGGTTATGCCGCTCTTTTTCAATGTGACCACTTGCAGCAGGTTGGGATACATAATGGCCATGGAGAGAATATTCATCTTCTTGCCCTTGAACTTGGACAAGCCCTTGTAGCCTGCCACGGCCACATCCCCCATGACCTCACCTATCACCGTCTCTCCTTTGTGGCAGAGCTTAACGTTCTCCACACTAGCCCCCGTCACCTCTGCCACTGCCTTTACACCTTCTACATATCTGGTCCAGATCTCAGCCACACCGCCGCCGTAAGGATAATAGATGCCACCTGTTCCTCCGGTGCCGATACTGATAAAAACCGTCTTGGCCCCGGCAACGCCTGCCCAAACCAAGATCAAACATAGCGCTAAAATAAGGCTCAGTCGTTTCATGGCTGTGTCCTCCCTTCCAAGGATTATGATTTATTTGGCCACTGTCTTTACTATCAGGGTCATGGCCTTGGGAGCTTCGGGCATGTTTTTAACCGGATACACAAAAGTGGCCACAGCCCCTGGCTTTACAAGGCCCTTTTTTGTCTTTCTGGGGATAAACCCACCAACCGCCTTGCCGTTGTCCAAAAAGATATTAACCCTGAAGCGCTGCGGTTCATTGCTGACATTTTTCAGGGCCACCTTGATGTGCAGGGTTTCCACTCCCTCCCATCTTTTGAAGAAACACGAAAGCTCCTTGAGTTCGGCCTCACCGGCAACGCTTTTTTCCAGCTTCCCCTGTTTCACACAGGGAAACATCACGCCAGCCTTTGGACGCGGCGTGGTGCCGCACGAGGCGACCAATACCGCCATCCCAAATACCACAAGTACCGTTACGAAACATTGCTTCCACCGATCCATGGCAACCTCCTTTATGCTTGGGTTTATGGATTTGATGCGCTTCTCCCCGGTTTGAATCTGTTAAGAGCTATCCCCAAAGCCCTCCCAGCGCAAGTAACTTGCCAAATTTTTTGAGGGGAGACAAGGAAAAATAATTGACGGCCGTAGGGACTCTACCGTGGGGATACAGACGGAGGGCCTGGACCTGAAACCACCACAATGATATCATGGTTTACCAATTGCCCCCCCTTGCTCCTTTTTAAAGGGCAAATAACAAAAAAAGCGAGTTCAGGGCAGGGACGGGGGAAGGAGTTCTGAAATCCACAGAGGAGAAGAGTCCATGAGATTTTGCACGCCCATAACCAGGCGCCAGGCAATGAAGGGATTGGCGATTATTGGGGGCACCCTGCTGGCAGGAGATCTGAAAAGCATTGTCTCTGCTTCGCAGACCTCGGCTCCCACGGACAGGTTTCTGGTGGAAGGGAAAGGGATTAGCGAGGATTATTCCATCCCCCACCTGGTTAGAAAGGTATTTGAGGCTGCCGGCGGAATTGAAAAGTTTGTCTCCCCCGGCGATGTAGTTGTCATAAAGCCCAATATCTCGTGGGCCAGGCGGCCCGAGCTTGGGGCCAACACCCATCCTGAGGTATTGAAGGCCGTGGTGGAAATGTGCCTTGAGGCACGGGCCAAGAAGGTGAAAATCGTGGATCACCCTGTT
>JALVMN010000104.1 GCA_027027005.1 Desulfobacterales bacterium | reverse complement strand
GGCAGGGAATATGTCGATGCGTTCAAGAGCAGGGTAAGTTGTAAATAAAGGAGGAAAAGCTTCGAATGGATACGTGTATGGAGACAGCCAAGGCCTTCACGGTGCGCGAAGAGCCTTATTACCTGCCAAGCGGCACCGAGGTAGAGACCTTTGAAGCAGCATACAAAAACTGCATACCGATCCTTCTGAAGGGGCCCACGGGATGCGGCAAAACACGTTTCATGGAATACATGGCGTGGAGGCTCCACAGGCCCCTTATCACCGTTGCCTGCCATGACGATCTTACCTCCTCAGACCTTGTAGGCAGATTTCTCATCAAGGGAAACGAGACCGTGTGGGTGGATGGGCCTTTGACAAGTGCGGTGAGGATCGGGGCCATCTGTTACCTGGATGAGATAGTGGAGGCAAGAAAGGACACCACTGTGGTGATCCATCCTCTGGCCGATGACAGGAGGATACTGCCCATTGAAAAGCTTGGGGAGGTGTTGGTGGCGCCCAGAGAGTTCTCCCTGGTAATGTCGTATAACCCGGGATACCAGAGTGTTACAAAGGATCTTAAGCCCAGCACCAGGCAGAGATTTGTATCCATTGCCTTTGACTATCCGGAGCCGGAAAAAGAGCGGGAAATCGTGGCAAGGGAGTCAGGCGCTGGAGAGGCGCTCGCCGGGCGCCTGGTAAAGCTGGCCCACATGACGCGGAACCTCAAAGAGAGGGGGCTGGAGGAGGGTGCCAGCACCAGGCTGTTGATCCATGCAGGTAAATTAATTCGCTCAGGGATTGAACCAAGACAGGCCTGCCGGGTGGCCATAGTCCAAAGCCTTACTGATGACCCTGAGCTAATAAGCGCGATGGAGCAAATGTTGAGTTCGCTTTTTTGATGGCCCCGGCGTGCCATTGTAGGCTTGTGATGGAGAAATTGGACAAGATCATTTCAACCTTTCCGGTTCCTTTCTACACCAGGTCAGGGGTGCTGTACGAGGAGGACATCCGGGGGCTGGACCTAGAAGCACACCTCCGATCTCTCCCGGCCCGACACCGCCAGGAGGTGCTAGGCGCAGCAACAACACTGGCAGGTATAAAGCCAGAGCTATCCCTGGGTTTGCTGGTGAACTGTGAGAAGCTTTTGTCCCGGGTAAAGGGGGATAATCTAAAGGCATTCGTGGATCTGCTCCTTGATGTCTATGATGCAAAGGGCCTCAATGAGGCCTTGAGGTTTCTGGACGACCCTGTCTCTCACCCAGCTTACGGGAGGCTGCCCGGAGTTGCAGTAATGTTTGATCGGGTCTCAGGGGTACTCACCTATTTCCTGCACTCCCTTGGCCCAGAAGACATTTCTCTTCAAAAATCCGGCTCCTGTTACACAGATACCCAGGTCATCTATCTGCCTGAGAGTGTGTCATTTTTCAGGCTGGAAGATCTGGATTTCCTGCTATACAAGATCATGCTGGTTGTCGCCTACTATCAAGTCAAAAAAGGAATATTCAGTTACCAGGAAGATGAGGGCGCAGCCCATGGGGGTGGACTTGCCGAGTTCTTTTCATCTTTTGATGATCCTGTTTTGGCAAAGGATATATACTCTCTGCTTGATCTCCTGAGTACGGAGAGTGAACTCAGGGAGGACCTACCGGGGTTATACTCTGATCTGATAAGAATTAAGCACCTGGTGGCGCAGCAAAGAAAGAATCGAGGCGCCTCCGCGCAGAGGACTGTGGCAATGGAATCCATGGTATCAGCATGGCTTTCTGATAAGCCAAGTGAGATGCTCAAGGATCTGCCGGAGAAATTCACAGCAAAAGAAATGCTCCAGTTGACAGGGCGTATG
>JALVMN010000103.1 GCA_027027005.1 Desulfobacterales bacterium | reverse complement strand
CCGGAGTAGCCGGAAACTATATGTATATGGTACCGGATAATTACTTTATAGGAGACAGTTCGGGTTGGTTGTTGCAAAACAGCACTTATACCGGAAAATATAATACTTTTTTCGGGTTCAATACAGGGAAAAATGATACTTCAGGAACGAGAAATGTTCTTCTCGGTTACGAAGCCGGTAAAAACATAACAGTAGGTTCGGATAATGTTCTTCTCGGATATAATGCAGGACATGAAGTTACAACTGCCGGGAACAATATCAGTATAGGCAGTGAAGCAGGCTATTTAAATACCAATAACAGTGATAATATCTTTCTCGGAAGGCAAGCGGGTTATAATCACACCGGAACCGGTGCTGTAAATTCTGCAAATAATAATATTTATCTTGGTTACAGAGCCGGTTACGGTAATGCATCCGGTGAGAGAGGTGAAAACAATATCTTTATGGGTACGGAAAGCGGAAATAATAATTATACCGGTGATGATAATATTTTTATGGGCTATCAATCCGGATTCAGTAATTATTCCGGCTATAATAATGTATTTTTGGGAAATTCTGCCGGATATACTAATACTTCAGGTTTTAATAATGTTTTTCTCGGAACAAACAGCGGAAGGAGTAATACTACCGGATACAGAAATACATTTATCGGAGAAGGATCAGGACATGATAATACTTCCGGAACAAATAATTTTTTCGGAGGATATAATTCGGGATTTCACAACGTTGAAGGAAAAGATAATGTTTTTATAGGGTCTTATGCAGGATATAACAATACCGGTGTCGGCGGAACTTCTTTTTCCGGTGATGATAATATTTTTATCGGACCTTATGCCGGTTTCACTAATAGCACAGGTTATAATAATATCATGATTGGTAAAAATTCCGGTCACGATAATGTTTCCGGTCACAGAAATGTTTTTATTGCGGAAGCTGCAGGTTATGATAATACTGACGGTACAAATAATGTTTCAATAGGATATTATTCGGGTGCAAGAATGCAATCAGGAGATTATAACGTTTATTTAGGAAATTATGCGGGATATTATAATATTTCAGGGAATTATAATTCAGTTATAGGTTATCAATCAGGCGGATCTGCCGGTTTAAATGATAATAATGTAATAATGGGGTATTACAGCGGATATAATGCCGATAATGCTGATAACTGTGTTATAATCGGTTCTTCTGCGGGGCGTTCTGCAGATAACAGTTCAAACAGTGTTATAATCGGTTCTTCTGCCGGTAGAAATGCTGATCACAGTTCTAACAGTATTATGCTCGGAACAAATGCAGGTTATAACAATAATGCCGAAAATAATACTTTCATCGGTACCGGAGCCGGTTATGATAATACAACGGGGACTAAAAATGTTTTTATGGGTTATCGTGCAGGATATAATAATACTGACGGTATTAAAAATATATTTATAGGAAATACGGCAGGATATTATAATACGGGAGGTGACAGAGTTATATGTATCGGTGACAGTTCGGGTGTAAACAATAGGGCAGGTAATAATATTTTTATCGGTGCAAATGCCGGAAGAGATAATACTACTGCAGGAAATAATCTGTTTATCGGTAATGATGCCGGTGCAAAAAATACAACGGGAGCAGGAAATACCTATCTCGGATGGGGAGCAGGTGTTAATAATAATGGCGGAAACAATGTAATGATAGGCTATTGGTCAGGTTTATATGCTACTAATTCTTCGAATAATCTTTTTATTGGGCAAGGTGCCGGATTAACAAATACCGGAAATGATAATATCTTTTTAGGATATATTGCAAATGCTGCAAATTCCAGTAACTCAATTTTAATCGG
>JALVMN010000102.1 GCA_027027005.1 Desulfobacterales bacterium | reverse complement strand
TTGGGCTTTGCCTTTGTAGGCACGGTCACCCTGGTCTATATCGGACATAGCTCTCAGGTTCGACTCATAAAAACCCAGGAAAAGAAAGAGATACTGAATGCCTACGGCATCTTCCTGGCAGAGATAGAGCAAAAGGAGACCCAGGCCCTTTCCATAGCCGCCACTCTGGCTCAAGACGACACCATCCAGCGCCTCCTTGCCATGAGAAACAGGGAAGCATTACTAAAGGCAGTCGCCCCTGCGTACCGTAGGCTCAAGAGGGGGTGCGGTGTGCAGATCCTCCACTTTCACACCCCACCTGCAAAGTCGTTCCTCAGGGTGCATGCACCTGCCGAGTATGGTGAATTGATCGCTTACAGGAAGAGCGTGTCTGATGCCTTGAAGCGTGGGGAGGGAATCAAGGCGTTGGAGTGGGGTATGAGCGGTGTGGCCTTAAGAGGTGTAGTGCCAGTCTATTACCGAGGTAAGCTCGTGGGCGGTGTGGAGGTGGGTTTGCCATTTGGGCGGCGATTCCTGCAGGAACTGAAGGCCACCTGGGGCCCTGACCTCCTGGTGTATGAAAAGAAAGGCCCTGCCACATTTCAGCTTTTGGCAAGCACATTAGTTGGAGAGCCTGCGTGGCTGATGCCTGAATTACTGGAGGTGGCAGGTAGCGGAGAGTCCAAGATCCTCATCTCCCCTCCCAAAGCCCCCAGAAGTTCCATACTGGTGGGCCCAATCAAGGATTATCATGGAGAAGTGATCGGTGTGGTAGAGATCCATATTGATCGTTCACAGATCCTTTCCCAGATATCCAAGACGAACCGCTTGATGCTCTTGGCAGGAGGGATAGGGATCGGCTTGTCTTTCCTGCTCACCTGGTTTGTAGCCTCCATGTTTGTGCGCCCCATTGAAGAGATAGTGGAGCAGGCAGGCCAAATTGCCGCCGGCACAAGGGAGTCCCGCCTTGAACCAAGGCCTCCTGACGAGATGGGCACCCTCACACAATCCCTCAACCTCATGCTGGATGCCCTCAAGGATAGACAAAAGGAGATAGAAGAATATGCCAGGACCCTGGAGCTGAAGGTCCAAGAGAGAACCGCAGATCTTGTGGCCTCAGAAGAGAAATACAGGACATTGGTGGAGCACCTGCCTCTCATTGTCTATAGGGTGCTAAGAGACGGCACCCCGGAATTTGTAAATTCCTACTTTACCGAAAAACTTGGCTATGATCCTGAAGAAGTGGTGGGAAATCCCAAGTTCTGGCGAGAGAAGATATGCGGGACAAAGGAAGAGAATGACCTGGATATCCTAAAAGCGTGCTGGGAGGAGAGGACCGAGTTTCGCACCGAAAGGATAATAAAGGACAAGGAGGGTAAGGAGTTCATATTCCTGGACAGGGCCATTCCCATGTGGGGGGAGGATAGGGAGATCAAATGGATAGACGGAATAATGGTGGACATAACTGAGCAGAAGCGGCTGCAAGAGAGGGCCTTACGGGCAGAAGAAATCAGGATAGTGAGTGAGATATCGGCAAGATTTGCCCATGAACTGAGAAATCCCCTCACCGTAGTGGGGGGATTTGCAAGGAGGCTTAGAGAGTCTTTTCCTTCAAACGATCCCAGGAAGAAGAATGCTGACATCATAGTCAATGAGATAGTCAGGCTTGAACAGATCACAAAGATTATGCTTTCATCCATCAAACCCCTGCCACTTTGTTTGGGAGATGTGGACTTGGCCTGTGTGATAGGTTACTGTCTAGAAGACCTGGCAGAGGTGGCTGAAGCCAAGGATATAAAGGTGGAATTAAGGTTGCCACGGGAGCTCCCAACCCTCTTGGCTGACGAAGACCTCAT
>JALVMN010000101.1 GCA_027027005.1 Desulfobacterales bacterium | reverse complement strand
AGTTTAAAGAGCGGATAAGTCGGATTACCACTACCGGCAGGTGGCTGTTCTACTTTGTGCTCATCGGGATAATAGCCGGCCTTGGGGCCATAATATTTCATCTTTTGTGTCAAGTGGGGTTCCATTTTTTCATGGACTATTTGGCCGGTTACAGGCCTCCCTCTCCTGCCGGAGAAAGCCACCTCTTCCCGCCTTCCAGCACACCCTTTTCCAGGTGGATGCTCGTCATCCTGCCTGCCATTGGCGGGCTCATGAGCGGATGGCTGGTTTACACCTTTGCCCCTGAGGCCGAAGGCCACGGCACAGACGCTGCCATTGACGCATACCACAACAAGGGTGGTTTTATCCGGGGGCGAATACCCATAATAAAGACCATTGCCTCGGCCCTCACCATTACCTCTGGTGGATCAGGCGGAAGAGAGGGGCCAATCGCCCAGATAGGTGCAGGATTTGGTTCCTTTCTAGCCACAAAGCTGGGTCTCAGTGACAGGGAGCGGCGCATCATGCTTGCCGCCGGCATTGGAGCAGGTGTTGGGAGCATATTTCGGGCCCCCCTTGCAGCAGCACTATTTGCAGCAGAGGTCTTGTATCGCGACCCTGAGTTTGAATCCGAAGTCATAATTCCTGCAGGGATCTCTTCAGTGGTGGCCTATTGTCTCTTTTGCTTGGTGTTCGGCTGGGGAAGCCTGTTTGACTCGCCAGGTTTTGTGTTTCGCAATCCATTGGAACTGGGCCCTTATACCGTGCTTGCCTTTGTGCTGGTGGGTGGTGGGATCCTTTACATAAAGAGCTTCTATGGAGTCCATGAAGTTTTCAAGAAAATAAGCATACCCAATCACTTCAAACCTGCCATTGGCGGGTTGCTCACCGGCTGCGTGGGCTTCTTCCTTCCACACACCTTGGCCTTTGGCTACGGCTATGCCCAGATGGCCATAAACAACGAACTACCCACCCTTTTCCTGATTTCCTTGGCCCTGGGCAAGATCGCTACCACATCGCTTTCCATTGGATCAGGGGGAAGCGGGGGGGTTTTTGGACCTTCAGTGGTTATAGGAGGGGCACTGGGTGGAGTGGTGGGCAGGGTATTCCACCAACTTGCACCTGGCATCACCCCTGACCCCGGGGCCTTTGTGGTGGTGGGCATGGCAGGATTCTTTTCTGCTGTGTCCAATGCGCCCATTTCCACCATCATTTTTGTAAGTGAGATGACCAACTCCTATCACCTCCTGTTACCCAGCCTGCTGGTCTGCTCCCTTGCCTACCTGTTTTCCAGGAGGTGGACCATCTATGTGAAGCAGGTGAAAAACAGGATGGCATCCAATGCCCACAGGGGTGATTTCTTCGTGGATGTCCTCTCTGCCATAAAGGTAAGAGACCTACTCCCCTATCTCAGAAAGACCCAGGTGGTACCCGAAGATATGCCATTCAACCAATTCCTGGAGATATTCCGCTCCAGCCAGCAGCATTACTTTCCGGTGGTGGATGAAAACAAACGCTTTACAGGCATATTTTCAATCAATGATATCCGCAGCATCCTGTTTGACCACGAGATTGGGGACCTGGTGCGAATGAAGGACATTGCCAGACACGACATTATTTACACCACCCCCTCAGAGGATCTGAACGAGGTGATGAAGAAATTCACCATACGAAACCTCCACAGGATCCCTGTGGTGGACGACCATGACCCTACCCACCTCCTGGGCATGCTGGACCGCCGAGAGGTGATAGATGCCTACAACAGGCGTGTAGAGGAACTCAAGTCCGGCACTCCGCCAGAAAAAGAGGAGACGCCTGTAAAAGAGGTAAGCCAACTGGACAGGATCAAGGTAAGAGAGGCCATGAAAAGCGAGGTGGCAACTGTCTCTGAAGACATGACACTAAAGGAGTTCCTGGACCTCATGTACCAGGTGAAGTTCAACAGCTTTCCGGTGGTGGATGCAAGGGGCGAGTTGAGCGGCATCCTTTCGCTATCTGATGTGGTGGAGGCAAGAAAGAAAGGTGATACCGACATGCTGATAAAGGACATTGCCACCAAAGATGTGGTGACAGTGAATGAAGACGACACCCTCCTTACGGCACTCCTTAAAATTAGCTCCGGCGACTATGCGATCCTGCCGGTGGTGGCCAACGGAAGACCCCGCCAACTGAAAGGCATCATCAGCCGCAGAGACATCATGTCCGCCCTGGGCAGGGCCTTGGGATAGTTTATCGGCGACTACTTCAGGGCCTTTAATTTTGTCTTTGCGATTTTTGCCTCCGGGCTCTTGGGGTATTTCTTGAGGATCCTCTTGAGCAGCAGCCTGGCACTCACCTTGTCTTTCAACTGCTCAAAGGCCACGGCCTGCCTGAGCATGGCATTGGGAACCTTGTTTCCTTTGGGGTACTTCTTGACCACCTTGTGGAATGCCAGAATGGCCTTTTCGTACTGTCCAAGATTCATGTAAGCCTCCCCGATCCAGAACTGGGCGTTGTCGGCAAGTTCTGAGCGGGGAAATTTCTTCAGGAAGTCTGAAAAGCCTGCAATGGCTGCCTCGTACTTGCCCTCCTTGAATGAGGCCATGGCCTTGTTGTAAAGGATATCTTCAAGAGAGGTGGCAGGGGCAGGTGTAACCTGACCAGGAGGCCCACCTGGAACGGGTTTTGTCTCCGGCTTGGCCTTGATCCCGAGGTAGGCGTAAAGTTCTTTCATTTTGATATCCAGCTCTGCCACCTCTTTGGTCAATCGCTCCAACTCGGCCTTCATCATGTCTTGCTCGGTGGTGTCCCTTTCCACCACGCGCTTGATCAGATAGTTGTTTTCCTCTACCCTGCCCGAGAGGTCTTGAATGGTGCTTTTTATCTGCTGGATCTCTGCCCTGAGTTCTGCCTGTCGCACGCGTATTGACTCGGTTTTTTCTTCAAGATCCGTGGAGAGCTTCTGGTCAATTTGGTGTTCCATCTTGTTGACCCTGCTGTTCAGGGCCACTATCTGATCGTTTAGGTAGAGCAACTCTTCTTTGGTGGTTACACAAGAGGTAATGGTGAACATGGCGGCAAACAGGAGGGCATATTTAAGTCCCGCAACGATGTTGTACATATTTCAGCCTCCTCCCCTTTAAAACACAAGCCAGCCCGTTGAACCGGGCCGGCTTGTCCCTTTGAGCATACAAACCGTCCTTATGATTCCTGCCGGCACACCTCTAGGCCTGGTGCCGGCCCTTGAAGCATATAGCCGGGAGAAATTACTTTTTGATCAGCTTGAATTCGTCTCTCCTGTTCTTGGCCCATGCCTCCTCATTAGACCTGGGATCCAGAGGCCTTTCTTCTCCATAGCTGATGGTGGAAATTCTCTCTTCAGGCACTCCCAGATCCATCAAGAACATCTTTGCTGCATGGGCCCTCCTCTCTCCAAGGGCCAGATTGTATTCATTGGTGCCCCTTTCGTCGCAATGACCTTCAATGCGCACGTGGAACTCAGGGTGCTTGAGCAGCCAGTCGGCCTTTTTTCTCAAGACTGCCCGGGCCTCGGGCTTGAGATCTGCCTTGTCAAAGTCAAAGAAGATCATCTCTGCTTCAAAGGCCCTGATCTCTTCTTGCAACCTCTGGGCCTTTTCCAACTCCCGCAGGCGAGCCTGTCTTTCAGCCTCCCGCCTCTTGTACTCCTCTGTAAATCCTGATTCAACTTTGGGGATCTCTTCTTTCTTAACGGTCGGCTCTGCCTTGGTCTCGGCCGGCTGGACCCCCTCTGTCACCTGAACTTGTTTCTTGGCACAAGAGGCCAAAAAGATGCCAAATACCAAAAAGGCCACCACCACTGCCAGCACTGTCGTCTTGCGTCCCATACCTTCATAACCTCCTGATTCTGTGGGTTAGCGCCTAAAAAACAACAAAGTGGTAACGATATACTCCACAGGGGAAAAGCGACTCTGAACACCGGCATATTAATACAGATAAAATCTTCATTGGCAAGAGAAAAGTATGGCATGTTGGCTATCTCTTGGAGGTCACCCTGAAATAGGCCCCCACCCATGAAGGGGCGCTCTGGTCCCCTGGCATGCGGGTTATCCGCTTTTGATTCTGACCCCTGGCAGTCATGATGTAGAGGTGATACCTGCCGGTCCTGTTTGAGCTGAACACGACGTATCTGCCATCAGGTGACCAGCAGGGATCCTCGTTTTGGCCCTGGCCCTGGGTCAATTGTCGGGGTTCACCGCCTCCGGCATCGATGGTGAAAATGTCAAATGAGCCGTGGTTCATGGATGCATAAGCTATCTTTCCCAATTTGGACCAAGACGGTGAGGTGTTGTATCTCCCTTCGAAGGTCAGGCGCTCCACCTGACTATTTTCAAGATTCATCACGTATATCTGAGGGCTTCCAGAGCGGTTGGAAACAAAGGCCATTTTTTTACCGTCAGGAGAAAAGGCAGGAGACACATCAATCCCCCAGTGATCCGTGAGTCTCTTGATGATCTTTCCTTTTAGGTCCATCAAATATATGTCTGGATTGCCCCTGTTGCTGAGGGTAAGGGCTATGCGGGTCCCGTCCGGGGTCCAAGCTGCTCCAATATTGAGCCCTTTTCTCCCTGAGATGAGTTTTTGGCGGCCAAGGTTCAGGTCCATCATGTAAAGCATGGGGCCGCCCCCTTGCTTGTACGAGATGTAAAGGAGTTTGCTGCCATCAGGGGACCACCTGGGCATCATGGCAATGCTCTGGTCGTGAGTGATCTGTACCACATTATGGCCGTCAAAGTCTGAGACATATATCTCCTTGTGCCCTGTGGTGTTGCTCACAAAGGCCAGCTTGGTGAGAAAAATGCCACCCTCTCCGGTGAGTTTCATTATTATGGCTTCTGCCAGGCGGTGCATCAGTTCCCGGTGGTGGGCTATATTTCCAAGCAGCCTCTTTCCCATTATCTGGCGTCCCCAGAAGACATCAAACAGCCTGGCTTCCACTTCCACGCGAGACCCGATACAGGTATACCCCCCTGTCAATAACAACTCTGCCCCTATTGTGGTCCAGTCGCTGAACCGGACCTCTTCAAGGGTGAGGGGGACCTCATCTGTCAGGAAGGCCCGTTCTTCTATTGGGGCGAAAAATCCGCAAAGATCCAGGTCATTGGAGATGACCCTTGCAAATTTATGCCCCAGGTCCTCTCCTTTCTTGCAAGGGCCAAGGGGCTTGAAGCGTGGAATCGCTATCTTGAATCTCCTAAGGGATGGGGCGTTTATATCTATGTAGATCCTGGCCAGGGCCTCTGTTTGAAGGGTTAAAAGGCAGAAAACCACACAGAGGAAAATCTTGGTCGTTGTTATGAATTTATCCCTGGAGTTCCCGCAGATTGAAGTTGATTTCGATTTCATCAAAGCTCCTTATGTAACCCTCTGGAAATGGGGGCAGGGGATTGGACCGCTCCACCGCCTTTATCACAGATTGATCGAAGATAGCATTGCCTGATTTCTTTTTGAACTCCCATTTTAATATTTCACCTGTCCTCTTTACCGTGAGTATCACCGTGGCCTCCAACTCCTTTGAAGCATCAGGCCCCACCAGGGCCACTGGATAGGCCCAGTTTTCCTTTATTCTTGATTCTATCTCGGCCTTATATATCTCAATGGCTATGCCTCCGGCAGCCCCCAATGGACGCCCCTGTTTTCCGGTCTCAGCCCCAGGCCTTGCCCTGGAGGACAGGCGCGAGACGGCCTCTTCCACCCTGTCAGGTTCCCGGGCCTCCTCTTTCTTCACCTTTCTCTCGATTTTCTTGAGGGCCTGCTCCAGGAGCTTTCCTTCCTGGACCCGGGCTGATTTCTTTTTTTCCCTCTTTTTTACCACCTTTTTTGCTATCACTACGGGCTTCTTCTTTACCTTCAAG
>JALVMN010000100.1 GCA_027027005.1 Desulfobacterales bacterium | reverse complement strand
CGCTGGGTGATCCAACGGCCAAGCGCATGGGGCGATTGTCCTACAATCCTATCGTCCACATAGACCCATTGGGGGCCCTTTGTCTTTTCTTGTTCAATTTTGGTTGGGCACAACCTGTTCCCATTAACCCTGCATATTTCAAAGAACCTAGAAAGGACATCGCCCTCACATCCCTCAGTGGGCCGGTTGCCAACCTCTCGGCGGCATTCGTAACAGGCCTGTTTATAAGAAACTTCATGCTTCCATGGCAGATATACCAGGAATTCTTGCTTTACATGCTTCTCATGAACCTGGGCCTTGGCCTGTTCAACCTCATCCCTATCCCTCCCCTGGATGGTTCCCACATCCTGGAAAACATCTTGCCTCCGGATGCCGGAAGAAAGTTCAAGAAAATAGGCCGATTGGGTCCGTTTGTGATCCTCGGGGTCGTATTGATGGATAACTTTGCACACACAGGCATCATCAGCAAGGTCCTTATCTACCCCATGATAAAATTGGCCAAGGTTTTTGCAGGTGACAATCTCTTCCAGCTTCTTTCCTTGCTGAAATAGGCTTGTTATCAGTTCTGAGCTACAATGGTTTTCTTGCTTTCCCCCAAGCCGAGAGCTTTACCTTGCTGCTCAGAACGGATGGGAGGATGCAAAGCAGATATTTGAGGGAGATGAAAGGAGGGGCGAATGAAAAGGCACCTGGTCTCAATTGTTCGTTATGAAAAACCTTACGAGTCGGTAAAAACAGCCGTGGATCTGTCCAATGGCCTGGAATACTTACCTAAACGCGGACGGGTCTTCATAAAACCCAACATCGTGTTCTGGACAAAAAAAGTAGCTTTTCCCAAGTGGGGCGTGATCACCACTTCCAGGATAGTGGAGGACATGGTGGCTATCCTCAAGGGACATGGCATAGAGGACATTACCATCGGGGAGGGTACGGTCACCCATTTTCCCAATGACACCGAGACCCCAAACCACGCATTTGAGACACTGGGCTATAACAAGCTCAAACTGAAATACGGTGTCCGGGTAATAAATGTCTTTGAAAGGACATTCAGGAAGATAGACCTGGGTGATGGAATAAGCCTCAAGTTCAATGAGGATTTCCTGGAAAGCGACTTTGTGGTGAACCTCCCGGTCCTCAAGACCCATGCCCAGAGCGTAGTCAGCCTGGGGATAAAGAATCTCAAGGGAGTGATTGACATAAATTCGCGCAAGAAATGCCACAGCCCTGATGCCAAGCGAGATCTACACTTTATGATTTCCTTGCTGCCATCTCGAATCCCCCCTGTCTTTACCCTAATCGATGGGATTTATACCAATGAGCGAGGTCCAAGCTTTGACGGAAAGATCAGGCGCTCAAACCTTCTTGTGGCCTCTTCAGACCTGATTTCAGCAGACAAGGTGGGCGCAGCCCTCCTTGGATACTCCCCAATCGAGGTGCCCCACATAACCCATATTTGCCGGAGACACCAAAGGCCCCTGGATTTGGGCGATGTGGAGGTGGTGGGTGAGAACCTGGAAAAGCTGAGCCGCTTCCATCAATACTATTTCCCGTACAACAAGGAAGGCACCCTCCCATTGCCCATGGAGCGCATGGGGATAAAAGGGTTGTCTTACCGCAAGTACGATTCCACCCTTTGTACATACTGCTCCGGGCTTAACGGGGTTATTCTTTATGCCATCTCAAGGGCATGGAAGGGGGAGCCCTGGGACGAGGTGGAGGTCCTCACAGGCAAGGCCATGACACCGTCGCCGGGAAAGAAAAAGACCATCTTGCTTGGGAAATGCATGTACCTCAAGAACAGGAATCATCCCCACATCCAGGAGATGATCCCTGTAAAAGGTTGCCCCCCGGAGATTCCAGGCGTGATAAACGCCCTCCGCAAGGCCGGAATCCAGGTGGACCCCCTGATCCTGGAAAATCTCGAATCAGCCCCCGGCCTTTTCATGGCCAGGTATCAAAACAGGGCCGAGTTTGATGAGTCTCTCTTTCAGGTGGATTGAAAATGGTGCCTGGGGAGGGAATCGAACCCTCACGGGGACGAGGCCCCAAGGGATTTTAAGTCCCTTGCGTCTACCTGTTCCGCCACCCAGGCATCTATGATATAAGCTTACAAAGAGGGGGGTGAGATGTCAAACACCTAGAGGTAGGCATGGATGTTCTTGATGCGTGTGGCCATGTCTGTCAACTGGTTGGTAAGTCCCTTCAAGAATCTATCCATCTCTCTCACATCCTCCACCTCCACGGCCACGGCCACCCCTGCAATCCGCACATCCAGCGGAACATCGTTCACCATAATAGGGTTTGTGTGGATTTGTCGGACCACGCGCCTCATGGCTAGACGGGCATGGTCCACAGGGGTCATGGGCAGGATTGCAAGGAGCTTGTTCCTGCCAAGCTGGCCGATTACATCGGTGTCGCGAAGCGCCCGGGCCAACCGATGCAACACCTCTTCTATTATGTCCTGCTTGCTTAGGGTCCCCTTTGGCGCCTCCACCCTCGGCTTCGCCTTGACCAGCGAGAAGGCAAGCACGGAGCAAGAGGTATCATAACGAAGGTATCTAGCCATCTCCTTTTCAAGGAATATGAGGAGGCTGTCCTTTTCCAGGATTCCTGCAGGCACCCTGCTTTCTGCCCTGCGGGCAGCACGTCTTTCCTTTTCCCTTGATATCTCCCGGTGGATCTGGGCAAAGTCGTTTTCATCAATCTCGCCCGCTTCAACCCGCTTTCTGATGGACTTTAGGATCTCGCCCAGTTCGTCATTTTCATTCACACTCTGCTCCAGGGTCTGGAGCACGCTGAGTTCTTCATACTCTTTTTCTTCTGGAATCTCGCTGTGGGTGCGCAGCCATTCCTCTCTCAGCTTCTCCAGGGCCTCGTCCATCCTCTGGTTCAATTTTTCTTCCAACCTGACGAGCACTTCATCCTTCATCTCCTTGGTCTCAAGGTGTTTGAGGATCTTGGTCTGGATCTCGCTCATCACCTTTTTGAGGTGCTCGTCCCCCTCCAGGCCGCCCTCTTTGGCCGTATCCAGCGCCATTTTTCCTCCCAGGCGCTCTATGTATTCCACCAGCATCTCACTGAGGGCGCCTTCATCTCCGGCCTCTTTTCGAAGCTCGGCAGCCAGATAGATCAACTCTGCTGCCTGAGCAGGGTTTCTCTTTACTTCCTCTATGAGTTCCTTTCCGTCTACCCCAATTTGTTCAGAGCTCTGCTCCAGAATTCTGGCCAATTCCTCACTTTTCAGCTCTTTGCCCAATTCCTGGACAAGTTCCAAGTAATCCTCAATGGGCATACCTTCTTCAAGGAGCCCTTGCTTTATCTTGGGAAGGAGTCTCTTGAGCTCATCGGGATCAGGGACCAGCCTTCTTATTATCTGCCCCAGCCTGGGGACTGAAATGCTCCCCTCCCTGTACTCCTCCTTGATCAATCTCACGAGCACCTTGTCCGTGATCTCGTTTGCCTTTTCTACGATCTCTTTTTCATTGGCATAGGCAGTTCCGATGGCCTTCTGGGCCTCCACGGCCTCCATGAGCTGTCTTTTCATCTCCATGACGGCCCCGGCAAGCTCTGAGAGGTCCAGCATGCTCTTTTCCAGGTTCTTTTCCAGCTCTTCTCCCAACAACTCCAGTTGATGGAGCAATACCGGGCCCGGGGCACCGGTCCCCCCTTTGGATTCTGTCAGTTCTGCCGTCTGGAGATCTGCCTTGACCATGTCCTTGGAAAATTTCTCTGGATTCTCCACCAGGTTCTTGATGCTGAGGCTTTTGAGGAACTCCTCGGTGAGCACGCTCTCAAGGAGGGCATCAATGAACATCTTCTTGGATCTGAGTTGTGCCTCTTCGCTTAGGTCAGGGTTGAGGAGCTTTAAGGCCTTGCGGGCCACTATCTCTTCGTCTTCTGTGACTTTTTTATAGAAAACATGATTCACCTTGACATGCTGAACCCTTTTGCTCCGCAGGGCCCTCTTTATGGACTCCGCATTGGGGTACTTGTGGGGGGAGGCATAGATATCCACCAGCGCCTTGATCTCCCTCTTTTCGAGACCTTTTTCAAAGGACAGGGACTGGATATCTTTTTTCTTGAATTGGGCTACGATCCTGGCCACATTGACCCGGGGGTCCAGGGGCTCCTCGTCCACGAAAAACTGTTCCTGATTCAGGATGAAGACAAGGGGGGATATGTTCTTGAGCAGGGAAAGGGCAGACTCATAGGTGGAATCCACTGCCTGTTTGACATAGGGATGGTCAGCATTGTACATGCCGGCTCGGTTGAGCAACAGGGCCAGGTTTCGGCCGAATTGATCAAGTTTTAGTTTGTCCTGCCTTGGCTTTGCCACAAAAAGCCCCTCGCTTATGGCACCCAATGAGTATAATATCTATTCGGAATTATTTCTTCATTTCTTCAAGGGCCCACTACCTACTCAGGCTCGTATTTCTTTAAGTATTTCTCCAGGTCCTGCTTGAACTCTGCACATGTTTGGTATCTATCATTTGGTTCATAACGGGTGGCCTTGAGCAGTATTTCATCAATTTCCGGTTTCAATCGAGGGTTCAGCTTGGAAGGAGGCTCTTTGAAGAGGTCATCTTTCAGCTCTATCTTGGTTGCAAGGAGTTCGGTGGCACTCTTCATCCCCCTAAAGAGCGGCTGGGGAATGAGCATTTCGAAGAGCATGGTGCCCACGGCATAGATATCTGCCCTGGAGTCCACATCTTTTTTCAGTATCTGCTCGGGGGCCATGTATATGGGGGTCCCGAGCATCATGGAGGAACTGGGGTCATCTCCCCTGGTCACCTTGGCCAGGCCAAAGTCCATTAGAATGGGGCGCTTGGTGTGAGCCTCCATCAGTACATTGGCGGGTTTTACGTCTCTGTGGATTATCTCCTGGCCATGGGCATAATCCAGTGCGTCCAAGACCTGGATCATGACCTTCAGGGTGAACTTTACCGGCAAGGACCTTCTTGACGGAAGCGGGTTTTTCCTTGCCTTCTTAAGATAATAGTCAAGGGAATATCCCCTGACCAACTGCATGGTGAAAAAGAGAAACTCATGGGTCTCTCCCACTTCGTAAACCTGGATAATGTTTGGGTGGGAGAGAATGGCTGCAGACTCGGCCTCCTGCCTGAAGAATTCAGCAGTGATGGGCGTCAATATGGACTTGGGCAGGATCTTGACTGCAATCCGCCTCTTTAGAGACTTCTGGTAGGCTATAAAGATCACGCCCATTCCCCCGCGGGCAAGCTCTCGTATCAGCACCGAGGTCCCCACCTGGGCGCCCAGGAGATGGTCAAACTTCATTTTAGAGATGCTGCCCATATCGATCTACTTTTAACCCATGGGTGAGTCCTCCTGCAACTCCTTTTCAAAAATTGTTTTGAGCGTTATGCCTGTGATCAAAGGATTAGAATTCCTCGAAATCCTCCTCGTCATCGTCAAAGGGGATGACCTTTTCAGGGTCCACTCCTGCATTGTCCTCTGCTGTTTTGGCAGTGTCCACCTTTGTTTTGGTGCTCGCCTCCCTTGGAGCCTTTTTTGTCACTGTTTCATGAGCGGGGCCTTTCCACCGAGGCGGCGATGACACCAAGGCGCTAGACTTGCCTCCACCGATCATGGCGACAAGGCCCTCCACCATTCCCTTCATCTGTTCCGCCTGTGCGCTCAACTCCTCTGATGCTGAGGCCGACTCTTCGGCACTTGCTGCGTTTTGCTGGACCACCTTGTCCATCTGGGTTACCGCGCTGTTTACCTGGCCGATGCCCTCTGCCTGTTCATTGGATGCAGCAGCAATTTCAGCCACGAGTTCTCCAACCTTCGAGGAATTTTCTGCCACTCTCGAAAATGCTTCACCTGTCTTTTCCACCAGCTCAGTGCCTTGGCCGACCTTTTTCACCGTGTCTTCGATCAAGGTGGCGGTATTCTTGGCAGCCTCTGCGGCGCGCATGGCAAGGTTTCGCACCTCGTCGGCCACAACGGCAAAGCCTGCTCCCGCCTCACCGGCCCTGGCAGCTTCCACAGCCGCATTCAGGGCAAGGAGGTTGGTCTGAAATGCCACTTCATCGATGTCCTTTATGATCCTTTGTGTCTGCTCACTGGCCTTTGCCACCTCGTTCATGGAGAGGGTAAGTTCCTGCATGGCAGCAGAAGCCTCCTCCACCACCCTGTTGGTCTCCTTCATGAGGTTGTCGGCCTGCGAGGCATTTTCTGCGTTCTGCTTTGTCATGGCAGACATCTCCTCCAATGAAGATGAGGTCTCCTCAATGGCTGATGCCTGCTCGGAGGCGCCTTCGGCCAGGGTCTGGCTGGAAGATGATACCTGCTGGGAAGCAGAGGCCACCTGGTCGGCCGCATCCCTTAGGTTCTCTGCATAGTAAGAGAGGGAGCGGTTTATTCCTCTGGATATGAGGAGTCCCAGGGCCAGCAAGACCACAATGCCGGCGCCGGTGGAAACAACCCCTATCCTGTTGCCCAGGGCCGTGCTTTCTGAAATATCCTCACGGATTAGGGCAGTCATGGTCCTGGACCTATCCAGAATCTCCATGGCAGATGCATTCAACTTGGGGGTGAGTTCCTGAGACTCCTGCCAGAGGGCAAAGAGGCTGTCCTCGGTCTTATGCGCCTTTGAAAGGGTGCTCAACGAGGCCTTCCACTTCTCATGCAGTTCTTGGGACTCGACCAACCCCAGCACGCTTTCCACATTTTGTTGTTGCTCTGCCATTTTCTTGTCAAGCGTAGAACTTTTCTTTTTGAAAAGTCCCCCATCGTTAAATAGGAGAAGTTCTTGCACATTTATATGCAAGGTGTTTCCAAAACCCAAAAAATCCTTGAGTTCTTTTCTGAGGGATACCTTGGAAGCGTCCAAAGACTCTCCCTCCATAAGGAGGTTACTCTCTTCCTGGTCAATGGCATCTATCATGTCTTGAAGAGTAGCCGTTAGATTCTTGATATGCCTTGTGAAAAGATTTCTTGTTTTTTCAAGCTGTTCCATGTTCTTTGCCAAGGCGTTGAATATAGAATCGTGCTCTTTTTTTAGGCCGGCTATCTGCTGGATCAACTCTCCCACATCCTCTTCTCTGCTCTTCTCCTTGAGTTGAGAGAGGAACCTATCGACCCTATTTGACTCCTCCTCGTAGGACTTGATGAGGGCCTCGTCGCCTGTGACCAGGAACCTATTTTCATTCAGCACCTGCGCGATGATGGATCCTGAAATCCCTGTGCTCAGCTCCTGGAGCTTTAAATCTTGTTTTTTCATCTCATTCAGGTACCAGTTCATCCCACTCAGAAACAGCATCCCCAGGATACCCAGTATAGGTAGGATCAAGATCCGCGTTCGAATGGTAGAATCCTTTAGAAAACTTATTTTCATTCCATTCCCTCCATTATTTTTGGTCTGATGGACAAGAGGGGATTTGTTTGAGAAATCCGCCCCCTGTCCCTTGAAGCATTAATAGTATATACCGGCTGCCATGGCCACTGATGTGCTAGGGATCCGATAGATATAAGTCTTCTTGGGCGAAGGCTTTTTCTCACCAGGCCTTGGCCACATGTATTCCACCCATCCTTCTTTATTGGTCTTTGCCATCTTGCACATCTCGGCGAAAAACATCTTTCCCTTAACGTCCTTTATTCCTATCAATACCTTTCCCTTAAGACCAGGCTTGAAGGGATGGGCCAGCACTGTGTGTTTGTCTATATCCAATGCAAACACGTATGTGTCCTTCCACACGAATGCGCCCTTTGGATTGTCGATCTCATTCAGTACCGCTTACAAACCTTTCTCTTGCACCATTTTTGCCGCAGCCTTACATTTGGCCACGCACTCGGCCTCTGTGGCCTTCCCTCCTGCAACCGCCACACTGTTAAGAAACAACATAACCGCTACTACCACCAGCATTGAGATAATTTTTTCATCAACCCTTCCTCCTTGCATTTTTTTGAAGATCACACCTAACTTCGGTTTTACTTTGAAAAATCTTAAAAACAGACCTTGTTTCCTTTAGTTGCCCTTAGAGTTTTCTCTATCCTTATCACCCCCTTGTTGAACCCATCTGATATTCAAGGGAACTGCGTTGATATCCTATCCAGGCAATCTCCATGCCAATCCTTTTGAATGAGCCGACCCCTAATATTATTAGAGGTTTTCTCGATAATGGGTCTCTTTAGAGGCTGAATGGACATGCCAAATTTTTGTGATGCGGTGTCTGAATATTGACGAAAAATTCGCCTGTCTCAATACAAAGCGGGTTCAATTCCGGCATCCCACTTGCGCTCAATCCTATATAAGTGGGAGATGCCAAGTGGCACGAATGTTGCTTTTTAGTCATCGAAACGGACTTTAGGAAGGAGGGAAAGCACGCAGAATGAAGACTTCCACCAAGCTCTACCTGGGATTCATGGTCCAGTTCCTGGTCTCTGTTATCATTATCTGGAGTGTATTCCAGCTCCTGAAGGCCCAGCAGTTCGACAGCGTGGTTGTGAATCTCGCTGGAAGGCAGAGGATGCTCACCCAGAAACTCGCCAAGGAATGCATGTTGCTGGAGAAAAATCAGGTTTCCAAGGATCAGGTGCTCACCACGGTCAAGGTGTTTGACCAAACGCTCCATGCCCTCTTGAATGGTGGGCCTGCCCCGCTGGATCTGAATCTGTCAAACTATACCACGCTCCCTGGAACACAGAACCCTGATATCAAGAAGCAGCTCACAAAGGTGATGCAGCTCTGGAAGCCCTTCAAGGAACATGTTCTTGAATGGATAGGGCGGAGAGATACCGCGGCCTTTCAATTCATAGCCTCAAATAATGTTCCGCTTTTAAAGGAAATGAATCGGGCCGTGTTTCTCATGGACAGGGCATCCTACGCTAAGGTAAAGCGCCTCAAAACTATGCTGATAGGAGGTCTGGGTGTACTGGTGATCGTATTTACAGTCACCATGTTCATGATAAGACAAAATGTACAGAATATCTTCTCCTCCTTGAACAAGGCAGTGATGAGGCTTACGGAATCTTCCTCAGAGCTCAGGTCACTTGCAGAGAACGAGGCCCAGAGCAGCCAGCAGCTCGCCAAGGGCTCTGAACAGCAAAGCTCTGCCCTGGAAGACACTTCATCCTCCCTTGAGGAAATCTCTTCCATGACCAAGCAGAACGCCGAAAATGCAAACCTGGCAAACGAGCTGGTCAAACAGGTAACCGGCACCATCCACAATGCAAATAACTCCATGATCAACCTCACAAAATCCATGGAAGAGACATTGAAGGCCTCGGCCGAGACAAAGGACATCATCAAGACCATAGATGAGATAGCGTTCCAGACAAATCTCCTGGCCCTCAATGCTGCGGTGGAAGCGGCACGAGCCGGAGAGGCTGGCGCAGGCTTTGCAGTGGTGGCTGATGAAGTGCGAAGCCTTGCCCTGAGGGCGGCAGAAGCGGCCAAGACCACATCCCAGTTGCTTGAAGATACGGCCATGAAGATAGAACAAGGCACTCAGCTTTCGGCAGAGACCAACCAGGAATTCAACGAGGTGGCAGAGAGCATCACCAAGGTGGACCAACTGGTGGACGAGATCACTGCCGCCTCACAGGAACAGGCCCAGGGAATCGAGTTGTTGAACAAGGCGGTACTCCAGATGGACAGGGTCACCCATGAGAACACGGCAACAGCCAAGCAAAGCGCTGAAACAAGCCGGGATCTTCACAGAGAGGCCCAAACCATCTCTGACATAGTCGAAGATCTGGGCCTGTTGGTGGGCATATCCGGAGACGAGGGTTCAACAGGCAAGGCCCAGAAGTCATTGTCTGGTCTTTTTTCAAGGTTGAGATTCAAAAAATAACTCCCCCTCCTTTCACACCCCTTGCCCCCCTTTCTCCGGAAAGGGGGGTAATTGTTTTCTAGCGCAAATAGATTGGGTTTGAAAAGATCCAGGGCCGCCACCCAAAGAAGGGCACTTTTAGGTAGGCCTCCACCCGATAAACCCCTGGCCGTTGGGCGATGATTGAAACCCTTTTTCCTCTTTTCCTGCTCTCCTCATCCCCGTTTCTCACCAGCCTCACCTCCGCATACCTTGGAAGTTTTATCTCGAAAGTGCCGGGCTTGAATCCGGCCTCATCCCCCTGGCCGTAACATTGCTCGCCAGATTCATTTTTAAAATAGAATCTGAATCCATCTGCGCGAGCCAAAGCGTCGTGGGCAATGCAAAGATTCCCCTTTCTCATGGCATCATAGACCTGCTGTTTTGCCACATTGAAGTCTTTACTCAATGGTTCAGAAAGCAGGATATGAATATTTATTGATCGCAGGAGGTAGTGGTAGGAAAGGGGGCGGATTGTGATTCCCTTCCAGGTGAATTCTGATCCATGCGCGTCAGACCCTCCTATGGCCACCACCTTTCGCCTTTGACAGCTATCATCCCAGAACCTGAGAGTCCTTTTGCTCGGCCCTTTAAGGAGCTGGGATTTGAAGAGCAAAAGCACCAGGCCATGGATTGGAGAACGAACCCTCTCTTTCCACCTTGATGTAAAGTTCCATATACTAATCCCTGTGTAACCGCTTACGCTGAGATCATTCCATGTATAGGCCACCGACTTTTCCACAAAGGGCATGCCCTTTTCAAAGGGGTGGGCCAAAAACCCAAAGCCTCCTTGGGCATTCACCCTGTCTATCACCTGCTGGGGCGACAGCCCCTTGGCCAAGACCGCCTCTTTGAGATCAAAGGCCAGGTAGTGGTGGTAGCGTTCGCCGATCTCAAGGCCCACCAGAAGGAGCACTGAGCCGTAAAAACCTTCATCCTCAAGGTGAAGCTCCTTTGCCATGAAGTCGTGATCATTGAGAATAACGAAGTCCAGCCCCACCTTGGCCCCTATGGCTGCAATCCCAGAAGGAGGGAGTGCCCCGTCAGAGTAAGTGGAATGGACATGGATGTTTCCAACATACTCGAAGTGATTTCGGTTTTTCATGGACAAGCTCTATACCACATGGGCCTTGAGACAAAAAGAGGGATGATTCAAAGAGATGCTTGGAGGATTATTAGGTAACCCCTGGTATCTTCAAGGAGCTTACAAGGCGCGAGGCATTGGCCGAGAGTTCCTCCAGGGCATCTGGTCCAAGGCCTGAACCCTGGGCTATGGCCTCGGCCAGGGAGCGGGAGAGGAAATCCCGGGGAGAGTGGCCATCCGAATTGAGCAACAATGGAGCGCCGGTCTCCCGGGCAATCCTTGCGACATGGCCATTTGCAAAGGCATGGCCTGGACGGCCAGAGATCTCCAGGTACACGCCCTTTTCAGCGGCTAGTGCTGCGTCCTCCATGGTAATGAGGCCTGGGTGGGCAAGCAAGTCGGCCCCAGCCTCTATCCCCTCCCTGTTGGTGCCAGGGGCAACAGGTTCCACCACGGTCTCCCCGTGGACCACCACTATAACGGCCCCAAGCTCCCTTGCCCTTGAAACCAGGCCCTTAATGAGAGGGGGAGGGACGTGGGTAAGTTCAATGCCGGGAATGAGTTTTACGGGCTGAACCCCATTGAGTTTCCGGGCCACATTCACTATTCGGGGGATCACAAAGTCCAGGGTGGAGGAGTCGGCATGGTCTGTTATTGCAACGGCCTCATAGCCCAGGGCCTCCATTCTCCGCACTAACTCTGAAGGGATGAGTTCTCCATCACTGAAAAGGGAATGAGTGTGAAGATCAATCATACATGATTCCCCCTGCCCTCCTCTCTTCCAGGGCCCTGTTCCTTGGATCACATCTTGTACTTTCCAAAATCTTCGGGATTCAGGCTCTCGAGGATCTCCTGCCACTTCTTGCCCTGTTCAGACTTGTCTTCGGGCTCGGCCTTCATGTCGATCTGGCTGGATTTCTTGAGCACTTCCTCGGCCACAAAGATTGGGGCCTTTACCCTTAGTGAAAGGGCCAGTGCATCGCTGGGGCGGGCGTCAATGGACATTTCTTTGCCCTGGTGGGTGAAGTGAATCAAAGCGTAATATGTATTGTTCCTCAGGTCGCAGACCTCGATCTTCTTGATCTTTACATCCACCATCTCCATGAGATTCTTAAATAAATCGTGGGTCATGGGCCTGGAAAACTTGATCCCCTCCAGCTCGCTCGCAATTGCAGTAGCTTCCAATAACCCTATCCAAATGGGAAGTGTCTGATCTCCATCCACTTCCTTTAATATTACAATAGGGCTGTTGGTGAGAGGATCCACCGTCAAACCAGAGACGACCATTGGTCTATACATGATTTCCTCCGAAACTGAAGGTTTCAAGATCTTGAAAATTAATTTTTAACCATGTGAGGTTGTTTGTCAACTCCTACTGGATAAAACTACATCCCTAGTTGCTAACTCGTGCCCATCCATTTATAGCCATGAGGACAAACGCAGTGAAAGGTGATAGAGAAAAATGCATACAGGCAGGAATGGACAATTATATAGCCAAGCCCATCAAAAAAATCTTGTTCCAGCTCATTGAACAGATTACTTCCCGTGCTACACAAAACCTGCCCTAGCCATCAAGAACATCTCTTATCCTTTCCAAAAGATCCCTAAGAACATAGGGTTTTCTTATAAAACCCCTGGCACCATCTAATGACCTTCCTCTCGCAATAATTTCTTCAGAATAGCCACTTGCTATCAAGACCTTCGCGTTTGGGTCTATGGTCAACAGCTTATTCAAACACTTGGCCCCACCCATGCCCGGCATTATCAGGTCTAGTATGACGAGGGAAATATCCCTACCCATTTTCTTGTAAGTTTCCAATGCCTCCTCTCCACTCCGGGCTGTCAGAACCTGATAGCCGAATCTTTCTAACATCTCTTCACCGACACTGCGGACGAGATCCTCGTCATCCACGAGCAGAATTGTCTCTTTGCCTCTAAGCCTTGTAAGATTTATCCGATCTTCCACTTTTTCTGTGTCAAAACCGTTCTCAATAGCGGGCCAGTACAACTTAAAGGTTGTCCCGTGGCCAAGCTCGCTATAGCACATTATGTATCCACAATGGGCCTTTACTATTCCATATACCATTGAGAGACCAAGGCCCGTGCCCTTATCAGGTCCTTTGGTAGTAAAAAAGGGCTCAAATATGCGCTCAAGGGTGTCCTTGTCCATCCCGCTTCCTGTATCACTTATAGATAGGAGCACATACCGCCCCGGGCGTGCCCCAACATGGCTATTGCAGTATTGCTCGTCAAGAATTACATTCTGTGTCTCAAATATGAGCTTCCCTCCTTCTGGCATTGCATCGCGGGCATTTACCGCCAGGTTCATGAGTACTTGTTCAATTTGCGCAGGGTCTGCATTTATTGGTGCCAGGTCAGGACTCAACTGCAAATCGATCTCTATCATCCTGGGAAGGACCCTCTCCAAAAGTTTTCTCACATGGGCTACCTGCTGATTCAAATCAATCGGCCTGGGCCTGGTCTCTACTTTGCGACTGAACGTCAACAACTGTTGGGTAAGCTCACTGGCCCTTCTGGCACTTACCAATATTTGTCTCAAGTTTTCCCGGTGTCTCTCGTTCAAATCTTCTTCCATCAAAGACATCTCTGCATAGCCAATTATGGCCTGGAGGAGATTGTTGAAATCATGGGCAATACCACCTGCAAGTGTCCCGACGGCTTCCATTTTTTGGGCATGCCTGTATTCGGCCTCCAATCTTTTTCGCTCCTCTTCTTCCCTCTTGCGCTCCGTGATATCCTCAATGAACCCTTCTATGTAAACCAGGTTCCCCTCTTTGTCCCTTATGCCGTAAGCACTGACTGAAGTAAGGACCTTCGAGCCGTCTTTCCTAAATGCCTCAATTTCATAGTCTCTAACATGCTCCCCTGCCGATATCCTTCCAAGAAATTCTTCTCTCTTCTGGGGATAAACATATATCTGGGTCCTAATATCTGTTACCTCTTCGATAAGCTGCTCAGGGCTTTCATATCCGTAGATTCGAGCTAGAGCAGGGTTAGCCGCTACAAATTTTCCATCTGGTGTGCTTCGAAATATTCCTTCTATAGCATTATCAAATATACTCCTGTACTGCTCATAAGCGTGTTTGAGGGCCTGCTCAGAAGCCTTTTTTTCTGTTAGGTCTCTTACCCATATGTACGACAGCCGGCCTTCCTTGTCTGTCACAACTCTTGCACACACCTCCACTGGCAGTGGGCTGCCGTCTTTGCGGAGCATTACAGCCTCGTATGACGATGGCTCTGCTGCTCCCTCCATCCGAGCCCAAGCCCTTTTTCTAATAAATAGCTGATAATCAGGATGGTAGAGGGTCCAGAAGGATCTTCCAAGCAATTCAACTTGTGAATATCCAAGCATTTCGCATAACCTTTTGTTCACAAACACAACCCCTTCGGTCTCATGAATATAGATGCCATCAAAGCTGCTCTCTACGATTGTTTGATATCTCGTTTCAGTTTCTTTGCGCAGCTCCTCCTCCTTTCTCAACAATATAGACGCTCCAATGAGATTGGCCGCTAGCGCCAAGGTGTGAATTTCGTGCTCTGACCACCTCCTTTCTTTCTCACAATCATCAAAACCCAAAAAGCCCCACCACTCATCTTTCACAAATATGGGGACAACAGCAATAGAAATAATGTCTTGCGCCTTCAGCAGGGCCTGTTCTGTTTCAGGAAACTC
Source organism: Desulfobacterales bacterium (assembly GCA_027027005.1). GTDB lineage: Bacteria > Desulfobacterota > DSM-4660 > Desulfatiglandales > Desulfatiglandaceae > JALVMN01. The sequence continues at coordinate 2,106 of JALVMN010000100.1, read as the reverse complement.
CCTTACCAAACCAAATATCGGCCTCCTCCTGCTCAGCTCCCTGACCCATCTCTGGAAGCCAGCCTCAACATAACTCACTGCCTGAAGCTCGGGATTATCAATCTGGGGCTCAATACCCCGCTTCACCCATTCTTCCCGTTGGCTGGTAAGGATGGTCCCCGAGTCGTCTACACAGTTCTCGAATAAATAGACCCTGCTCACCCGGACAGCCTGCCCAAGGTCCTCAAGTAGTTTTCTCAACGAACTGTTGTGTGCCCTTTGAACGAAAAAGCCCTGAGCTGCCGTACATATCGCTTGCAAGACAGCATCCTCACGAACTTGTCCATGCATGGCTAGGCTCGGTCCCCCTCCCCCTTTGGGGGCAGTTTCCCGGCTGACGCGATCCATGGGGGCCCTCCTTTCACTTCAAACCCATTGATTCGATGTGGCAGGAAATCTTGTGTCAGTTAGTTATGAAGTAGCCCAGATGGAGGTGTGTGTCAATAGGTCGGCAATATCGTATCATACTTGACGCTTTTAGGAACCACCTGCTTTGGCCATTGCCTTGTTCAAAAAAAGTGGGCCTTGAATTCTTTGACGCCTACATTTGATAGAGAAAAAATTATGCTATCCTACCTACGGGGGTCCCACAATGGTCCCGGTCTTGCACAGCCACAATCCTTAGGATTCAGGTGAAAACTAAATAGACATTTCTGTCTTGGCCTAGGTCTTGCTCTGAAAATATTTTCAATTCGTCGGCACTCCTATACAACACGCAAGGGAAGGAGACGAGAGATGTTGATGAAAAAAAAGCTTACCACTCGGTTGATAGTGCCTGTGAGTGTCTTGGTAATAGGGGCTGCAGTGGCCCTATTTATCTTCGGCAACTTTGTGGTAACATGCCTCATCAGGGATTCACTGGATGACGCATTTAAGAGGAAAATCAACGTCATAGAGGTGAACCAAGAGCGAATCGCCAGAAAAATGCTGGCTCTTGCGTCCCTCTTCAGCAGGGCCGACGCTGTCATAGAGGCGTACAAGACCGCTTACAAGGGAAATATTCACGATGCAAGAGATCCTTACCTTGCCAAGGCCAGAGAACAACTCCGCGCTTACTTTTCTTCTATTCAGGAAGGCTACAAGGCTGTTTATGGCAAGAGCTTTCGGATACATTTTCATCTCCCACCCGCAAGAAGCCTGGTCAGGCTGTGGAAGAAGTCCCAAAATGTGAGCGACGACCTCTCTTCTTTTAGAAATACCATCCTCACCATAAGCAAAGGCGACCACAAGCCCATAACCGGAATTGAGATAGGAAGAGGCGGGTTTGCTATTCGGGGGATTGCTCCAATCCTGGACAGGACAGGAAAATATCTAGGCTCTGTCGAGGTCCTTTCCACAACCCTACCATGGGTGAAATATAGTATTACAGGAAAAGGAGAGGCCATCTCCTTGTTCATGAACAAGGAATTCCTGCCCATTGCGACCAGATGTCGGGATTCTTCAAAACATCCTCCACTTGGAGATGAGTTTATATGGATTTCCTCTACAGATAAGAATCTCTCCAGACAAGTCCTCACCCCGGCCTTTCTCCATAAAGGGAAGCAGGGCTTGGTTACAAGCAGAGCGGGGAATTATTTCATCGCAGCCATGCCTATTAAGGATTTCAGCGGCAAGGTGATAGGAACATTGGGGTATATCTTTGATGCCCACCGATACTATGGGGCTCAGGTATGGTTTAGATGGGGGATTGCCTTGTTCTGTTTCCTCACCTGTGCAATCATTATTGGTTCACTTGCATTTTCGTTGCGGAGGACGACGCGCCGTCTTTATAACATTATAACTGACTTAGACAAACTTGCCTCTGATGTTTCTTCCGGCTCTAACCAGATCTCTGCAACCAGCCAATCGTTGGCTGAGGGAGCCTCCAAACAGGCCTCGTCCATTGAAGAAATATCCGCGTCTTTGGATGAGATCGCTTCGATGACTAAGCAGAATGCAGAGAATGCTTCACAGGCAGATGTCCTTATGAAGCAGACCAGGAAAACTGTGCAGAGCGCCAACCAATCCATGGAGAAGCTAAATGAATCCATGAATAAGATATCTGACGCAAGCGATAAAACATCGCAC
>JALVMN010000099.1 GCA_027027005.1 Desulfobacterales bacterium | reverse complement strand
TGTGATAAGTGGATTCTTAAATCCGGATAAAAATGGCCGGATAAAATCGGATTGGGTGGCCACTTTCCTTAGGATTGGGTGGCCGGAATGAATAGGATTCAGTGGCCAGATTGAATCGGATTACGCACCTGTTTCTGCCGCACACTCATACTACTCATGTTGATCGTCAAAGACTAGGGTGGTCAAGCCAAGAAGCTGGGACAAGGGACTAGGCAAGAAGCGTCTATTCTGGTCCCTCTCAGGAGCCGAGACGGGCGGATAACTTGACAACTGAGTCCAGAATGCCGATAGTGGGAGACAGGGGGAGCAGAAGGTGCTCCCAAGGGAGAGGTGTAGGCCACTAAGTAGGTATGGCGGAACCGCTAATAAACTATGTCTTGACGAGCCATGCTAGTTTCGAGATGGAACGGCGCGGGATCAGCACCCAGGCTGTGCATGAGGTTCTTACGAGGCCCGAACAGCGTTTCTAGGTGCGACCAGGCCGGGATGTTCTCCCATCGAGAATCGTGTTCGCGGATAAAACTTACCTCGTTCGCGTCTTCGTGGACGTGGACCGCGAGCCTTCGGAAGTTGTTACTGCTTATCGCACCAGTAAGATAGAGAAGTATTGGAGGGATGCGTCATGAAAATTTCTTACGACCACAAGACGGACACGTTGACCGTTATCTTTAAGGAGGATGTCCGGGTTGTGGAGAGTGACGAAGACAAGCCGGGTGTAATTCTGGACTATGACGAGTCCAGGAATCTGATCTTGTTGGAAGTTCTTGATGCTTCACACCGGGTTACCGACGCCTGTAAGATTGAGTATCAGACGACCTGAGCCTCCCCATTACCCGGGCAAGCGAGGAAAACGAAAAAGAGGTGATACCATGAGCTTCAGACAAAACCAAAGGAAAGAGGTGGTGCAATATGTTCTTCTGGAGCACTGTGAAGAAATTATTGAAGCCAGACCCTGAGAAGGAGAAAAGCAAAAAGTCACATGACAACAGGGAAGAGTTTGAAGAGTTTATGGAGGAGTGGGAAGGGGAAGATGAGGTTCTTTCCGATCCCGCTTACGAAGCTCTTTTTTGTTATATTAGCTATAGTCACCGTATGGACGACTATTACGACGACACCGACCCTGGGAATTCTGAACGGAGCCTGTTCGATGATTGGGACCATTAGGAATCATCAGGCCTCATCATCCCGCTGCCTATGGTGAGGCCTGATAAATATAGGCTGGTCAAACTCAGCCCCGAAGTTCTTCAGCTCTCGTTCCCGCTCTTCTCTGGTTTGATACTCCCCTGAAAATACGGTTTGCTTCCTGTCCAGGCCTGCCGCATCATTCATCATGTCCTCTTTGGCGGGCAGGCGGTCCGGATCGAACACCCTCCCTTCCAGACAGTCCCGAGGAAATCCGTAACGCCCTAATCGAGGCACTTAGGCAGGAGCAGAGACCGGAGAAAATAGCCCTTCTCAGGGACGGTCTGAGGCTCCTTAACGTAATTGCGGAGCAGCCTACCGACCGGCGGCAAGGAATCGCCTACCAAACCCCATCCAGGTTACTAGCAGCGAATACTCAGGTATAGCCTGCACAGAAATCGTCGATCCTGGGCCTTCTCACGACGTCGTATTTTCATGGGCCCCTCAAGGGTTCTTGTCACCCCTCTTTATGCATTCTCCAACTGTTACACATCCTTTGCAACGCATTGTCAAATGTAAGGATTGGCGCCCTCAGGTGGCGGTTGGCCAAAACAAGAACACTATCAACGTAACTCAATTCACAGTCCGAATCAGCGATGATCTTCAGGACATCCCGTGTGGTGGGAGCAAGATCCAGGACCCTCAGGCTTTCAAAGAATTCTTCGATTTTGGTCAACCATTCCCTACAGTCAAAAGTCTGCTCCCTGGATTTTCTGGCAATAACGCTAATGGTTTCCTGGACGACCAAAGAATGGGTTCCCAGAGTCTCATCCTCAGGAGACCTCTCTAGTATTTCAACAGCCTTCTTGTGGTGGACATCCCGGCTATTGAGCAAGGACACGATGAAAGAGGTATCAAGGAGTATCATATAGCCTCCTCTTGTCCGCAACTGAAGAACCGTCAAAAGCAAACATTCCAGCATACTTGAGTATATCAGCTTTTGAACCCCTTCGACCCCTTTCCACCACTATCGGAAACTCCAGCCGCCTGAAAAGGCCTACAGCATCCTTTGTTGTTACGTCCAAGATAGTAAGGTCCAACCCTTTTTTGTCCATAATTGCTTTAAGAGCTTGCTTAATTGGAATTTTCCTGTCATCGACAACTACGAAGTAGTTGGGGGCCTTGCCTCTTTTAGTGTTAGGCCCTGAAAGGGCGGTGTTTTTCAGAAATTGAGTAGCCTCATTGTAGCTGATTTGAAATCTCCTTCCCCTCAATTTCACCTCAAGTTTCCTATTGGCTTCCATATGGACCATCCTCCATTAAATATTCACCATTAAAGTATCATAAATTGGCCACTGTGTCAAAACTCCTCGCCTTACACCCCACACTCCACCAAAACACAGTACGAGTACCCGAAAATCTCGCAATCTCGTCCCGCTCGGGCCGCCGGAGGCGCCATAAACTTGACATTTTTGGTCCAAGTGACGATAGTTGTAATTGGAGATATAGAAATTTAGGCTGGTACATGTCAGGCAGGAGTATGCTTATGCCGGTGCCCCTGAAAAAAGGAGGTAAATACACTTACCAGGACTATTTGACCTGGCCTGACGAGGAGCGCTGGGAGCTGATTGAGGGTGCGGCGTACAACATGACACCAGCCCCAAGCACGAAACACCAGCGAGTCGTCTGGAATATAGCGGGTCGGATTTATAACTACCTGGAGGCCCACAAGGGTTGTAGGGGATTTACATCCCCCACCGATGTGGTGCTGGACGAGCACAACGTGGTCCAGCCTGATGTGTTCGTGGTGTGCGACACGGCCAAAATAGGCGAGCAGGCCGTCAACGGTGTCCCTGATCTGGTGATAGAGGTGGTCTCCCCGGCAACAGAGGTCAAGGACCGCAGAGAGAAGAAAAGGGTCTATGAGAAATTCGGTGTGGCCGAATACATCCTGGTGTTCCCGGAGAGGGAGTACGTAGAGCGGTACCATCTTGAGGAAGGGAAGTACGGCGCACCTGAGATTGTCAACTGGGACGAGACGATCAAAATAGTCACCCTGGGTACGGACGTGCGTCTCTGGGAAATCTTCGAGAAGGAGAAACCGGCAGAAGAAGACGTGTTGTAGTTTTTCCATTACCCCCTCCCAATTACTCATTCCCTAGGAGCATCCTAAAACCATGTTTTTTGGACATAACACATGCCACTAGCCTGTCAAAACTTTGACAAGGCTCTCTTGTAGATGTATTGGAAAAGGGCGCCTTGGCTTTCAATCCTGCCGAGATTCTGGTAAATGAAGTTTCTAGCTATTGTGGCCTACCGGGGAGTCAAGGAAAATCAAGATGGACCACAAAGATTTAAGAAAGGCCGTATTGGAATTTATGGCCTCCCACAACACCATTTCGCTTGCTACCGAGAGGGATCAGATCCCGCACGCTGCAACCGTATTCTATGTAAACAAGAGGTTTGACATCTTTTACCTCAGCAGCCCCACCAGCCGCCACAGCCAGAACCTGGCCCGAAATCCCAAGGTCGCAGGCACCATTAATGAGGACTATCATGACTGGCTCACCATAAAGGGGATTCAGCTCCACGGAACGGTTGAACAGGTGGGCTCCATAATGGAAAACCTCAATCTGGCAAAGCTTTACATAAAAAAATTTCCAACCGTGGCCGATTTTCTACTGGCCCCTCACAAACTTGGCAGGGTGGTCATGGAAAAGGTGGCCAAGGTGAAGTTTTATAGACTAAAGCCCTGGCGAATCTATTTCATCAACAACGAGGTCGGGTTCGGTCACAGGGAGGAATTGATCCTTGAAGATCCACCCTACTGAGGCTTCACTCCTCCCACCAGTCCTTGAACCGCTTGAGCCACGGTGCCTTTTCAGTGGCTTGATCCATTGCATCCAGGATTCCCGGGGGATTGGATAAACCTTGAGGGTCGAGGGTTTGTTTTATCTTGCGGGCCCAGCGGTGGTAATTGGGGCCATAGTTGGGGCCGTCAAGGGAGAGGGGGCTGTTGGTCTGAATAAAGAAGCTCAAGGCCCCAGAGTCTATCAGCTCTTTTGGCCCTTCAATGTGATAATATTGGTCGACCTTGTGGATCATTTCTTCGGTATCATGGGGGTCCCAGTAATTCAGGAATTCCAGATAACCACAGTGTCCCATCTCATTTAGTTGGAACCAGCCAGGGTCACCGTTATCATCCAAGGTGGGGGGAGTGTAGCGTCTTTTGAGGTCTCTAAGCTTTTCTGAGGTCTTTACTGCGCAATCAAGACTGTCCACTTGTCCTGTAACAGACATGAACGAACCTGTAACCCACCACATGGACACAGAGTCAGAGCTCTGTATCCAGGAGTGGTCCCTCTGCCGGGCCGGGCGTCTTTGGGCCTTGTGGCGGTCGGCAATTGCAAGCAATACCTTTTCTTCGTATTGGAGTTGCCTTGAAGAGGTAAAGCCCACCAGAAGCACCCTGAGGAGGTGCTGATTGCTGCTCTCTCTTTGTCCTTGGTTGGTGGAAGCTATGCGCTCCCACAGCTCTTCCTTGGAGGAGGCCTTGGCGATGTGTCGCCACAGTTCAGGGACCCTCATGACAGCGGCTGCTATCCCGGCATGCCCAATCTCATACATCATATCCACCAAGGCCTGGAGGGAAGGAAGTAGGAAGTTATACCACTTGATCCTGTCCTTTGGAAATTCCAGGTACGTATTTGGACCGATCCCCTTGGGAACAAGTGGCTTGGGCTGGAAGGGAAATAGTCTTATGCACATCTTAGTCACAATCCCCAGGGAGCCGAACCAACCGATGCTCCCACGAAGGAGACCCCGGAGATCCGGTCCGGGTCCTTCGCCCCAGAACGGATCTTCGCCAGTAGCCAGGGAGCCCAGCTTCAGCAGCCTTCCGTCAGGAAGAACCCATTCAACTCCCATGATTCTCCTGTTTGCCATACCCAGACGATAGTTCAAGGGAGAGAAGCCCCAGGAGATGTGATTTGCCACCACGCTTGCCTGGGAACCTCCGCCAGGCACCATTGTGTAAAGGCCGTGTTTCAAGGCCTCGGCCTGGAGTTGGGCATAGATTACCCCGGGCCCCACAGTGGCATTCATGTTCTTGGGGTCTATGTGAAACTGGTTGAGCCTTTTGAGGTCAATGAAGAGCACATCCTTTGAGCGGGGGCCTGATTGGACAAACCAGAAGGTGCTGGAGGGGGTGTAAGGGATGGAGTGACGCCTTGCCACATCCACTATTGCCTGAACTTGTCCAGTGTCAGCAGGCAGCACCACGCAGGCAGGATGTGTCCCTAGGAGCCTTGCCTCTGCATTGTAAAAGCCCCTTTGCTTTAGGCTGTAAGCCCTGCAAATCTCTGGGGCCTTTGAGACAAAAGGACTTCCTACCACATCTTGTAGTTCTTTATATGCTTGTTCTGGAATCATGGGTCTTCCAATCCAAGGGAGTGGGCCAAGATCTCGGTTATGTCGTAAACTTCTATCTTGTAATTGCCGCTCTTGGAGGCAGCTGAAAGGTTGTCTAAACAAAAGGGGCACGCAGTGACAATGGCATCTATTCCCATATCCATGGCTTCTTCAACCCTGGCGCGGGCAGTTGCCAAGGAAAATTCAGGAAATGAGTCCATAACGCCTCCCCCTGCTCCACAACAGAGAGCGTTTTCGCGGCACCTTGGGAACTCGCGGACCCTAAGTCCATCCACAGCGGCAAGGGTGTTTCGAGGGGCCATGTATTCCCCGTGGGCGCCCCTTCTGTACCGCTTTGGAG
>JALVMN010000098.1 GCA_027027005.1 Desulfobacterales bacterium | reverse complement strand
TGTCCATAGCCCTTATACTGGGAGGGGCCATCGGCAACCTGATTGACAGGGTGCGCCTTGGTAGTGTGATGGATTTCCTGGACTTTCATGTGGGCACCTATCACTGGCCTGCATTCAATGTGGCAGATTCTGCCATAACCATTGGCACTCTTTCTCTGGCCTACTTCTTGTTGTTCAAGGCCAGGGCCTGATTTCAAGGAGCAGACTTGTTTCCCAATCTGATTACAATAGGTCCAATAACCATCCACACCTACGGCCTTTTTGTGGCTCTGGGCTTTGTTGCCGCACTCTTTGTGACGGTCCGCCTGGGCAGAGAGCAAGGCATCGGGTCACAGCAGGTCTTTGACATGGCCTTTATCATGGCAGGAACTGGCCTGATCACATCCCGCCTCCTTTATGTGGTCATGAACTGGGGGCACTTCAGTGCCCATCCCCTGGAGATCCCCATGATTTGGCGCGGGGGGCTTGTTTTTCACGGCGCCGTGGTGGGCGCTGTGGCAGCCCTTTTCTATTACACCAAGAAACATGATCTTTCCATGTGGGAGGCAGGAGACCTCTGGGCCCCTGGCACAGCCCTTGGCCAGGCCATAGGGCGTATAGGCTGCTTCATGGCAGGGTGCTGCTACGGAAAGCCTTCAACTCATCCCTTTTCCGTGGTCTTTACTGACCCCAATTGCCTCGCCCCCCTCAATGTGCCTCTCCATCCCACCCAGCTTTACTCCTCACTGGGAGGGTTTGTCATCTTTGGTGTTCTCATTTGGTTGCGAGGCAAGAGGAAATATCAGGGGCAGATACTGTTATGGTTCCTGGTGCTCCACAGTTTTGCAAGGCTTGTGGTGGAGCGCTTCAGGGGTGACGATAGGGGGCTGCTTTGGGGAACCCAGATGACCCCGACCCAGCTTGCAGCCATCCTGGTCCTGATAATCTCGGGGGTGATACTTGCAGTAAAGAGCTCAAGGTCCAAATAATAAGTGCTGGCCACTCAGGCTCCCATACAATAACTAGTTATTCCTCTCCAAAAAAACACAATATATTGAAATTTTGTCTTGACCATCTCTACCCATTCTGCTAGGAAACACCCGTATTCCAACCTTTGTGTGGGGCTAGTTAAAATCTTCCATCCAACTTACAAAAATTTCCAATAAACAGAGAGGGGGAAAATGAAAGTAATAGCAGTAGCAAACCAAAAAGGGGGTTGCGGCAAGACCACCACGGCCATCAATCTTTCCTCGTCACTTGCAGTGAAGGGCAAGAGGGTGTTGATCATTGATTTTGATCCCCAAGCCCATGCCACCATGGGCCTTAGTGTGGATCCCTCCACCCTTGAAAGGACCATGTATGACGTAATCAAGGCAGGAGAATACAACCACTTCACCATTGAAGACATCCTTATCCCTGTAAAGGAAAATCTGGACCTGGCCCCTTCCAGCGCCATGCTGAGCGCCGTGGAACAGGAGTTGGCAGGCGTTGAGGGGAGAGAGGAGCGGCTAAAGCGGGCCATCGACTATCTCAGGACACCATACGATTTTGTGGTGATTGACTGCCCTCCCAGCATAGGGCATCTGTCCTTCAATGCCCTCAGGGCTGCCCAGCAGGTGATAATCCCTATAGATTTGAGCCTGTTTTCGCTGCGCGGGGTATCAAAGCTCATGGAAATCATCCTGATGATGAAGGACAAACTCGGCCACCAAGTGGAGCCCAGGGCGCTGATAACCATGTTTGACTTCAGGACCAGGTACTCCCGCCAAGTGATGGAGAAGGTCAAGGAGAGGTTCGGCGACAATGTGTTCGAGACCGTGATCCGTTACAACATCAGGCTGCGGGAGACCGTGGACTATGGGTTGCCCATCACCGAGTATGACAAGCGCTCCATCGGATACAAGGACTATGAAAATCTAGCCCAAGAGATCCTGAACGGCCATATGGTCAGACAGCCCGCCTTGCAAGAAGCTGCTGACCCGGCACGGGAACTCATGACCACTGCAGAGCAATATGTGGAGAGCGCACAGCAACCCGCGTCCCCCTCATTGATTTCAGAGCCCGACACCCTTCAAGAGGAAGAGCAGGGTTCCCTTTACCAGGAAATGGTGGAGGCCATGGCCTTTGAGGGATATGGAATATCAATGTCATCCTCCGACCAAGAAGAAGATTGACAGACACTCCGAGAGCGGCATACATAGTGAGTATCTGAATTAGCCTTCTGCCTTTTACGGAGAATATAGAAAATGCAAGATAACACCAGAGAACGAGAGCTGGAGCGCCTTTCAAGGCTCTTTCTATCTTCAGATGAAGAAAAGAAAGAGGCCCCTACGCCTTCAGAGCCTGCCCAGGGCTATTCTGACCTGGGCAAGGAACGGCTCAGGGTGGAAGAGGAGGTCCAGACCTGGAGGAAGATCACTTATCCCGACATTCCTCCGGCCCAAGCCGAGTTAAGGCGCCGGCTCATAAAGCTCCTGGACGAGGGTTACAATATCTTGAGCGTCAAGCTCAGGAGGCGCACTGAGACCGTGGAACAGGCAAAAAGAGCGATTACCGAAGAGGAGATTCACCTAGGGGTAAAGGACTGAGGCCCATCACTTCTTAACAGCATTGACTTTTCCTCTCCCCGAGCCTATCCTCCCGCCCATCAGCCAAAAATTTTTGGCTGATGGGCTTTCTTTTTCAAAAAAACTTTGGCAAACAGCCCTCCCTTTGAAAAAGTAGGGGATTGGCAGATCAGCTCTGGTTTCGAGGTGGTGGCGTGCAAGGGCTAAAGGAATTTTGGACATTGGTAGTGGATGTCTGGCACAAGGGGCTCTATGGAATAGATATAGGGAGGATCTTGCTTGCACTCCTCATCTTCTTGGGATTTTTGATAATAAGACGCCTCTTTGCCCGGGTGGTGGTAAACAGGCTGGCGGCCTTTTCGGCCAGGACAAAGACCGAGCTTGATGACGAAGCCATCCAGGTATTGAAAAAGCCCATTGCCTTTATCCCGGTGGTCATGGGGGTGTTTTTTGCCACCAACTTCCTCCCGCTGAGCGGGGCCTTGGCGCAGATAGCAGACAACACGGTCAGGTCCCTGGTGGTTATTGTCATTTTCTGGATCGCCATCAATCTGATCAGGCCCCTTTCTGTGATCTTCTACCATCTCGAAAGGATCCTGGGGGCGGCCATGGTGGACTGGCTCATAAAGGCCACAAAGATAATACTCGGCTTCCTTGGGGTCGCAACCATCCTGGAGATCTGGGGCATCAAGGTGGCCCCCATAATTGCAGGCCTTGGCCTATTCGGACTTGCCGTGGCCCTTGGCGCCCAGGATTTGTTCAAGAATCTCATCTCAGGCATCCTTGTAATCGGTGAGAAGCGCTTCACAAAGGGCGATTGGATCCGGGTGGATGGCGTGGTGGAAGGCACTGTGGAGAACATAGGATTTCGCTCCACCCTTGTCAGACGCTTTGATAAGGCCCCGGTATTTGTCCCCAACTCCCAGCTTTCTGACAACTCTCTCACTAACTTCTCCGCAATGACCCATCGCCGTATCTACTGGATGATAGGGGTGGAATACCGGACCACCATTGAGCAGCTCAGAAAGATAAGGGATGAAATTGAAAATTATATCCTGCAATCCGAGGAGTTTTCAAAGCCTCCAGAGGTTCCTACCTTTGTGAGGATTGATCGGTTCAGCGATTCATCCATTGACATCATGGTCTATTGCTTCACCAAGACCACCTCGTGGGGTGAATGGCTGGAGATCAAAGAGAGACTGGCCTACAAGATAAAGGAGATCGTGGAGGCCGCCGGCACATCCTTTGCCTTTCCCAGCCAGTCCATTTATGTGGAGTCTCTTCCTGCGGCCGACAGCGCAGAGGTCTTTGTGCCTCCTGGAGAGGCCCAAAACTCCTGATTTTTTCTTGAGTGATCCAATGGATTGTGTTAATTGGTAACTCGTTTGGTGCTCACCGCTTCAACCTATCAATGCCTTGGCACTGCCTCTCTGCCCCCCTGAAGGCAGAGGAGGAGCTTCACAAGGCCCAAGGATTAAAATAACCTGCCCTGATTTTAGGCAGTAAAGAATACATAACCTGAAATCTTAAACACTTTCACCACTATGGCAGGGGTTTTCCCTGGCCAATTCCAGGCGAATCTTAATCAGGAAAGGGGGGAGGAATAGAACTCAATCCGGCCGGGTGTTTTTTGGGTGATTGCCTGCCAGGGGTGGGCGAGCCAAGAGATTACTTGAACATTCAGAGAAGGGGGCAGACTATGACAAAAGCTGAATTGATTTCTGAAATCGCTAGAGTCACTGATCTCACAAAGGCCGACACGGAAAGGACCCTGAACGCATTCATAGACATTGCAAAAAAGGCTCTCAAAAAGGAAGGCAAACTGGCTTTGGCCGGATTCGGCTCCTTCGTCGTAGCCAAGAGAAAGGCCAGGAAAGGCAGAAATCCCCAGACAGGTGAGATCATCAAGATCAAGGCGAGCAAGACCGTAAGGTTCCGCCCTGCAAAGGCCCTCAAGGAGAGCATCTAGCCACCCTGAATTGAGACAAAGGGCTGGGGCAGTTCTCTTTTGAATGGACGCTTCCCCAGCCTTTTCTATTCAAGTTTGGCCAGTCTTCTTATTGCCCCTGCCACCACAGGAAATTCATCATCCAGTATAGTCCTTACATCAAGCACAACCCTTTCCTTTTCAACCCTAACAATTATCGGCGGCTCATAGGCCCTCAGCCAGGCCTCCATGACATGTGCCGTCAATTTCCCAGGCACGAGGCAGATGAGCCGGGTGGGCAACTCCAGCAACGGCAAGGCCCCCCCACCCACCTTTGAGTTGCCATCCCTCATTTCTATGGAAAAATTGCCTTGGTCCAACCTCCCTACCCTTCTCCTCAGCCGATTGGCCCTGGACCTGATCTCCTGGTAGGGTTGGCATATCATCTTGAGGGTTGGAATTTCGCGCATGGCCCGGGCCTCATCCCTGTAGAGCCGCAGGGTTTCTTCCAGGGCCAGTAGGGTAAGTTTGTCGATCCTCAAGGCCCTGTTTAGCTGATTTTTGCGGATGGCCTCCACAATGTCCTTTCGCCCCAAGATGATGCCCGCCTGGGGCCCACCCAGGAGCTTGTCTCCGCTGAACGTGACAAGGTCCACCCCTTGGGCAAGGACCTCTTGAACCGTGGGTTCCTTCATCAGACCATAGTGTGAAAAATCAATGAAGCATCCACTGCCCAGGTCTTCCATTACAGGAATGCCGTATCTTCTCCCGAGCTCCACCAGTTGAGCTGTTCCCACATCCTGAGTGAACCCGACTATCTGGAAATTACTCTGGTGGACCTTGAGGAGCAAGGCGGTATCAGGCCCTACGGCCTCTTCATAATCCCGAAGATGGGTCTTGTTGGTGGCCCCAACCTCCACCATGATGGCCCCGCTTTTCCGCATGACCTCAGGTATCCTGAAAGATCCGCCTATCTCCACCAACTCACCTCGGGAAACCACCACCTGGCGCCCCTTTGCCAGGGTCTCAAGACTTATGAGTACTGCGGCGGCATTATTGTTCACCACCATTGCGTCTTCTGCGTCTGTTAGTTCCCTCAGGATCTCCCGGACATGGACGTATCGGCTCCCCCTCTTTCCCTGCTCCAGGTCGTATTCCAGATTACTGTATCTGCCCGCCCCCGGGCCGAATCGCTGGATCACGCGCTCTGCAAGGAGCGAACGCCCCAGATTGGTGTGCACCACCACACCCGTGGCATTGATTACCGGGATCAGGCTTGGGCGATCAAGTGTTTCCACCTCACCCAGGATCCTTTCCTCAATGGCCTCCTGGTCCAACTCCCCATCAGATTCTATCCTGCCGGCCCTTATGTCCGCCCTCAGGGCATCGAGCACCTTGTGAATCGCCTTCATCACCACTGTCTTTGGGTATCTGCCGAGGGCTTGTTCAAG
>JALVMN010000097.1 GCA_027027005.1 Desulfobacterales bacterium | reverse complement strand
GGGTCTTGTCAAGATCAACCGAGGCATCCACCACCTTTAACCCAAAAGGGGAAAACCTGGTGGGCTCCACCTGGACCCCTTCCTGGTCCAGGCGTTCTGCAAGCTCCTCTCTGGTAGTCCTGAGGGTGTTCACCCTTAAGACCACCTGGGGGACTCTATTCAACGCTTCCATCATTGCCTCTGCCTCTTTAGGCCCCAGTTCATCGGTCCACATCTTTACGAGCCATTGTGGATACGAGTAATAAACGGCCAAGAATTTTACAAGATCGCGGCCCCTGTCAGGATAGGTGATCTGGTTTCGGCCCCTGACTATATTGCGCAAGACCCCGTTTACAAAGCCTGCGGAATGCCCGAACCCATGGCGTTTTGCCTGGTTTACCGCCTCATTAACTGCTGCGGATTCTGGAATTTTCTCTAGAAAAAGGATTTGGTAAAGGGCCAGACGCAGGATGTTTAGCACCTGAGGATGCACCCTTGACAGGGACCTTTCCACGTAAAGGCCCAGTATCCAGTCCAGCCTGAGCCTCCATCTGATTACACTCTGGGCCAGATTAAAGGCCAAGGCCCTGTCACGGCGACTCATCCCTGCTTTTCTCTGTGCAACCTTGGTTAAAAATTCGGGAGGCGGGGTGAGGTCTTGGTCAAAGCCCTTGAGTGCTGCGAGGGCCAGATCCCTTGGGTTCGTGGTTTTCATTTTTCAAGAAAGATAAAATTCCATCTTCTACCAGGCTCAAGTCAACATCAGTATCGAAACACGGCCCAAAAGGCCTGCGGTTGAGTATTCCATAGACCGGTATCGGATATGTGTCCTGGATCCCGCTGGTGAGATCCCGCTCGCATGCAACCCCTATTATCATCTCAGGCCTGGTTTCCACAACGATTCTTCTGGCAAGCGTCCCGCCCGTGGCCACTGATATGGAGACACGATATTTCCTGGAGATGGCCACAAGGTCTTTTATCTTGCACTTGCCGCATGCCTTACAGTTCTCAATGTCTCCCGTAATTCGCACAGCACATTCGTGGAACTGGAGGCAGTGTGGGAGCAAGATAAGGAGTTTTTCAGGCTGGACCTTCCTGGCCTCTGCAAGGACCAGGCGATTGTTTACAGAGATAAAGGAACGCCTGACCTCGTCCTTGCTCATGCCGAACAGTTTTCCCAGCACCACCAGGAGGGGGAAGAGGAATCGGATCACCACCCCCCTGACCTTGCGATTTATGAATAGATTCTTTCCCCACAAGATGGTGAAAATCAGGGTTAGGGCGCCGCCCAGCCCAAAGGTCACTACTGAGCCCAAACATATGGCCAGGATGAGGGGCAAGCTGGGGTGGATGTTTTGAAGACCCACATAGGGTACCCACCAAAGAAGGAAAGCCAGGCCCATCAGGGCGAAACACGAAACTATGAGGAGGGCCAGAAACGGCTTTCCATTCAACGGGGTTGAATCGGAATGCCCTGTTTTCTCCCCTTTGGTCACAGCGGCCCTTGGGTAACCTGCCTCTACACTATTCAAACACCGCATTTTCTGACAACCTGGAGCCTCTGACAAATTCGGCCGCCTTGAGGCGCCTTTTTCCTGGTG
Source organism: Desulfobacterales bacterium (assembly GCA_027027005.1). GTDB lineage: Bacteria > Desulfobacterota > DSM-4660 > Desulfatiglandales > Desulfatiglandaceae > JALVMN01. The sequence goes on along the minus strand of JALVMN010000097.1, from coordinate 284 downwards.
CCTGGAGTTCCCTGATCCCCACCAAACCAGCCCCTGTCTCCACCATGATGCAACTTTCTTCCACCTCTGCAATCCTGCCGGGATGTTTCGTGGTGGTAGCGGCATCGGCCACAAATGCGGAAAAGAGCTTTATGGCCTTGCCTTCGAGAACTGCCCATGCACCCGGCCAGGGATCAAAGGCCCTGATTCGGGCAGCCACCTGGGAGGCAGCCAAGGTCCAATCCACCTTTGCCATTGTCTTGTCAAGCTTTGGTGCATAGGAGGCCTCTCGGTGGTCCTGCTCC
>JALVMN010000096.1 GCA_027027005.1 Desulfobacterales bacterium | reverse complement strand
CTATTATAGGGATTGGTAGGTCATCTTAAGAGAGGGTTGATGAAATCGCCGGGATATACATTGATAGAGATGATGATAGTCCTGAGCATCATTGGGATCCTGGCCACCATTGCCCAACCCAGCTTTCAAAAGACCCTCATCAGGGCAAAGGAGACCTCTCTCAGGAGGAGCCTGTTTGTGATGCGGGATGTGATAGATCAATACTATGCCGACCACGGCAGGTATCCTGAGAGCCTGGAGGTCCTGGTGGAGGAGCGTTATCTGAGGGCGATCCCCCAGGACCCCTTTACCAAGTCATCCTCCACCTGGATTACTATTCCACCCGAAGGGGAAGAGGGTGGAGTCTATGATGTGAAAAGCGGTAGTGATCTCGTAGGGTTGAACGGGACTCCCTACAATGAGTGGTGACCGCAAATGGACGGGTCTATTCCAACTCAAATTCCCTGGATAACCAAAAAACAGGGTGGGTTTACATATATCGGCGCCCTGGTGTTGGTGGTGGTAACCGGTATTGCACTGACCGGCGCCAGCACCTATTGGAGCACCATTGTAAAAAGAGAAAAGGAAGCAGAACTCCTTTTCAGAGGCGACCGTATCAGGAGGGCCATAGGTTCTTATTATGAGAGGGCACCGAGCGGTAGGCCAAAATCATATCCCAGTTCCCTGGAAGACCTGCTCAAAGATCCTAGATACATGACCCTAAAGAGACACTTGAGAAAGATCTACCCGGACCCCATGACCGAAGATGGCAAGTGGGGGCTTATCCTGGATTCAAGAGGAGGGATAAAGGGGGTTTTCAGCAAGAGTAAAGACAGGCCGTTGAAGACGGGTCAGTTTCCCGAGGAGTATTCCCACTTTGAAAAGGCCAAGACGTACAGTGACTGGAAATTCGTCTACGTTCCAAAAGCAAAAGGCAATAGGTCCCGAAAATAGGACTGCAAAGAATACCAAAGAGGATTTGAATGAGCACGGGAGGGGCAGGACCCATGAAAAAGATATTGTTTATCGGGGGGATGGTGTTTCTTGTCCTGGGATTGGCCGGGGCAGGGCTTGCAGATCCGCTGGAAGAGTTGCTGGATGAATTTAGCAGAGAATACGAGGCACTCAAGCCTCCCACCCCCTACAGTTCAGTGAGCTCTGACTATAAGCTAGGGCAGGCTGCCCTCGGGACCCTCTATACCACCAAGGCCCTGGGCCTCCTATACCAGCAAAACAAGCAATTAGCCGCCAAGTACGACGAGATGCTCCGAAAATACGACCAAATAATCGAGCAAAACAAAGAGATAATTCGAATGCTTTCCATTATTGTAAAGAGATCTGCCCCGAGGGAGGAGCCTTTGCCTGGACAATGAAATATCCGCAATCCCATAAGCCCCCACTATGGCCCAAGGGTCTGTTGTGGCTCTGCCTTCTCTGCTGCCTCTTTCAATTTACAGTGGTTTCCAGGGCCATGGGGGAGATCTACGGTTTTAAGGACGAGGAAGGGTATTTGCGTTTTCCTGGTGTTGCGCCTGTATCAAAGCGCAACAAGGGCAACTTTGACCATGGGCGGCTGTTGGCCACCATACTCAAATACGAGCACTTGATCATTGATGCAGCCTCACATTACGGGATTGAGGCCCCGCTCCTCAAGGCGGTTATCATGGCCGAATCAAGGTTTCAAAGGGGGGCAGTTTCCCAAAAAGGTGCATTAGGGCTCATGCAACTCACCATGGAGACTGCAAGGGATGTGGGAGTCAAAAACCCATTTAACCCGGAGCAAAACATACTGGGAGGTGCCCGATACCTCAGCCACCTGCTGAAGAGGTTCAATAATCAAAAGGTGCTGGCAGTTGCCGCTTACAACGCCGGGCCAGGAAGGGTAGAAGCATGTGGGGGAGTCCCTCCCATCCAGGAAACCCAGAGATTTGTAAAGAGGGTCATGGAGTATTACAGGATGTTCAAACAGGAGTCCGGGGACCTGCCTTAGCAAGCCACAGACGTGCCAGGGTGAGGGAGGAAATGGTCTTTGAATCCTTGATTTGGCCATCCAGTATCATTGAATCAACATCGGCCAAGGCAACCAGGTGAACCTCCAGGATTTCGTCCCGGTCAAGCTCCTGTGATGTTTCCCTCAAGTCCTGAGCAAGAAAGATGTAGATGGTTTCATCAGAGTAGGCGGGAAGGGGGACGATGCGGCCCAATTCTTCCCAGTGGCCTGCCTCAAAACCTGTCTCTTCCCTGAGCTCCCTTTTGGCGCACTCCAGGGGGGGCTCTCCAGGGGAAAGGGTGCCTGCCGGCACTTCCCAGAGGTATTGGCCTGCGGCATAGCGGTACTGTCGAAGCAAGACAACGCTGTCGGTGTCCCTGAGGGCCACTATGGCGGCTGCTCCCGGGTGCCTGATAACGTCCATGTGCATACGGAGGCCGTTGGGTAGCGTTATGTCCTCACGAAACAGCTTGAAGACCCGCCCCTGGTGAATCAGGGACTTATGGTGGAGCTTTATTTTTCCTTTTTCCATTGTCTCACTCCAAGCTAAAATTACTATATAGGTCGGTGGGAATAGGTGTCAAATCATGGGAGAAGAATTTTTTGGAAAATGAGCCATAACACCACAAGATGAGTGGAGGGAAAAGAGAGCTGCCATGGAAAGGATTGTTCAGGAGATGCCAGAGGATTTCAGGAGGTGCGTGGAGTTCCACGGCCATGTTTGTCCAGGGCTTGCCATTGGGTACAGGGCCTCCAAGGCAGGTCTTGAGGAGCTACACCAAAGAAGGGCCTCAGACGAAGAGCTGGTTGCCATTGTGGAAAACGATGCCTGTGGGGTGGATGCAGTCCAGGTCTTGACCGGGTGCACCTTTGGCAAGGGGAATCTCATCCACAAGGATTACGGAAAACAGGTCTTCATCTTCATTGACAGGGAATCAGGAAGGGGTGTCAGGGTGGCACTGAGGGCTGGGGTCATAGACCCTCCCAAAGGGGAGACTCAACATCCCATGAACAGAGAGGAAAAGACCCGTAAGATCCTCTCTCTCCCCCAAAACGAGCTTTTTTCAGTAAGAGAGGTCTCCATCCCTGTCCCACCCAAGGCAACCATAGAACCCTCCGTGGCGTGCGACAGGTGTGGAGAGCCCACCATGAGGTCGAAGCTGGAAGAGGTGGAAGGGGAGAGGCTCTGCAGAGAATGTCTCAAGTCAGAGGGCCTCGGCTCATAGCTTCATAAGCTCCCTGAGTATCTCTTCAGGCGTGATGAGTTGGCCGTCTATGCGGGTGTATTTTTTGACCACACACTTTGTCTGGTTTACCCTTTTGACTTCCCTGCTCATCTGGCCCATGTTCATCTCAGGGACCAGCACCGAGTGGCACTGCCGGAGCACCTCTTCCACGGCCGGTCTTGGGAAGGGAAAGAGGGTTTTTAACTGGAGGAGGCCTGCCTTGATTCTTCTCTCCCTGGCCTGGAGCACGGCCCTTTTGGCAGAGCGGGCCACAGAGCCATAGGCCACAACCGCCACCCTGGCATCGTCCAGCATAAAGCCCTCTGTCTTTTGGATTTCGGAGAGGCCCAGGGTGATCTTTCGGAAGAGCCGCTTCATGAATGCCTCTATTTCGTCGGCCCGTTGGGTGGGGAAGCCCCGGACATCGTGAACCAGCCCTGTCACATGGTATCTGTACCCATCCCCGAATGCCGCCATGGGAGGCACACCTCTTGCGTTATCCGCATAAGGCAGATACCACTCGGGAGGCATGCTAGGGGTAATGCGGTCAATTACGTTGACTGATTTGGGATCAGGGATCCAAACGGTTTCTCTGGTGTGGGAGACACACTCATCTGAGAGGAGAATCACGGGCACCCGGTACTTCTCTGAGAGATTGAAGGCCTCGATGGTCAATTCATAGCACTCTTGGACTGTTGAGACGGCAAGCACTATGATGGGGTGGTCGCCGTGTGTGCCCCACCGGGCCTGCATCACATCCCCCTGGGCAGGATTTGTGGGAAGACCCGTGCTGGGTCCACCCCTCATGACATTTACCACCACACAAGGGACTTCTGCAATGCATGCAAAGCCAAGGTTTTCCTGCATGAGGGAAAACCCAGGGCCGCTGGTGGCCGTCATGCTTTTGACCCCGGCAAGGGAAGCCCCGACCACTGCACCCATACTGGCTATCTCGTCTTCCATCTGGATGAATACCCCCCCCTCTTGAGGCATCCTTACAGATAACACCTCAGCTATCTCTGAGGCAGGCGTTATGGGATATCCAGCAAAAAACCTGCATCCAGCCATTAGAGCGGCCTCGGCAATGGCCTCATTCCCTTGTACAAAGCCTTTTTTGCCAGAAGGTCTGTCAGCCATTGAGATCTATTTCCTTTCTTCCTGGTTTCGGTCAATTATGGTGATGGCAAAATCAGGGCAGTGGGTTTCACAGAATCTGCAGCCTATGCACTCATCGGGGCGTTCCACCACAGGCTCGCCAGCACTGTTTCGGCCTATGATCTGCTTTGGGCAAAAGGCGGCACATATGCCGCAAGACTTACACCAGTCCCTGAATATCACCTGATCATACAATTTCTTTTTTCGTGGTCTAGAATCGCTCTTGCTATGATCTCCCATTTCTCTGTGGCCCCTCAAGTTTTTAGTGCGATCAATCCCTACATCGGGCAAACAGGCGGTTTAGTAGAATAGATTTGGTTGAATCCCAGGTATTTGACACACACCTAATGAAAAAGGCCCCGGCGTTTGCAATTTCACCGGGGCAGGTTTAACCCTCTACCGGCACAAGGTAAAGCCTTTGGTCCTTTTTTTCAACTCTTAATACCATATCAAATATATCGCGTTGAAGACAAAATATGGGATCCTCTGGTGGAAGATAGGGCTTGAGGCCCTGGATAAACTTCTGGGCAGTGGGCTGAAAGACTATGTTTTCAAGTGAGCGAAGGTGATCATAGGCGGTCCCGCAGAGGAGATGCTCCAGGTAGTGGGCACAGGCCTCATCTTCTGGTGCAGGGGCCTTGGCCCGATCTCCCATTGCCACAATGGTGACCGTGTCCGGGTTCTTGTGCAAAATATAATCTGCAATGGCCCTTGCCATCACAAAACTCCCTGCCACCACCTCTTGGGCAGATTTGTGGGCTGCAACCGCCCCCCTTACTCCTGCAGTGGTCCGATGTATAACCACCCGCCCCTTAAAAAACTCCTCACCCAGGCGGAGGATCTCCGAAGGGGAGTTGCCGGCATCACTTCCCTCAATGGGCACCTCATTCACCTCACCCACCAAGATGCTATCGGGTATCTCTTTCTTCAATGAGACGGCCCTATCCGGGTCCTCTTCAAGCAATAGACGCCTTGCTCCCATGTGGAAAAACATGGGGGCACATGTAAAGGCCCTGAAGACATCTATGACCACAACGAGCCCCCTAGCATCCTCTGCCCCCTGCTGAAGGGCCTTTCTAACTATCTTCATGAATTTTCTCCATGGGCTTTCGATCTGGTTGCCAGCTCATTCCTGTTTAGAAACTCGGAATCAGCACGCAGAGACTACAAGATCCGGTAGTCCCTGGAAAAATATTGTCAATTGCCTGCCTGGTCGGCAGACCCCAAAGAACCCGTCGGCTGGAGATTGATAGGGATCAAAACTCGATGTTTCCAGGGGTTCTGGGAAAGGGGATCACGTCTCGAATATTTCTCATTCCGGTTACAAACTGAACCAATCGCTCAAAACCTAGCCCAAAGCCTGCGTGTGGTGCAGAACCGAACTTGCGGAGCTCCAGGTACCACCAGTAGTCATCGGGATTCAGGCCCGATTCCTCCATCCTGCCCGAAAGCACCTCATAGCGGTCTTCGCGCTCACTGCCTCCGATAATCTCCCCTATCCCGGGCACCAGTAGGTCCATTGCCCTGACTGTTTCTTGGTCAGGATTCAATTTCATGTAAAAAGGCTTTATGGCCTTGGGGTAGTCGGTGATCACCACAGGGCGCTTGAACACCTCCTCGCACAAATAC
>JALVMN010000095.1 GCA_027027005.1 Desulfobacterales bacterium | reverse complement strand
CAAGTGTAACTGATTCCTTGGCCACCACGCCTTTACATACCTGTACGTATTCCATCACCGCATGGGAAACCATGCCCTTCAAGCTCCCTCCATTAAGGGCATTGACCAGGCCGTCAAGGTCATACGGCCTGATCTTGGCCCGCTCCACCCACTCAGCCATAAATCCTCCTGCAGCGGCCAAGGTCCATAAAACCAATAGGGATAACAAGAACAACACAGGGTAGAGGAGGGAAGATGAAATAATGTATATGAATGATTTTAAAACAGCGCCGATGTTCATTTGACCGCCCTCTTTATCTTTGCCCGCATCCCCAAGAATCCACTAAGCCATGCCCCCACCACGAGGATTGAGGCAACGATCAAATTTCCATGCTGAGTCTTTTCACCTTGTGCCTTGTGGGCTGCAAGCCTATAAATCTTATCCACATCCTTGAACTGAGGCATTATGATCACAGCCAGCAGGAAGTATGAGGCAAGGGCCATCATGGTAATTCCCATGGCCTTTGAATAGTCTATGTCACTCTTTGCCTGGAGGGCCACCACCCCAACTGCGGTTGCCAGGGCTATGGAAATAAACAACAGATAAGCTCCAAGCAGGGCCATGTGTGATGTATCTGTGAAGTAGGAATTAAGTATCGCTATGATAATGAATATTATGGAGAGACAAACCGGGCAAGGTGTTACAAGGGCGGCCCAACCATAACTTCTCTGCCATCCCTTCGAGTTGCCCCTAAGCAGACAGAGGCCCCAGAAGAACAGCCCTCCTGCAAGGAGGGTGTGGATCAGCATGGCATATCTTAACATGGCTTGGATAAGCTCCAGGTGAACTATGAAGGCTACTTTCCTTGTAAGGAGATATCCTGCCTCAAACAAGGCGAAATAGACACCGGCAAAAAGTAAAACAGCAAGGATCGAAGTGGCCATGTGCTTTCTTCGCGCCAAGAAATAACCCAGGCCTATTCCACCCTTGAAGGCAAAAATGACTACAGCAAAAATTACACCCAAAAACAGACTTTTTAGCTCCATGATAACACCTTACTGGAAACCCCATTTGGGGCAGATCAGGTTAGTCGTCGGGTTGATGATCTGCCCCCTGGTGGTGCTAGAAATCGTATCTAAGGCCCAGGAAAAAGGACCTTCCTGGCATGGGATAGCCTTTGACATACTCATAGTCCTTGTTGAAAAGATTCTCCACCTCACCTTTTAATGTGAGCTTGCCAAGTTTTTCAAAATCCAAAAGCTGTTTTTCAATGGTAAGATTGGCAACAGTAAATCCACTTTTGTTGATCACAGGGGTTGGCCAAAGACCGCTTTCCCAGTCCTCGATTTTCTGGTCACCTACATAGGCAAGATTGAGGTTCGCATTGAGGCCCGCTTCTGGGTCTGAGAGTGTAAGGCCATAGGAAAGGTGTGTATCTGAAGTATATAAGAGATCCTGGTTTGTCTCTTCATCTTGGTATTTTGTGAGATAAACCAGAGAAACATATGGGCGCACCTCCAGTGGCCAGTCGAATACTTCTCCCAGATCAACCGAAAATCGGCCCTCTATGCCGCTCACAGTGGCCTTGCCCACATTTTCCCATGTCCTGTCCCCTCCTGGAGTGGTCGTGCGCTGGATCTTGTCTTTGAGCTTGGTATGGAAGTAAGTTAGACCAAATCTCAATGTCTTGTAACCAAGGTCAGCCCCTATTTCATAGGTCCTGCTTTTTTCAGGGTCCAGATCAGGGTTGCCAACATACCTGGTGCCCCATACAACATAGTCTGCGGCTAATTGGTCAGCAGTGGGCATCTTGAAGGCCTCTCCATAGTTCACCCTGAGCTTCAAAAACTCTGTTGCCAGGAATGAGAGGCCTACCCTGGGCGATAGCTTCGTGTCGTCTTC
>JALVMN010000094.1 GCA_027027005.1 Desulfobacterales bacterium | reverse complement strand
GGAGCTCCAGGTACCACCAGTAGTCATCGGGATTCAGGCCCGATTCCTCCATCCTGCCCGAAAGCACCTCATAGCGGTCTTCGCGCTCACTGCCTCCGATAATCTCCCCTATCCCGGGCACCAGTAAGTCCATTGCCCTGACTGTTTCTTGGTCAGGATTCAATTTCATGTAGAAAGGCTTTATGGCCTTGGGGTAGTCGGTGATCACCACAGGGCGTTTGAACACCTCCTCGCACAAATACCTCTCGTGCTCGCTCTGGATATCTGCGCCCCATTTAACCGGAAACTCGAACTCCTTTGGAGCACCGGAAAGGATCTCAATGGCCTCTGTATAAGTGAGCCTCTCAAATCCTTTAGAGGCCACATCTTCCAAGGTCTGAATCAGGCCGTTTTGGATCCATTTTTCAAAAAATTCCAGATCCTCTTTGCACCTCTCCAGCACCCATCTCAAGACAAAGGTGAGTAATTCCTGGGCCAACTCCACATCGCCATCAAGATCGCAGAAGGCCATCTCTGGTTCCACCATCCAGAATTCCGAAAGATGCCGTGAGGTGTGTGAGTCTTCAGCCCTGAAGGTGGGCCCGAAGGTATATACATCGCCCAGGGCCAAGGCATAGGCCTCTATCTCCAGCTGCCCGCTCACGGTTAGGTTTGCGGGCTGGCCAAAAAAGTCCCTGGAATAGTCCACCTGGCCGTCCCTTCGTGGCACAGAGTCAAGATCAAGGGTGGTCACCTTGAACATACGGCCGGCCCCCTCACAATCGCTCCCAGTGATTATCGGGGTGTGCACATAGAAGAAGCCGCGCTCCTGGAAAAAGGTGTGTATTGCGTAGCTCAGGGCGTTCCTCACCCTTGCCACTGCCCCAAAGGTGTTGGTCCTGGGCCTGAGATGAGCAATGGTGCGCAGGAATTCAAAGGAGTGGCGCTTCTTCTGCAAGGGATAGTTATCCGGGCTCGCCCACCCTATTACCTCAATCCCCTTTGCCCTCAGCTCCACGTTCTGGCCCTTTCCGGGCGAGGGGACCAGGGCACCTTTTACCTTGACCGAACACCCGGTGGTGAGCCTCAATATCTCGGTCTCGTAGTTGGGGAGAGTGGATTCGGCTATTACCTGGAGATTTGCCAGAGAGGAGCCGTCGTTTATCTCCAGGAACGAAAATCCGGCCTTTGAGTCACGGCGGGTCCGCACCCATCCCATGACAACAAATTCCTTCTCCCCTTCTTGGCCGGTTAGTTGCTCAAGGGGGATAGCCAGAATCTCCTTGATCTTGGTTCTCTTTTCCATGGCAGCCGTCAGGTTATCTTGCCCCTCCAGGCTGGTTCAGTTCTCCTTCAGGCCCTCAATCATGTTGCTTACAAGCTTCAGGATCTCCTGGTCCTTTGAAAACGGGGCCCTTCCTTCCAGATCAGCCTCTATGATGGAATTTCTAAAGGGGATGAAGCCCAGAAATTCCATGCCTGCCATTTCCCTTTTCAAGAAACTTTCGTCTTCCGGAGAGCGAATCTTGTTGCCCACAAAGGCCAAATTTTTTATCCCGATGTCAGCAGCAAGTTTCCGGACCTGGTAGGCCGTCTCAATGCTTCGCCTCCCCGGCTCTACCACCACTATCAGGCAATCCACGGCCATGGCCGTGCCCCTTCCCAGGTGCTCAAGGCCAGCCTCCATGTCAAGCACCACCACTTCATCCCTGGCAAGGACGATATGCCTGACCAGACTTTTTAGCAGGGTGCTCTCAGGGCAAATACAGCCGGCCCCTCCCTTCTTGACCCCTCCCATGACCATCAGCCTGATGCCGTTAATCTTTATGGAGAGCTTGTCTGGAAGGTCGTCTACCTTTGGGTTGAGCTTGAAAAACCCCCCCATGGTGCCCACCTTTGTCTCGGTGCGC
>JALVMN010000093.1:16618-17126 GCA_027027005.1 Desulfobacterales bacterium | reverse complement strand
ATCCTGGACCAATCGGTCCCTGATGGCGGCACAGATCTCCCTTTCCTTTTCCGTTACCTGGTGTTTGTACGCCCTCCCCCCTGCGTGTATGTTGGCCCTAAAATCCCCCAGCCTGGGTCTTCGCTTCATGGCCCCCAGGATCTCGCCATTGAGCAGAAGTATCCTCACATCTCCCTGGTACTGCACCTCCTCCAGGTATTCCTGCACCATGATGGGCTCGCGTTCTTCATAAGACCTGTAGGCCCTCACATAGTAGTTAATGAGTGAGTTGAGGTTTTCCCGGTCTTTTATGCTTACCTTTATGACACCCTCTCCTCCGTACCTCTGAAGCGGCTTGATCACCATGGCACCGCCAAAGTCATCAATTATCTTTCTCAGGCGGACCGGATCCCTTGAGACATGTGTCTCGGGGATAATGTCAGGGAAGTTCAGTATGTAGAGCTTGCTGTTGGCAAGTATCTGGCCCCGGGTGCTGTTGATCATGAACACCTTCTCACCCACAGGCTCC
>JALVMN010000093.1:0-16608 GCA_027027005.1 Desulfobacterales bacterium | reverse complement strand
ATCCTGGACCAATCGGTCCCTGATGGCGGCACAGATCTCCCTTTCCTTTTCCGTTACCTGGTGTTTGTACGCCCTCCCCCCTGCGTGTATGTTGGCCCTAAAATCCCCCAGCCTGGGTCTTCGCTTCATGGCCCCCAGGATCTCGCCATTGAGCAGAAGTATCCTCACATCTCCCTGGTACTGCACCTCCTCCAGGTATTCCTGCACCATGATGGGCTCGCGTTCTTCATAAGACCTGTAGGCCCTCACATAGTAGTTAATGAGTGAGTTGAGGTTTTCCCGGTCTTTTATGCTTACCTTTATGACACCCTCTCCTCCGTACCTCTGAAGCGGCTTGATCACCATGGCACCGCCAAAGTCATCAATTATCTTTCTCAGGCGAACCGGATCCCTTGAGACATGTGTCTCGGGGATAATGTCAGGGAAGTTCAGTATGTAGAGCTTGCTGTTGGCAAGTATCTGGCCCCGGGTGCTGTTGATCATGAACACCTTCTCACCCACAGGCTCCAGGAACTCCATTGTCTGATAGACGAGGGGAGGGTTTTTTCGCAGGAAAAGAACGTCCAGGTCAGTAACAGATTCAAAGATCAGCTCTTCCTTCTTGAGGCATCTTATTATCTCTCGCCAGTACCTCTTCATGGACATTCCGCTGGGCACACTGATATTTCTCATCCTGGCGACCACTTCATTCTTTCTGATATAGACATCATGGGGCTCCAGGAAATAGACGGTGTGGCCCCTTTCGTTGCATTCATACATCAAGTGGCTGGTGGTCTCGTTCACAGGGTTAATGGTCTCAAGGCGATCCATCAGAAAGGCTATTCTCATCTAAACCTCCCCACAGCACTTTTCCACATAACGGATAATGCTAGCCCCCACATTTGTCCCAGTGGCTGACTCAAGCCCGCGGAATCCTGGTGCATAGTTTACTTCCATCACCATTGCCCGGCCTGTCCCTGTTACCACCAAGTCCACACCTGCCACCTCCAGGCCAAGGGCCTTTGTTGCCCTTACCGCTAAAGATTTAAGACCTGGATCAGGGTCAATGGCAGCCCCCTTGCCTCCCAAGTGCACATTGGAGCGAAACTCTCCCTCCTTGGGCTTCATAATGGCGGCAGCGACAGCCTCTTTACCCACCACAAGGATCCGCACGTCCTCTCTTCCCTCGTTGGGGTAAAACCTCTGAAGAATGATTCCCAGGCCCGGCTCTCTCAGGTTTTCTACGATGAAGAGCGCCGCCTCTTCAGAGCTTAACAGGGTCACACCTCTGCCCTGCCTGCTTGACTTCATCTTCAACACCACAGGATAGCCGCCCAGGTGTTCCACCGCCTCCTTCAGGTTTTCTGCATTATTTACATAACAGCTCTCCACCACCTCAATCCCTTTCCCGGCCAATTCCTGCAGGCTCCTGAATTTGTCTCTTGCCTTTTCAATGGCACTGCTACCATTGATCACCCTGACCCCCATTAGCTCAAAGTGTCTTACAAGGCCCAAGGTGTAATCGTCAATTCCAGCCCCCACCCGTGGGATCAGCACATGGATTCTCCTATCAGGTGAATCACACGACACCTGATATGGAGGCTTTACCAGAGAAGAGAAGCAGGCCTTGGGGTTCAATAGTACCACATGGTGGCCAAGCTTTGAAGCCTCTTGAATCAGCCTCATGTTGGGATGATAGTCCTTGCCTCTGAACGTGAGGATGCCAATCTGCATCAACCAAGGCCTCCTTCTCCATCCATTCCCTTAAACTTTTCGTGGAGCTTCCTGATTCTTCTGCCCAGGACCCTGCAGATATGAAGTGCAATTTCAGGAAATTCCCTTACGATTTCCCTGAATTCCTGTTTGTCCAACACCAGGAACCGCGATTTGGTAAGGGTCTTGATGGTGGCAGAGCGCTCAATGTCTTCAAACAGCGCCATCTCGCCAAAGTAGTCACCTGCACCGATCCGGTCCAACTCCAGTTGGATGCCCCCTGTGTGGGCCTTCAGCACAGAGACCTCTCCCTCCACTATGAGGTAAAAGGTGTCTCCCTTCTCACCTTCTCGGATCACCTCCACTCCTGCCTCATGGACCTCCTCCCTTGCCACAGAGGCCACTGCTGCCAGTTCGCTCACCGCCAAGCCCTCAAAGATCTCTATCTTCCTCAGATGGAGAATCCTATCAGGCAGACTTATCTCTCTCTCCATTACGGCGCCCTCTTGGCACGGTTGCTCACCCCTTTGGCCCAACACACACTGGACCACCCCGACCACCCTGGGGTCCTCTATCTCATGGAGGTCCCGGACCACGTCTTGTGGGAGCTTTTCCACTCCCCTCCTTCGAACCAACTCAAGGGCCAGGATGGCTGATACCCAATCAGAGTCCAGTAACAGGTACCTGATAAGGGACCATTTGTCAAAAAATCTGGGCAGATCAAATTGCCTTCTACCCGCAAAAAGGGTTCTTTGATCTGAGTCCCCCTCCAAAAGGGGCATTATCATCTTCACCAAAGACCGGTCCAGCGCCCCTTCAAAGGCCTCCAAGGCATTGGCCCTCTCTCGGGAATCAGGTGAATTTATCCCCCTCCATATGATCTTCATGTCATCGCTGGGATCATGGAGCACCAACACTCGCATTATATTGTCAACAAAAAAGTCCTTCTTCTCTTCCATGTGGCGCTTGAGGAGCTCCTGAATCTCACCAGATCCCAGCAAGTCCACGGCCTCCTTAATGGCCAGTTGCTCGTATGCCTTTATGGTCTGACCCTTGATAAATCTATAGACATCCAGATCCTTCATACCCAGGTGGCCCAGGATCTCGAAAAGCCCTTCCCTCACCTTTCTCCTGGGTAAGGTGAGGTGCTCTATCAGGAGCTCCATGTTTTGGTGTGGTGCCTTAAGAATTTTTTCCTTTGCCAGGGCCACCACCTCTTGGTGGGGGTCATCCAGTAGGGCTATAATGAGCTCCAGCTCCTGGTCATCATGGATCTCCATGGCCTTTAGGGCCGCATAACGCACTTTTGCGGATCTGTGGCCGAGGAATCTGGCGCCCAGCTCTTCCACCTCCTGGTCCTGTAGCTCTAGGAGCGCCTCCAGGACAGCGCAAATAACTTCTTCTCTATGCTCTTCCATAAGTATTTTGTGGAGGGGCCGAATATATCTAGGGTCTCTGCTTCCACCCGCTGCCACAACGCCTGCTATACGCTCCTCAGGGACATCAGAGTTGAGCCACTCCTCAATGATGGGCTGATACGTCTGTGGAGCCTCTCCATATAGGCCCTTTATGCAATAAGCCCTTATCATGGGGTCGGAAGATTCTTTAAATAATTTCCTTAAGAAATCTTTCGCCTTTTCGTGGTCAAGGCCTGCCCCCACCCGGGCCGCCTCTCTCACCACAGAGATCGTCCCCTTTCTTGAGATATCTTCCAGGAGGAGGGTGACCTCTTGGGCCACCCCAGGGCCCAGCATGGAGATCAACTTCAACCTAACCTCCGGGGGCCTGGTCTCATCCCTTGCCGCCTCCAGCACCAACACCTCAAAATCCGGGATCTTCAAGGACCTCAAAAAGTCCACATACCACACGGCTTCCCGGCCTTTGGAAGACAAGAAGGACTGGGTCAATTGAGAGAGGGCCTTTTTGTCCTGAAATATCTGGGCCACTTCATCCTGATCCATGATTCGAAGGTCCAGGACATTCTTGGATATCAGGTCAAGGAGTATCCTGGAATATTGCTTCCTAAGGACCCTCACTGTATAGAGCCAGCCCCCCACGATTATCAGGGCCACCACAGAGAGAAACCTGGGATGGAACAGGCGTTCGCTGATCATCACCATGCCAGAGCCGGCAAGGGTGCCCACACGAACCACCGTGCCTCTCAAAAAAGGCCTAACCACGGCCCTTGCAGAAGAAGGAAACAGCCCCATGAGGACCGCCCTTGCAGGATTGTTTATGGTGGTGCGAATGATGTTCGTGGAAATCCTGGCATATACTGCCGAGTAGAGGTCAAATCTCAATAAAAAAGCCCCAAATGCTATGGCATAATTGGCAGGGTGGAACATCAGGGCCATAGGGATCCCCCACCTCCCATAGAGCCGACCTACAAAGAGTAGTATCACAAAGCTCACCATGTTGAGCACACCCCTGAAGTACCCAAAAAAGGCGAGCATGCCTCCCTCGGTGGCAAATGCCTGATCCACCGCAAAGTTAAACTGAAAGTTCATGAGGGGTATGACCAAATTGGGCAGTAAAGTCAAAAAAATCAATATCTTGAGGAGTCTTGACTCTCGCAACATGGGTATGATGCGCCGCACCTCCTCTATTACCCCACTCCTCTTTTTTACCCTCTTTGCCTTTCCTTCCCCCAACAAGAGTGATGGATAGTGCTTTGCCATCAGGAAGACCGAGACTGCGCCTGCTCCAGTGGTGCAAAGATATACAAAGAGCAGGTTGTCCAAGGCCACGAATCCTGCCACAACAGGTGTTGCAAGGCTCCCACAAACCGCCCCGAGCACCCCTCCGGCTGTAATCAGCGGAAAGATGCGCTTGGATTGGCGCGTGTTAAAAAGATCATTTACGAGGTTCCAGAAAAAGAGGCCGAGCATCACCTCGTATTGGGTCTTCATCACGAAAAGGAGCGGGTATACGAAGGCAAGCCCAGTGGGAATCAAGAGCCTTATCCCGGCTATGGAGCACCCACAGAAAAGGAGAAGCAGGGAAAGGAGGCGACTCCCCCTTAACCGTGCTATCAAAGGCCCCATAAGCCCCATTATCATAAAGGTGGCAACGGAGTTGACCATGTACATGAGGGGGAGGTAGGTGATACCGTATCGTTTCAGGAAGGCGGTTTCAGCGAAGTTGTTCAGAATCACATTGGAGCTTCGGATCAGAAAAAGGAGTAGGGCTGACCACAAGAACAGCCCCACCTCCTCGCGGTAGATCTTAAGCCACCTGCCCAGAAACCCCAGCATTAAATCTCTTTCCTAAAAAAGAACCTCCCTGCCGCCGTGTCCTGAAATGGTTTGGCAGCCAGGGAGGTCCTGTTTCACATGAAACCGGCTCTGGTTAAAAAACCCTAAAGCTCCAGCCAAGAATCCGAGAAAAGGGTATGGCCCAGGATCACCCGAGCGGTCTTGACGTAATCCTGCATCTCCTTGGACAAGGAATCCATATCGATATCCTCTCCGTCCATCACCTTGTGGATAACCTCAACGATATCAGGCCGCTGGCCCCTGGCAATGGCATGGAGCTTGTCATCGTATGCATCAGCTATGCAGGAGTACATGCCTTTGCGCTCCAGCATGACCATGTAAGTCTGATTCAATATGGGGCGCAGGTGGTCTGGCACCCCATTGGAAATGTTGGACAGTCCGCAGGTGGACTTTACACCTGGCGCTATGTCCTGCAACATGTCCATGAAGTTCAGGAGGCTTACGAGCTGGGGCTGTTGGATATTGACCGGTGTGACCACCCCGTCCACAAATATGTCCTCATTCGGTATTCCAGCCTCATTTGCTGCATAAATGAGCTCCACGGCCAAGGCCGCCCTTTCATTCTCATCCCTGGGAAGCCCCTCAGGTCCCCACATTAGGGCAATCATCTGGGCATTGTACTTGACGGCCAGCGGAATCAGCTTTTCATAGCGCTCTGGGCGGCACATGATGGAATTGATGATGGCCCTTCCCTTGTGGACCGCCAGACCTGCCTCCATAGCCTCTATGTTGGATGTGTCCAGGCATAGAGGGGGTGTGTCACCGATGGCCTCTTGGACGGTCTTGACCACGAATTCCATCAGTTCAGGTCCACCCTTCCTTGCTGGCCCCAGATTGATGTCGATCCAGTCCATGCCCTTTTCTTTCTGCCTCTTGGCCTCTTCGGCAATGGGCCCCGGATCCTTTTCCTTGAAGGCCCTCCCTATCACACGGTTGATCACATTGAGATTTTCACCGATCAGCAGCATGAATACTCTCCCTTGCAAATTGTTTTGGTTTAAAAACTCATCAGCCAACCATCTCCCTCAAAAACTTGGGTATCAAAGAGGCATCTCTGGGTCCGATTATCACCTCCCAGTCAGGCAATTCCTCCTCCAGATCACCGCTGATGGCAGCGGCATAACCAGGGATGATGATCTTGCGGTGACTGATCTTGTCGGCAATACCGCATTTCTTTACGAACATGCCCACTGCATCACCCACAAACTTGCCCGCTGCCCAAGCGGTCATGACAGAGAGGCCCTCGGTATCCATGATCAATAACCAGCTCGGAACCCTGCTGGCCTCTATCTCGCCGCTCACGATAAAATAGGTGAGGGAGAAATTTGTGGTGACCAGCACTGGTGAGTTCTCGTCTGGTGTGCCAATCTCGTATATGCCCTCGGTCACGGTCATGGGCCGCTGTGGATCTGTAAAGATATTCAGCCGCTCAAGCAGCAACGGGAACAGGTTTTCTCCCTTGAAATCCGATAGCACCACGATCCCCGCATACTTGGCAACCAGCATGGCCGCAATCACGGTCTCCATGTCCAGATTTGAGGCCATCTCACAGGGGAATGTGATGGTGGGAAAGCCGAGTGCCTTGACCCCTGCCTTTAGAGGCGCCCTCCTAATGGCCACCTGGTCTTCGAAGAGCTGTTTCATCTCTCTGGCACCCGAGTCAAGGACAAGGTCTTTGAGCCCCATGCCTGTGAGCTTTTCAGTAAGCCCCATGAGCTCATCAATGCTAGAGGCCTTTACGGCCAGGGGAAGTCCTTTCTCCTTGGCCAGATTGCCCATCTCTTCCACATTGTCAGGCGTTGCAGCATAGAGAAGCGGCCTCTTGAAGGCGCAGGCCTCGGCAGCGGCCTTCATGTTGTCCATGTTCTCTGTCATGAGAACAAGGCCAAACTCACTCTCCTCTGCGATCTTCTTTGCCGCATCCACAAACCCCGTGCCATTGCCAGCATCCTTCAAGGCCACAAGCTCGGGCCTGAGGTTGAGGCCTACCCTCTCATACTGAAACGCATTCCAGGCCTTTAGCTTCTGGTCAAGGGTATCTTGGTCCACATCAGAGCTCACCAGGGCGGCAATGGCGGTGGGATTGTAAAAGGTCTTCTCGTGACGGAAAAGCACCAATTCACCACCAACCTTGAACGCCCTTGGCCCGGCTCCAATGGCCACAGGCCTTATGGGAGGAGCAGAAGCCTCTGCCAGCTTTTCACGGGCCTCGTCGGAGACATACGGGCAGGCATCAAGCTCTGCCTTGCCAGAGGCCAGATTCATGGCAAATGCCAGGCAGGTGGGGACTCCGCATTCCCCGCAGTTGGTTTTAGGAAGCAACTTGAAGATCTGAATTCCAGTCAACCCCATATCTATCTCTCCTACGTGTATAAATTAGGTTACCAGTAAAAACCCCTTCTAGGGGTGATCAACCAACAATAGGATCCATCTTAAGCGCAGGATGATCCTTTTCCTTCAGGAAGGGGAGTATCTCCTCTTCTGTGGTACCCACTGTCTCGTCTGCAATACGATCGATCAGGTCAGGCACCCCGAGCTCCTCGCCCCTCTTAATCAGACGGTCTCTGATCTCTTCCTTCAGGGACTTGGGCATCCAGACCATGCGGAGCAGCCCACCGTCACCCGCTATGAATTTTCGCTGGGTGATGTTGTATTTTGAATGACCCACAAATCCAGGCGAAGACTGCCCTCCACCTATCATTCCAGCCAAGGTGGTAAACTTCATTCCCACCGGGGTGTCCCCTGTGTAGTCACGGTGAACCGTCATGACACCGTTACACCCGGGTAGCACCGCACAAATACACTCACAGCATCCACAAGTGGTCATGGGGGCATGCACCACGCTGTAAAAGTTGTAGTACTCGATGGCCTGGCGCGATGCCTTGTACACGAACTCATTGACCCCCTTAAACTGACCCAGTTTGGGATCAATCACCTCGCCCTTTTCCACGGGCTGGTTGGGACCAGTGGGGTTGATCTCATAGGAGGCCTTGCAGTCCATCCAGTTGTATGCACCGCAAAGCCCGGTCCTCTCAGGGCTGATGACGCACACATGGGTGGGTGCAAATGACTGACAAAGGGTGCAGGAGTAAAATACATCCACTCCCTCGTCGGTCATCTTCTCCACCCTGTCATCCCTCATCTTGTACTCTTCCCTGGCCCTCTTGGTGAGTTCTTCCACATCCTCGGGCTTGGTGTAGAGGGTGACTTGCACCTTGTCCAGGATGTTACCGAAATCTTGATGGAACTTGGCATGAAGGATCGTCCCGATATCTTTGAGCCTGAAGCCCTTTTCCACGGCCTGCTTGCTCACCCTGATCCACGCAATATCCCTCTGGCCTATGTGCATGATACCCTGGGCATAATTGATAAGGTGGTGGATCTGACGCTCCAGGATGGGCTCAAAGTCAGGCTGCATCTTGCGGCCGGCCACCTGCACATAGATACCCAATGGTAGCTTGTCGCCTTCCTTTATATCATCGATGTCAGGGCCGATCACCTCAACCTTGCCGTCCTCGATCTCATTCATCTCGGCCATCTTACAAAGCTCTGTGCACTGGCTCTTTCCGCCACCCATTTCCACATAGAGATCGTCCTTTCGCACACGCTCGCCCTCAAAGGCAGGACCGTATGCAAGGGGGATGTCGATCTTGGTGATGGTGACCTTGAGGCCGCGGACCTCGATGGATTTCTGGGTCAGCTGGTCGTAAGGCACATTGGCAACCACGTGCTCGTAAGTGCACACACCCGTAGGCAAGACCTCAGGGATGTCGGTGTCGGCAATGGTGGGAAAGCCCCAGTTTATGGCCCCTGCTGCATTGGCGGCCCACTCTGCGTTCACATCACCTAAGGCATTAATAAAGGCAAAGACCCTGTCTTTCTGGTACTTGAGTTGTTTCTTGTAATCACCGGGCTGGATTCCACCAAAGGCCATGCCGGCCCTGTTGGCAAACCCAAGGGCAAACACAGCGGCAGAGATGTCAGGACCGAACGGGACCAAGCGAGTATTCCATCCGATCTGGACTCCTTCTTGGATCAGCTGCTCGGCAAAGGTGGTGCCGTACTGGTTTGCACACATGAATACATAGATGCTCTTGAGCTGGTATTCTTCAGCGATCTGCTTGGCGATCTTGGACTCCGGAGCAGCCCCCACTATGGCTGCAAATCCGGGGGCAGTGCCGTCCACGAACTCCACACCACGCTTTCTCATGATGGTATCGTCGGCCGCTCCCAGCCAGATCTTGCCATTTTCCACATCGGGGTCCTCCACCCCAGGCTGATAGAAGTCAGGGTCCTCTATGTAACGAATCGCCTCCATGATCTCCTCGGCAAAGAGCGCCGCCATTCCTGCATCCAGAAGTGGCCCAAGATAGGGCAGGTGACAATCCTTCTTTATGTGGGGAGGCAGGAGCTTTCGTGCAAACTCCATGGGTTTGAGGGCTGACTCCAGATCAGTGACCTTTATGCCTGTCAGAGAATAGATGATTGGAAGATAGTAGGCCGTGTTGGGGAATTCCAGCTTCTGGGTCCCCCCATAGGCCTCTAAGGCTCGCTTCAGCTTACCTTCGGCCTTTGCTACAATATTGTACGCACCCTGAATCGCTGCAAATGCTACCAATTTAGACATATCAAACTTCCTCCCTTCTTAAGAGGTTTATTTTTTATTAAGCTGCCTCCATCTCACGGCGTGCAGCCATGTCAAACAGCACCCTCTCCCTGGCCTTGTCAATGCCAAGCTCTTTCCTCTTCTTGTCGATGTGAGCGATCATCTTTTGGGCATGCTTGATGGGGTCTTCTTCCACATCCCACATCCCGCCATACATCTTTTCAAGCTCCTTGAAGAGGTAGTCCTTGAAGACCGGTGCCCCATCCACGGGCAGGGATCCGCCAAAAACCACATATACACCCGATGCAACAAAGTACTGGCCTATGCTGATGGCCTTCTCGCTCATCCACTCAGGGGCCGATCCTGCTGCAGGCAGGTCGCTTATGTCATTGCCCAGCCCGCCTGTCTTCACTACTTCTGTGGCGGCCATGAGGATCCGGCTGTTGTCCACACAAGAGCCCATGTGGAGCACAGGTGGGATTCCAACGGTCTCGCAGACCTCTGCAAGGCCAGGGCCACAGAACACCGCTGCTGACTCTGGTGTCAACAGTCCTGCCTTGCCACATGCAATGGCACTGCACCCGGTGGTTAGCACTATGACGTCGTGCTTTATCAATTCCTTGATTATGGTGATATGGGCGCTATCATGCATGCTCCTTGCGTTGTTGCACCCCACAACACCTCCGATACCCCGGATCCGGCCATTTATGATGTTGTCATTGAGCGGGGTATATGAGCCGCGGAAGGTTCCACCAAGGTGGTAGTTTATGGCCTCGTAGCTGAATCCGGCAATCAGCTGGGAGGACTCATCAGGGATCACCACCTCTTTTTCCCTGTTGGGGAAGTTCTCAATGGCGGTCTTCACTATCCTCTTGGCGTCCTCAAAGGCGGTGTGCTCGTCAAATTCGATATGGATCACATTTCCAGAGGCGATCTTGGCCCTTGGGTTGGTGGTAATGATCTTGGTGTGGAAGCAGTCGGCCACATTTGCCACATTCTCCATGATGCACTGGACATCCACCACCATGGCCTCCACTGCTCCAGTAACGATGGCAAGTTCTTGCTGCAGGTAGTTGCCCGCAAGCGGGACGCCGTGGCGGATCAGGATCTCGTTGGCAGTACAGCAAATTCCCCCAAGCTGGATTCCTGCTGCGCCCTTCTCCTTGGCCAGCTCCTGCATCTCAGGGAGTTGGGCAGCGGCCACGATCATCTCGCTGAGCAGTGGCTCGTGGCCATGGATGATGATGTTTACATGGTCTTCCTTCAGGACCCCAAGGTTGGCCGAGCTCCTCAGCGGATAAGGGCAGCCAAAAAGGACATCCTGAAGATCGGTGGCAATCATGGAACCGCCCCACCCGTCTGCCAAAGCCGCCCTGGTGCACTGCATCACCAAGTTTTCATAGTCCTGGTCGACACCCATGTGGGTCCTGTGCATGATCTCCACCACTTCCCTGTCAATACCCCTGGGGATTACACCCAGCTTCTTCCATAGCTCGTACCTGGGCTGGGGAGCCCTCTTGATGGTACAGATCTCGCCACTCTGCTGCCCCCACTGGGCAAGGGCCTTCTCTCCCACCTCAATAGCTATCTCCTTAATGTCTCTGTCCAGGACCTCACCGTTTTCCCCTTCAACCGTGGTCTCCACACCGAAATCAGGGGCAATTTCCACGAGCTTTACCGTGTCCTTTATCTCATAGTCCTCTATCTCTCCTCTGGCGGCGGCCAAAAAGGTCTCGGCAACTGCCCTCCCGTGGTCAGAATGCGAGGCAGCGCCAGAGGCCACCATCCGGGCAAAGTTCCTGGCCGCAATGGTCTCGGGCGTGGCACCACAAAGCCCCTTCCTGGTGTCTTCGCCCTCTATGCCACCCTTGGGGAGCGGCAGCCTGCATGGTCCCTGGGCGCACATCTTGCAACATGTGCCTTGGGCACCGATATTGCATGCCTTCATTGTCTGGGCGCGGTCAAAAATGGTCTCAACTTCCAGCTCCCGGGATCTTTCAAGCAACTCTTGGGTTGCAGGATCAATCGAGAGGTCCTTGGGGCTGGGTACCTTCTTTTCTTTTTTCACCTTTTTCTTGACATCTTCTGTTGCCATATTGAGGTTCCTCCTCTTTCTGTTAATTAATTATCCTGGTCGCCTTACACTTCACCCTCCAGGCCCGGCTCGCCCCATTACACATGACGCCCTGAGAGGCAAGCCTTTTCTAAGAATGCCTGTGGATGCGCTCAAGGCGGATGACGAGTTTGTCCACAAGACTCAGTTGGTGGGGTGCAGGGGTCTTGGATACAGCGGCAGCCTCCCTTTCCCTGCGCTCCGCCTCTAGCCTTGCCTTTTCCTCTGCTCTCTTCTGCCTCAATGCCAATAGCTCCTCGCGCTCTTTTGCCTTGGCTTCCGCCCGTGCACGGGCCTCTTCTTCTGCCTTCCTCTTGGCCTCCTCTTCTGCCTTTCTTTTGGCCTCTTCCTCGGCCTTTTTGCGTGCCTCTTCCTCGGCTTTCTTGCGAGCTTCTTCTTCTGCTTTCCTCTTGGCTTCTTCCTCGGCCTTTTTCTTAGCCTCCTCTTCTGCCTTTCTTTTGGCCTCTTCCTCAGCCTCCTTCTTGGCCTCTTCTTCGGCCACCTTTTTCGGCTCTTCCTTGGGTTTTGGCTTCTCTTTGGGCTTCAGCTCCACCACCTTTTCTTCCTTCTTGGGCTTGGGAGCTTCCTTAGGAG
Source organism: Desulfobacterales bacterium (assembly GCA_027027005.1). Lineage (GTDB taxonomy): Bacteria > Desulfobacterota > DSM-4660 > Desulfatiglandales > Desulfatiglandaceae > JALVMN01. The sequence continues at coordinate 4,328 of JALVMN010000093.1, read as the reverse complement.
GTTTCTTCTCAGGCTTCTTAGGAGCTTTCGCTTTCTCAGCCTCAGGGGCCTCGAAATCCAGCACCGGCTCAGGGGCAATGGAGAGAAGATCCGCTTCCTGTAGTTCCAGATTCTTGGCTATCGGGGCCACCTCTTGGGCTGAGCCACCGTTAAACATGAGATCTATGAAAGAGCGAACCACCCTTACCGATTCGGGATGCCTCAATGTCACAACATCTGCTCCTGCCAGCAGATAACAGACAGCAGCCACTATCTCCATCATGATACCCCTCTTCTCGGGGTCACCTAAGGTGGGGGCCTCATCAATGCTCTGACCAGCCTCTTTGCACTTCCAAATCTCATTGGCTATGTTGCATATGATGGGGGCCTGGAGCTTGTCATCTTCTTGAGTCAAGGCAGCCATACGGATACGCTCCATCACTGAGTAGCTGTATTCCAGACCGTAGCCCAGACCGCCCGTGGTGGGATCGATTATGATCTTGCTCAAGGGAACGCCGAGGTTTTCCAGCAAGATGTTCAGTTGCTTTGCGAGATTCACATCAATGGGCGAAGAAGCAACCACCACATGATTATAAGCCAGGGCACTTGCACCGATACCCTTATGGTTGGCCTCTTCCACAGGGGCAAGCCCCACATTCTTGCCATCGCACAGCTCTGCGATCTTTTTCAGGACCTCTTCGTCCTTTTGATTATTTGCTGTCCCCCATAGCACTAAAGGTACAGCAACGCTATCGGCCACCTTCTTTGCCACCTCGGCGGCCTCGTCAGGACCCCGATCCATACCGTTTGGGTCAGTGCTCTTGAGTTGGAGCACAATGATGTCTGCCCCGTAGTCGTCAACACACTTCTTAGCCCAGGCCTCTGGAGAGCCTATCACATCCTTGAATGGTTCCACTACTGCCTGCGGCCATTCCTCCGAAGGATCATAGTCCCACACCTCCATTGCTATCTTGGGAGGGTTGGGGATATTTCCCTCAAAAAGATGGAAGGGATAAACCTCCTCGCCGCCCAAGGTTACAGCAGCATCACCTGTGCCAAGCTTGACCTCTCCGATCTTTCCTGAATAGGGCTGTTTAGGAATTTCAAATGCCAATTTCTGTCCCTCCTTCTAGTGGTTGCTGATTTTTCCTATCAGATGAATTAGGTACCCCACAATTAGCTCTAAGGACTCAAAGGCAAGACATGGGAAGAGCCCTAACCTCTAATCCCTACCAAAGTTGTGAAAATTGTTACAAAACCTTGCCAAAAAAATACCTCGGCCTTCGCCAGGCATCGAGAAAGTAAAATAGTTTATACGAGAAAGTCTTGTCAAGGCATTTTTTAAGCGATTCTAGATAGTTCCCATAATTAGTTAATAACTATATATTGCGTCTTACTAAAACACACTACCATATAGTGTGGTTTAACCATTGATCAAAGAATCGAAAATCTCAAAGGCCGCAACCAGTGCCCTGTTGTCATCCGGCACCCTTGAGGTGGGTTTGCCGCTGAGATCCAATTCCCTGACCTGAGGGTCTTCGGGTACAAAACCTGCAATCTGAAGCCCCATCTCTTCTGCTGCCCTTTTTATCTCCTCCACCTGGCCATCCCTTGCTAGGTTGACAATAACGTATTTATCTCCAACCTTGAGATTCAACTCCTCTGCCAGTGACAAGATCCTGGAGGCAGCCTGAAGTCCTCTTCGCGTGGGGTCAGAGACCACCAACATGGTATCTATGTTATTGGTGGTAAGGCGACTGATGTGCTCCATGCCTGCCTCGTTGTCGATTACCACATACCTATAGTTCTTGACCAATTTGTCCAGACATTGGGTCAACAGCGTGTTGGCAGCACAGTAACATCCTGGCCCTTCTGGCCTTCCCATTACTATCAGGTCGAATCCATCAGACTCAACCACCGCCTCCTGTATCTTCATCTCCATGAACACGTCCTTGGTCATACCGGTGGCAACCCCTCGCTTCATCTCTTCCCTTGCCTCGCCGAGGGTGAGATCCACTTCAAGTCCCAGTACCTCATTGAGGTTTGAGTTTGCATCGGCATCCACCGCGAGAACCGGGGTCTTCCCACGGGTTACCAGGTAACGAACAAGAAATCCAGCCAGGGTGGTCTTCCCGGTACCACCCTTGCCGGCCAAAGCTATAGAATAAGTCATTTACATCTCCTCGCTCACATAAAGATTTTGGTTGATATTTTTTCCTATTTCTTAGTAATATTAGAAAGATTTAGCAAACTTATAATTATCTAATCTAGATTACATGAACTCAAAGAAAGAAGAAATATGGGACCAAATCAAATCCCTTCTCAAGAACCATTACCCGCCAGAGGAGATAGAACTTTGGTTTTCCCATACGAGCCCTCTGGAGCTGCGGGATAATCAACTTTTCATACAGGTCACCAATAGATTTGTGTCTTCCTGGCTCAGGGACAACTATCTGGCCACAATATCAAGGTTACTTGAGTCCAGATTGGGAAGCAGCATTGTGATCAATTTTGTGGTTCAAGACCAGATTCCAGCTTCAGGATTCTGCAAACCCTTTGAACCTTCTTACAGATTAGACAACTTTATATTGGACGACAACAATATATTCGCTTACAACTGCGTTCAAAAGATATCATCAAGCCCTAGGCCACAATTCAATCCACTTTTTGTTTACGGCAATCCAGGGGTGGGAAAGACCCATCTGCTGTGTGCTGCAGGAAATCAGTTTATCTCCAACAATATATCCACTGGTTACTTATCTGGTCAATTTTTTGTTGATGAGTCCCAAAGCACCACAAATGAAAGAATAATGGGATGGGATGCACTCTTGGTGGATGATGTTCATCTCCTGGCAGGTCATGAAATAGGCCAACACACATTCATAAAGATCTTCGACCATTTTTATGAACAGATGAAACCAATATTTGTCACCTCCAGGGTGCCCAGCCATGAAATCCAGAAATTGGACGAAAAACTGCTTTCAAGATTCAACTGGGGATTGATTATCCATGTGGGCCCATTAAAACAGGACACAACGGTAAACATCCTGAGGAGCCAAATTGCCGGCGTGGAACACCTAGTCCATGAAGATGTGCTCTTTTTCCTCGCCTCCACCCGCCGACCAATAAACCAATTGCAGATGGATCTCAATAGAATCCTCAAATATCTTACCATCAGGCCCAAAAAAATAGATATCTCTACAGTCAAGAATCTCTTGCAGGGATTTCCTAAAGAGCCAAAAATCAGTGCCATACAGCAGCTTGTGGCAAGATATTACAATTTGGATGTGGCTCAGTTGTGCTCGGCCAATAAGAGTAGGGCCACGACTCATGCAAGACAGGTTGCCATGTACTTGTCCAGGAAACTAACTGCTCTATCCTTAAAAGAGATAGCCAGGGCTTTTGGCAGAAAAGACCATTCAACTGTCCATTATGCCCTAAGGAACATTGAAAAAAAGGTAATGTCTGACTCAAAGCTCAAGAAGGAGATGGAATGGTTTATGAGTAATTTTTTGTAATCAACCGGACCTTTAATCCAGGTATTGACAAGATCGTGGGCCCAATTTCATAAATGGGGTTGGATACGGTCAGCAGTCAACCAAAAAATAAACTTATAATTTCAATAGGTTATAGTATTTTTAGACATATTAATGTATAATATTGTTATTGAAACTTTTCAATAAGGTTTAATCAAGGAGGAATCCAGATGAAGATAAAGGTCAGAATTGAGCCGTTCCTTAGGGTTGTATCAAAGGCACAAGGGATCGTTGAAAGACGAAGCAACATGCCCATCCTATCCTGTGTTTTGCTTACGGCAAAAGACCGGAGGCTATTTGTTTCAGCTACTGATCTACAACTGGGTCTTGAAGATAGTCTGGATGCCGAGGTTATCTCAGAAGGGGCTGCTACCATCTCAGGAAAGAAGCTGTTGGAAATTTTGAGGGAAAGCCCTGCCAGGGACAGCGGTGGAGCCATTTATATAAAGGGAGAGCCCAACAATTGGGTATTGCTCTCTGACGGTAAGGCAAAGTTTAAGCTGGCAGGATTTCCTCCTGAAGAATTTCCCTCTTTTTTACCAAGTGGACCGGGCTCAGAATTCGAGGATTGCGTAATGGTAGAGCTGGATCCGATCACTTTGAACGAAATGATCAAGAAAACCATATACGCCGTCACATTGGAGGAGGCCGGATTTAAACTCTCTGGACTCTTCACTGAAAAAATAACAAAAGATGATAAGACCTATCTCAGGATGGTGGGCACAGACGGCCATAGGCTCTCCCTGATCGATAAGTCATTTATTTCTGACTCATCCCAGAAGAGCCCCCTGGAAGAGCTTGAACTCCCAAAAG
>JALVMN010000092.1 GCA_027027005.1 Desulfobacterales bacterium | reverse complement strand
CGGTGAGTCCCAGGTCTCCATAGTCCAATTGGCAGGTATCGTGCCCCAGATTGTGCAGGATCAGGCTGGGAGCAAATTCTCTTGCCCTCGGGAAGAACTCCTCTCTCACCCGCTCCAGGTACGACTGGTCTGTCTGGGGACGGGCAACATTAACACAAACCTTTGTCTCTTGGTCCTCCACCACGTCCTGGTGACAGAAACACACGTGGAGGACATCGGGGTCACCCATGAATATGTCCCTGGTCCCATTGCCATGGTGGCGGTCCGTGTCCAGGATGGCAAATCGGTGGGGCCCCAATTTTTTCCGTGCGTTTAAAAACGCTGGCCCGGCGCACGAGGCATAGGTGCCGCCCCAGGCAGAGTCCCTTTCCGCATGGTGACCGGCCGCTACGGTAAAAACCAGGGCGTTTTCGAGTTTTCCTTCCAGCACCTGCTCCACGGCGGCCACAGTGCCCCCAACGGAAAGGAGTGCTCCCTCGGCGTACCAGGCCTTTTTGAGGCTCTCCACGAGCCTCTGGGTGTGCACCTCCAGAAGCAGTTCATCACTCACCGGACAGGGGGCAATGAGTTTTACCTGCGGAAGGCGGAGTTGGCCCCTCATCACACCGGGGAAATTGCGAAACTTGTCTCCGATTATCAGCCATTCCTTTCCCTTAAACTTTTCGTGAAAAAACACGCCAGTTGTCATTTTCAATCCCTGAAAATGAGGCCGCCCTTTCATGGCATCAGGGCCTGTGGTAGTATTCGGGCAGTCCTGCAAGGAGGTAAGGGGTTATGCGAGACCCGGTTGCCATAACGCGGCTGCACTCAGGCGGGCTCATCACCAATTACTATTGCAGTTCCAGGTGCCGCCACTGCCTCTATGCATGCAGTCCACGCTGGAAAAAGGACTACATGGACCGGGGCACGGCTGTCAAGACCCTATCGAAGGTGAAATCCATGGGCTGTTCCTCGGTGCACATTGGCGGCGGAGAGCCTTTCCTGAACCCGAAGGGCCTGGAGGCAGTGGCCGAGGCAGCCGCCTCTGCCGGGGTGGACATCGAATACGTGGAAACCAACTCCTCTTGGTACAGGGACAGGGACTCTGCCGTGGAAACGTTGCGGCGCCTCAGGGAGAGGGGTGTCCCGGCCCTCCTGGTCTCCCTAAGCCCCTTTCACAACGAATACATCCCCCTCTGGAAGGTCAACGGGGTGATAGATGCCTGTCGGATGGCGGGAGTGCGGGTGATCCCGTGGATAGAGGCCTTTTATCCAGAGATCTCTGCTCTGGAGCCCCGCACCACTCACCGGCTGGAGGAATACCAGGAAGTGTACGGAGAAGATTACGTGGCCCGGATTCCCTCCCGGTACTGGGTGCATTTTGGAGGACGAGCCCTGAAGAGCTACGCAGGGCTGCTGGGACGCAGGCCCCTGAAACAGATCTTGCAGGCAAGCAGTGGTGGCTGTGTGGAACTCTTGGATACCACCCACTTCCACGTGGACCTGTATGGCAATTACGTGCCGGGACTGTGCTCCGGGCTGGCGCTAAAGGCGGAGCACCTGGGCCGGCCCATTACCGGGGAGACATATCCCTTTCTTGCCGCGTTACTGAAAGATGGGCCTGCTGGATTATTGGATCTTGCGAGGGATCATTTTGGTTTTAGGTCCTCGACCGAATATGCCAGCAAGTGTGAGTTGTGCCTGGATATCAGGTGCTACTTGGTATTGGAGAAAGGAGTGCGGTCAGCGGATCTCCAGCCGGTCCAGTTTTACGAAAACCTTTGAAATGGTTCATCTCTAAATCCAAGTGAGAGCTGAATGTCACTCCATGGGACTTGCAATGTGCATGAAAAAAAGGGGGCACCTTAAACAACTAAGTAACCTGCCATAGTCCAATTTGGTATACTTTCCCAGCCAAGCACGCGTCCATGCCCAACCA
>JALVMN010000091.1:253-1919 GCA_027027005.1 Desulfobacterales bacterium | reverse complement strand
AACCAAACACTGTGGATGACCAATACGATTTCGTATCCAGCAAGATGAGGCTGGGATTCGGATTCAATTCCAATTACATAGATGCCTTCGGTGAGTTTAACTGGACGCAGTTTTTCGGTCTTCCGAGAAAGGCATCCTACGGCACAGGCTCCCTGTATTACGGCCAGAACAACGGCGCAAGGGATGTCGGCAAGGTAGGAATCGACCAGGCGTGGATGAGGGGACGTTTCCCTGGTCTTGAAAACCTGAGCGCCACCATCGGCCGGTTCAAGTACAACAGCGGGCTTGAATACAAGACCAAACCCAAGAACAAGAGGCTCCAGTGGCTCCGCAAACTCCGCGTCTCCCAGAGGCTCATCGGCGGATTTGAATGGTCAAGGGTGGGCCGTTCCTTTGACGGTTTCCAGGTCGGCTGGGATGACAAGGCCTACAACATTACCGTAGCGGGTTTTCAGCCTACTCCCGGCGGATTCTACCTGGATTACATGGACGATGACTACAAGGGTTACAAGAGCCACGACATAGACATCGTCACCGCTGTTTTCACCCTGAAGGACTCGGTTGTCAAGGGCCTGGATGCCCAGCTTTTCTACTACTACTACAATGACGACCGCGGCCTTCCAAACCAGGACCCTGAAATAAACAACTTCGGCGGTCACATCCTCTACGTGACTCCCAAGGTGGGGCCTGGCAGCTTTGACATGCTCTGCTGGGGTGACTACCAGACCGGAACCTGGGGCAGGAACGACCAAAGCGCATACGCAGTAGCCCTGGAAGGCGGCTACAAGTTTGAAGACATCATGTGGCAGCCCTGGATACGCGGCGGCTATTTCAGGGGTTCAGGCGATGACGATCCCTCTGACAACGACAGGGACACCTTTTTCCAGATGCTGCCTACACTTCGCATCTATGCAATGACTCCCTGGTTCAACCTGATGAATACCACCTACGGCTTCGGCCAGGTCATGGTCAAGCCCATGAAGAACGTACTGGTTCGTACAGACTTCACCAGGTTGTGGCTCACTGAAAAAGAGGATGCCTGGTATCAGGGGTCAGGTATGACAAGACCTGATATTTTCGGTTACAAGCCCCTTAGGCCGGTTGGAGGCTTTGATGACGACGACCTCGGCACCATGTGGGACCTGTCTCTCTTTATCAAGGACATCTACAAGGCTTACGGCGTCAGCATGGGGCTTGATCTCTATTACAGCCATGTCTGGGGAGATGACGTGGTGGAACAAATCTTCACCAAAGATGACGATCTCGATTTCTTCTACGCAGAATTCAGGATCACATTCTAAAAATGCAAAGGGCCGGATATCCGGCCCTTTTGTCTTGAAGGAGGAGCAAAGTGAAAAAGCAAATTCTAAGAATCTGCCTGCTGTTGATGGTGCTGGCCGTTTCCAGTGCCTGCACTGCCGGCACATCCAAAAACACCACACAGGTCAAATCAGGCTCCCATCCAGCCCTGACCGATCAGGAAAAACTCACTCCCTGCGCCCAGTGCCATAAGGACGTAACGCCGGATCTCTACCAGCAGTGGTATGATTCCGTCCATGGAATCGCTAATGTAAAATGCTTCCAGTGCCACGGCACCTATGAGAATTTCCGCATAGAGCCGGATGAAACCAATTGTGCCGCATGCCATAATGCTCAGTATTTGAAG
>JALVMN010000091.1:0-243 GCA_027027005.1 Desulfobacterales bacterium | reverse complement strand
ACCCGGCACACAATTTTTTCGCACATCAGTAAGGGAGGAGGATAGATATGGGCCTTTCAAGAAGAGAATTTCTGAAAAGAACTGCTGCCCTCACGGCTGCATCATACGTGGGCATGAACCTGCCTGTCAGCCTGGAAGGAGAGGCCCAGGCTGCCGACGCGGACAGCTGGCACCCGGGCACCTGCCGCCTTTGCGGCTCCGGCTGCCGCTTGGAACTTGGCGTCAAGAATGGTCAGGCCGTTG
>JALVMN010000090.1:1077-1922 GCA_027027005.1 Desulfobacterales bacterium | reverse complement strand
GATGCTGAATGATCTCTACATCAATGTCAGGGTGAAGCTGGTTGAGCCCAAGACCCTTGAAAGGAGCATGGGCAAGGCCAAAAGGATAATAGATAAAAGAGAGGCAGAGGGGTTGAAATCATGATTAAAAAATACGGAATCAAGCAGCTGTCCATCTTTCTGGAAAACAGGAAAGGAAGGCTCCTGGAGGTCACCGAGGCCCTCAAGGATGCATCCATCAATATCCGGGCACTCGCCCTTGCCGAATCGGCAGAATTCGGCATTCTACGTCTCGTTGTCAACAATCCTGAAAAGGCCAGAAGCGTCCTTTCTTCTTCTGGTTTCACCCTCAAGGAACAAGACGTGTTTGCTGTGGAGGTGGCGGATGAGCCCGGTGGATTCTACAACGTGGTGAGAATCCTTACTGAAAACGATATAAACGTGGACTATACTTATGCCTTTGTAGGCGGTGGTAAAAAGGCTGTCCTCATCTTCAAGGTGCCTTCAGAGATGGTGGAAAAGGCCTTGGATGTGCTTAGTCAGGGCGGTATAACCCTGGTAGAGCCAATGTTTTTCTACGACTAAAAAGGATTTAGGCATCGATACTCCAGAAGGGCAGCCATGAATACAAAATTCATATTTGTGACAGGAGGCGTTCTTTCTTCCCTGGGGAAGGGTCTGGCCGCGGCATCCATAGGGGCATTACTGGAGGCCAGGGGGCTGTCTGTCACCATTCAAAAGCTTGATCCATACATAAACGTCGACCCCGGAACCATGAATCCTTTCCAGCACGGAGAGGTATTCGTTACCGATGACGGGGCGGAGACGGACCTGGATCTAGGCCATTATGAAAGGTATACCTGCGT
>JALVMN010000090.1:0-1067 GCA_027027005.1 Desulfobacterales bacterium | reverse complement strand
CTCTGGCCGCATATATTACAGCGTGATCTCCAAGGAGAGGGCAGGGGATTATCTCGGCGGTACTGTGCAGGTCATCCCGCATGTCACCGACGAGATAAAGCAGGCCATCATGCAGCTCAATGGCGAAGCAGACATAGCCATTGTTGAAATAGGAGGCACCATTGGAGATATAGAGGGCCTGCCCTTCATAGAGGCCATAAGGCAGCTCAGGGGAGACCTCGGCAAGGAAAATACCCTCTATATCCATGTTACCTATGTCCCGTACATAAAGGCCGCCGGGGAACTCAAGACAAAGCCCACTCAGCACAGCGTAAAGGAACTTCGATCCATCGGCATACATCCTGAGATACTTCTGTGCAGGACCGAGATGGAGCTTTCCCCTGAAATAAAGTCAAAGATCGCCCTGTTTTGCGATGTCAAGGAAGACAGGGTCATTACGGCCAGGGATGTCAAGTGCATCTACGAGGTCCCGCTCAGGTTTCACAAGGAGGGTCTTGACGAGCGCATCGTGGAATGTCTCAACATGTGGACCAGGGCCCCGGTACTCAATGCCTGGGAAGATCTCATGGCAAGGATCGAGCAGCCCCAGTATGCCGTAAAGATCGCAATGGTCGGCAAGTATGTAAACCTGAAGGAATCCTATAAAAGCCTGAATGAGGCCCTGTTTCACGGCGGCGTGGCCAACAATGCCGCAGTTGAAATAGATTTCATCAATTCAGACGAGGTTCGCGGAGAGGAACTTGCCGCCAGGCTCAAGGAGGTGGACGGCCTCATTGTCCCAGGCGGATTCGGAAGCCGGGGTATCCCTGGAAAGCTCGAGGCAATCAATTATGCCCGGAAAGAGGGCCTGCCCTTTTTCGGAATATGTCTTGGTATGCAGCTTGCCGTTATCGAGTTTGCCAGGAACAAGGCAGGGCTCTCCATGGCAGACAGCACGGAATTTACACCAAACACACCCGATCCCGTGATTTATCTCATGAAGGAATGGTACGATTACCGAACAGATACCATCCAGAAAAGGGATGAGCATAGTCAGAAGGGGGGCACAATGAGGCTCGGGGCCTATC
>JALVMN010000089.1:8953-17319 GCA_027027005.1 Desulfobacterales bacterium | reverse complement strand
GTCATTGTCCACGCCGTCGCTGCAAAGGGCATCTGTATTTTCAACACCACTACCTCCTCCTCCACTACCCCCGCCACCTCCGCCACCACAGAGAGAACCTATGAGCTCTGTAAAGGATTTGGCCGCCATCAGGTCATCATAAGTGAGATCAGCAATCCTGGCGGGATCATCGAATTCTGCATCTCCGTCACCGTTTCGCCCGTCAAAAAAACCATTGGCGCCGTCCAGGTCCTTTCTTCCCCCACTTACAACCAGATAGGCCATATTGGTGGTGGTGCCGGAGCGGTTGATGTGGAGCTTTGAAGAGTCAAACGGGGCCGTGGCTGCGTTCTGGAGCACGGTGCAATAGGTCTGCGGGGTCGAGGTCGTAAGGTCAAGATACACACCGTAGTTGAGGCGATTGTTCCAGGCATCCTCGCCTCCTGATAGGCCCAGATCCTGGTATGGAATGGCGCCGAAATAGGTATTGCTATCACCCACACCATCCCCGTCAGAGTCTGCAAAGGGAAGGCGGCCGTTGGCAGTGAGATACCCCTGGAGGGCATTGTCAACCTTTTCAAGGATAGCCCGGGTCTTTTTGATCTTGGCCGATTGAATCAGGGAGGGTAGGACAGTGGCCACAATGGATATCACTATGCCTACTATGACCAGCACCACGGCAAGCTCTATGAGGGTGAAGCCTTTTTTGCATCCCGGTCTCATGTAATCCTTCCTCTACTCTTTTATCTGCTGATCTTGCCTATCAGATCGTATATGGGCAAAAACAGGCCACCCACGATGATAGCAAAGATCACCCCTGCCACCACCAGCACCACCGGCTCAATCAGTTTTCCAATAGTGGAGACTAGCACTGAAAGTTTGTGGCGGTAATCCTCGGCTATCCTGGATAGCTGCTCTGGCAAGGTTCCGCTCTGCTCGCCCACATTTATCATCCTCACCACAAAAGGAGGGAAGATCCGTGCTCTCTTGAAGGCCCCTGAGATGCCCTCGCCCCTCCCAATGGCCGCCTTCACTTCCACGAGCTTTTCCCTGTAAACCTCGTTGGCAACCGATTCCCTCAATATGTTCATGGATTGCATGATGTCTATACCCACGTTGAGAAGGAGGCTGAAATACTCTGTGACGAATGCAAGGGAAGATGCATTTACAATGGACTTGAGCACAGGGATTCGTAATGCCAGGGAATCAGCGGCCTTTTTCATCTTGCGGCTCTTCCTGTATGCCGAGACCATGAATATTGCGAGCAGAACCACGACCAATAGGATCTCCAGTAGGTATGCCTGGACGAATTCAGAAACCTGAATCAACATCACTGTGATTCTGGGAAGTGAGACATCCATTTCTTGGAACAAGCCCACGATCTTGGGAACCACATAGTAGAACCAGAATATCATCCCCCCACCCATTGCGATGAAGACAAATGTGGGGTACATGAGGGCCTGCTTTGTATCGCTGATGATGTTCTGTATCCTTTTCAAGTGCTCTGAGGCGTCCATTAGGGTTCTGTCAAGCCTTCCCGTTTCTTCTCCAATGCGTATCAAGTGGAGGACCGTTTTGGTGAATATGTGGGGATAGTTTTCCGCAGCCTCGGAAAAGGTGGCTCCACCCTGGATCATCATGATCATGTCTTTTATGTCGTGCTTGAAATCCGCTCTCTCTGAACTTTCGGCTATCTCTTCAAGGGCGGCTGTGAGGGTCACCCCTGAGCTCAACATCAAAGACATGTTGGCCAGAAACTCCGCCTGAAACGGCCTCTCTATCCCTTTCTTGATCCTGAAATCTGTAATGCCCAATAACACCCGGCCCAAGGCACCAACCTTTCGCACATATAGCGCTGTGCCGCCCTGTCTTTCCAGGTGGGCCAAGGCTGAGTCCTCCTCTTGGTAAGGGAGTTTTATTACTCCAGAAGAGACGAGCCCATTCGGCTCTATGATCTTGTAGCGGAAGTGATTCACCCTTTTGTCCTAAAAATGTTACACATTTTACTACTGGACTATACTACCCTGCCTAATGTGGCCGAGCACTCGCACGGCCTCTTGGGTGGTCGTGATCCCCATCTTTACCTTTTTTCGGGTGACCTCTGTCATGTCCTTGAAGCCTTGATCCTTTGCCTTCTGGCTCAGGGCCGAGAGATCGGCCTCCTGGCCTATCAGCTTTGATAGTTCTTCATTCACCACCAGGACCTCGTAAATCAGGGTGCGCCCAAGATACCCTGAACCGTGGCACACCTCACACCCCTGTCCCTTTTGAAGCTCGTCTATAGTCTGATCATTCAGGTAGTCCTTTTCCCACTGTTCAGGAGCGTAGCTGGTTTTGCAATTTTCGCAGATCTTTCTAACGAGCCTCTGGCTCACCACTCCCACCAGGGAATCGGCCAGGAGAAATGATCTGACTCCCAGGTCCCTCAGGCGCGGAATGGCTCCTATGGCACTGTTGCTGTGAAGGGTGGAGAGCACCAGATGGCCTGTGGTGGAGGCTGCAATGGCAGTGGCGGCAGTCTCCTGGTCCCTTATCTCACCCACGAGTATCACATCAGGGTCGTGGCGGAGGAAATAGCGTATGGCATTGGCAAAGGTATAACCCGCCTTTTCATTCACCTGGGTCTGTCTGAGCAGGGGGATTCTGTACTCAATGGGCTCTTCAACCGTGATTACATTCTTTTCCAGTAGATTCAGGCTCCTGATGCCTGCATAAAGAGTGGTGGTTTTGCCTGAACCTGTAGGTCCTGTGAGAAGCAGGATCCCGAATGGCTCTGCAAAGACCTTGCGAACCTTGTCGATGTCCTCCTCGAAAAAGCCCAATTGCGCCATCCCCATGATGGCGCTTTCCGTGGGCAAGACCCTCAGCACCATGTTTTCACCCTGGGGAGACACAATGGTTGAGACGCGAAATTCATATTCATTGTTAAGAATTTCGGCAGAAAAGCGGCCGTCCTGGGGCAGTCGCTGCTCTGCAATGTCCATATCCGCCTTCATCTTCAGGCTGGTAATCAGTCTGGCCAGGGCAGGAGGCAGAGAGAGAAAGGAGCGCATCACTCCATCAACCCGAAACGAAATGTTCAAGGACTTTTCTGTAGGCCTTATGTGGATATCGGTTGCCCGGTGTTTTATGGCCAGATGCAGGATGTGATTGATCAAGGTGTCCATCCCCCTTGCCATCTCGCGGTCCTGAACGAGCAATTTGATTTCCCGCTCTATCAATTGTTCCACCGGGTTTTCAAAAAAGTAGTAGAATTTATTTATTGCATTTATGATCTTTTTTTCTTCGGAGAAATAATACCTTGGCTTGAGCCCGCCGTGGCGCACGATCATCTGATCCAACTTTGGATCAATTCGGGAAACAGCCACATGTAAGAAACCATTTTCCACTCGTATCGGCAGCATGCTATTGGTGATGCAAAAGCCCTTGGTAAAGAGCTTGAGCACTTGCTCCTGGGGCATAACCGTATCAATATCCAGGAAAGGGACGCCCTCTTGCTCCGATAGGGCGGTCATGACATCATACTGGGTTACAAAACAGAGGCGCTCCAAGGCCTCACCAATTCGCTCGCCTGTTATCCTCTGCTCCTGGATGGCAAACTCGATATGTGCCTCTGTTATGAGTCCCTTTTCCTTTAGAAGTTCACCCAGTGGTTTTTTCTTGGACTGACCCTGCACCCTTTAAGACCTCCGAAAGATTGCTCAACAAAAACAGTGTGTTGGAATCAGGGAAACCGGTAACTTCAAGCCCCATCTCTTCCTGGAAGGCCACCACCGCCTTCATGAGGTTTCGTCCCACCAGCCCGTCTACCTTGTGGCAATAGTAGTCCAGTTGGGCCAGCAGTTCTTGTAATCTTTCCACCTCCTTGCCCTTGTATCCGTAATAAAACCTGGAAAATCTGATGGGAGGTTTCCAAAACAGGAAATAGGTGGAACTGCCTTCAGGGCCGTATGGATGGCATAGCACACCATATCGGTCCTTTACGTGGGCTGGAAGCTCTTTAAGGCTGATGAGCTCAAGACCTGTGGTTTTATACATTTCCTGGGAAAAGACCTCCAGTGAATTGGCCTTGAGCGCAGAGTAGAATTCACCGGCAAGCTCTGTTGCTCCATAGTCCTTCATAAACTGCACAACCGGCTCAGGGACAGAATCCGTGCGTAGCCCGGCCTTGAGATCACCCACTCCTTGAGCCACGCTGACAGTATCCCTTTCGGCAAGGTGAATCATACCCACTCCTGCAAGCACAAGGGCTCCAGCAGCAAGGGCCAACAGTTTCCTTCTTATCTTCCCGCAGCCGGAAGGATTCAAATCTTTCCACGCCATCCTCACCACTTTTGAATCAATCTGCTGGACACCGAGCACATAGCCTGCGTAAAGACATCTGTCCATCAATATATTAACCTTCCTGAAATTGCCTTTTGTAACTCTGTGTATGTAATTGAGGGCCGATCTCCTCAGGGTGATGGACCCACAGCTCCCTGCGCTGGTGAGTCTGAAAATAATATAATCCCTGAGTTCATCACGGCTGAGAGGAAGGGCTTGTTTCTGGATAACTATACGGCTTTTCAATTGTCTGAGTTCGGGGCTATCAAGTTTTTTCAACAATTCGGGCTGGCCGATCAAGAGGATCTGGAGCAACTTTTCGTGATCAGATTCCAGGCTGGAGAGAATCCTGATCATTTCAAGGCTCTCTGTATCCAGATTCTGAGCATCATCAATGATCAGGGCGCAGTTTCGGCCCTCTTGGGCTTGGGCCAGCAGAAACTGGTTGAGTTGCCTAAATAGCTCACCGGAATTTTCAGAACAAGGCTCAAGGCCAAAATCTGCGATTATATCTTTCAGCAATTGCCTTTCTTCGCATCGGGTATTGAATACCCATGAGGTCTTGATGTTTCGCTTTTCAAGCATGGCAAGGATCTTCTTCCCTATGGTGGTCTTTCCCAGGCCCACTTCGCCCAGGAGAATCAAGAAGCCCTTCCTTGCCTCTACGCCGTGGATCAGTTCAGAGACAGTCTGGGTTATGGTCTGAGAGAAGAAGAAATTTTTGCTGTCTGGAGCCACAGGAAAGGGATTGTATCTCAAACCAAAGTGTGTGAGATATTTAAGGGACGATTCCATCTTTCACTCCCATGATGCTATTATTGTTGAACTCTTCTTTCCTGACCTCCCTCTGAATCTACCTTTGTCAAGATCTGCTACTCCGTCCACATACCGGTCTATCCTCTCAAAGGTCTTTTCACTCATTCCAAATACGACCATTCTTTCAGGGAGGCACAATACGAATATCTCCTCCTTTTCCTGACCTATACGATCAAGCCTGTAAGCGTATGGCCTTGCTGTGTTGGACCTAGGGGGCTCAATGCCATGCTTTTGCATCTCTTCAACCAGTTGGTCCATATATTCCCCATGATTGTTGCCTGTGAAACTTGGCCACCTCCCCCCCTTTTCGAAAAAAGCCTGCGTGCTCACTTGCCACTTCAGCAGATAGTCCTTATAAAACTTGGTCTCCAAGGAGTTATTTATCAGTGCTATCCCGCCAAATATGCTTAATCCCGCTGCCACCAGATATGTGAAAGCCGAACCGAGTCTCTCGGCGCTCCGACTAGAGATCGGCATCACCCACTCGTCTTTGCCAGGAGGTCATTGATTACATCGTTTTCGGGATATATCTCTTGCAATTTTTTGAGTCTCTTCACGCCCTCTTTCCTCTTTCCTGTCTTTATCTCAAGGATGGCCATGTTTATCCCGGCCTCCACGTCAAAGGGATCCTGCTGGAGCACGGTTTTAAGGTATTTCCTCGCACGGGAAAATTTACCCTGCCTTGTGAACCAGTATGCCTTTATCTTCAACACAAAGGGATCATCTGATCCTTTGAGGTCTTCAAGCCTGGCCAGGAGATCTTCCACTTCTCCCGGACTCCCACCCATGAGGGATGCCTGAAGCCGAGTGACAATGGATGCCACATCGTGCGTTCTTTTATGAGAGACACTTTCTTGGGGATCTTTTCCTTGCTTTTTCAAACTCTCTTGAGATCTTCTAGGCTCTGTCATTGCTGCAGAGGGGGTTTTGCGGATCCCTGATAGGGCAGCAACCACCCTTTTGTCCCCTTTTTCAACAGACAAAGGATCAGACCCTTCCCCCTTCTCCAGGGGAGACAGGAAGGGATTTACTCTTTTCGATGCTGCAAACGTATTGAGGCCAGCTCCTTGATCCGTTTCCAAATGGGGAACATGGGTGGTTTCTTCTTTCATTTCCACAAATGGGGGCTGCGCCCGCTCCTCGATCTTGTCAAGGATTGGGGCCGAAGTAATATCTTCTTCCTTTCGTGGTAATGGAGGGGTGGGGGAGGCTTGTACGGTGCCCTGGGGAGAGTTGATTCCCGCTGCCCTCTCTTTTGGGAGGTAGAGCCTCCCCTTTTGCGGTTTCTTATAAGATATTGAGGGCGGTGGCTCCATCTCATCATATGATGAACCTTTCTGCTCGCCAGGGTCTTTGGCAGGGGCAGACCGGCTGACAGACACCTCCCCTTGTCCAGGAGTCAGTGTCACCGCCACCGCGTCTCTTCGTCCTGAAAGCGATTCCTCATCCCAGTAAATGTATATGAAACCGGCTGCAGCAGCCACCAGAAGTATCACCAAACAGAGGGCTGAAACCAGGATCTTGCTGGTACTCCTTGCGTTGCCCCTACTGAGAGGTTTGGGGGCCTCATGATCATCTTGTGCTTCCGACAATCTCAGTTTTTGCAGTGCCTCAAATATGACACTCATGACAGCTAGATCACCTTTACACTCATTACTATGACCAGCTCCCTGGTTTGGTCCCTGTTGCTCTCGTTCTTAAACAGATATCCTAGGAGCGGGATTGAAGACAGAAACGGCACGCCCCGCGCCTCTTTTTGTTTGTGCCTGTCGATGAGGCCGCCAAGAAAAATCACATCCCCACTGTTGAGGCTAATGGTGGTGCTCATCTCCTTTATCCCAACCCTGGGAAGAGAGATGCTATCAACAGCATTGTCGCTCACAGGCACGGGTTCAATGCTTTCAGGGTCCACATCACTTTTTATGGGATTTATCAGGAGGGTTATCTTGCCGTTTTCGTCAATGAAAGGGATTACGCCAAGTATCAAACCATCAAAAACCGTTGAGACTTCCACCTCTGTTGTGTCTCGGGTTTCCTCGCCCACAAACGCTGTTGTTATAGATACACTTTTCTTATATGAAATCGATGTCCCCACACTGATGATGGCTGGTTGTCCGTGTTTGGATCTGATTATAGGATTTGAGACTATCTTGGTGTCTCCGAATATCTTCAGGGCATCTATTGCGACATCAATGTCGAACGACCCGTAAACCCCGGAAAGGACCAATCCCCTACCCAATGCCCATGAGGCTGCATTCAGCTTGGTAACCCCCTTTGTTTCACGTCTCAGTATCTCCCAGTCGATCCCGTAGGCATAGTTGTCAGCTAGGCTCACTTCTATGATCCTGGCTTCAATCAGGATTTGCCGGGCCAGAACATCGCGCAGGTGATTCACGATCCTTGCAACCGCCTTTATCACCCCAGGGGTGTCTTTCACATAGAGGGTTCCTGTGATCCTGTTGAGGGAGTATCTTCCCTGCTCGGTCATCACCCGTTGAAGCATCTGCTCCAAGAGATCGTAGGCATTTCCCTTCTTAGACCCAGTGCCAGAGACCTTGAAATTACCTGAGAGCCCAGTGGCTGCCTCTGATTCACCTGCTCCCAGGACATCGCCACCCACATCAAATGCCATCTGGACATTGGTATCCAGGAAATTCAATTTGAAAAACTTCTCTTTAAGGGGCATTATCCTGATTACGTTTCCCTGTATCTCGTAATGAAGATCAAACGTGCTCAGGATCTCTTTCAACACGGTGGCGGCCGAGACATTCTGAAAATTGAGGGTGATCAGCCTCTTTTCCGCAGTGATGGCAGGGTCAATGATCAGATTCATGCCAACCGATTGAGCCAGGGAATATAGGACCAATTGGAGATCTTCTTCCACCATGGAAAACGACACCACATGATCTTCCAAGGGATTGTATTGGGGCATCAGTGGTTCTATCTCCGCATCCCTTTCCCTTGTCTCTTCCAGGTTTGAAAATAGATAACCCTGCTCACTCTCCAGGGCTTTTGATTCTCTCACCACATTTTTTGGGATCTCCTGAGGACCGGGAGGAGGTGGGTCCATCAATGATTGAGGCCCATAGGCGCAACTACTTAGGACCAAACCGATAAATACAACTAGCAGAAAATGTCTCTTATTCACTTCACCTCTCCTGCTGTAGCAGTCTTATCCGTGTCTGTTGAAGCCACCAGCGCCTCATGAACAGAACGCACAGGGACCCATTTCCTGATGCCAGCCCTTT
>JALVMN010000089.1:394-8943 GCA_027027005.1 Desulfobacterales bacterium | reverse complement strand
AGTGTGCCCTGCTCATAAAACTCGCCATCCACAACGCAGAAGCCTTTGGAAGGAGACGAAAATGCAAAAGAGATGTTGTACTCAGAACCTAGTGAATCCATTCCACTTTCTCTCCCCTTTATCTTCCCCCCCCTTGCTAGATTTCTATTGAGTGCCTCATATCCAAAGGCTGAAAGATCAACACTCCTGCCATTTTCCTGCCGGCCCTTGCCCAATTGATCCATGAGGCCTTCGAGCCTCTCCAAGTCCGCTAATACCTCGGGGGGCGGCAACTGAATCTCTGAAAGAGGCAATGGTTTTACGAACTCTCTGGTGGCAGAGATATTTTTGCCGGCTTCAATCCACAGCCATAAACAGCTAAAGACAATAGTAAAAATACTTAAAACCATTATGGCCAATGAGAGGTGTTTGCTCTTCATCAGATCTTTCTCTTCAACCTTGCCAGGAATTCAGACTCCTGGATTGAGGTGTTGAATTTAGCCTCTTCTATTGCAAAGCCGAGTCTTGACATTCCGTTCAAGAATCTCTGGTAGGCCCTGTGGGCCTGGTCAAAGGGCAGCCTGGCCCTAACAGTCACCTCCAGTTCAACTCCCCAGTGGTGGTAAGTGGTCTTGAGTGATTGAACCTCTGCACCTTTTGGAAGCAGACTGCTTATGTGGTTGACTACCTCCCTGAAGGACGGAACACGGGTGCACCTTTCAAGATCTTTGAGAAAAGTAAACACCTGGTCATAGTTAACAGGGGTTATAACCGTGGATAGCTGCTCTCTTTGATTCTTTAGACCTGCCTTAACCTGATGAAGTTGGTGCATGAGCTGGTCGGTCTTATTCTTGAGATAAAAATGCCCGCCCACCGTGAGGCAGAGCAGTATCAACAGGAGTCCTGCCAAGGCAGGCATCATTTTGCGGGAATGAAAGCAAAGCTTTTCAATGGCCCCAGATACCGAGAGCCTTGGAGGAGTCATCCTGATTGCAGCAGGAAAAGATACCTGGTATGTTTTCCCCTCAAAGGCAACCTCTTCTCCTGGGAGTGGCCATAGCTCCAATTTATCCCAGCCGGATTCTGGAGGGTCGTGAGTGGTAATCCAACTAAGGGATATGATCTTGTCTATCCCTATCCCCTCCTCTTCCTCCACCGCCCTTACCTCGTTCCTGACATTGGCCCAAAGGGTGGTTATTTGTTCAGGGGTCTCGTCAAAGGCAACTATCCTTGAGGCGTGATAAATCCGTCTCTTGGAGCCTATTACCAGATCAACCACCCTGTCATGTTGAAAAACCACTCCTATTATTCCATTTCCCGACTTTTTCCTGATCACTCCATAAAGAACTGCGTAAAGCGGAAAGATTAGGAGCGAGGCGTCAAGGTTTTTCACCGAATCCATGTAGCGCTGAAAGGTGCTGACAGGAAGCGCGGTAAACAGGATATCAGATGTTCCCTTGGTCTTTTTACGCTGCCAATGTGGAATTATGTGAACAGGGCCATCGAACTGCCCTGATTCCTGTACCTCTTTCCGGGCAACCACAGGGGCGTATTTTGGTGATACATTTAGGGTGAGCAACTGGGCGATGGATTCTCCAAAGTCTGTCACGAGCCTGGCATCCCTGCTGATGCGAGAGATGCCCTCCACCAGGCTTACTGACCTGCCTGCCGCGCCCGCGGTGCTGGCAGGGCTATTTTTCACCTCATAAAAGAGGCCATCAAGCTCTATGTAAAGGTCTGTGCTCATCTGGCCCTCACAAGAAACCTCCCCTGAATCTCCACCAGGAGGTCTCCCTTCTTCTTTTCACTTGTCTCAGGCACTTCATGGATCTCTTTTGGCCTCAACAAAGTCAAAGAGAGGGGCATGAAAAAATGTCCTTGCCCGCTGACGGTCTGGCCCAGGATTTCCTGGATCTCTTCAAACATGAGCGGCTCTTTTACGCTCACCTCGTAGCTTTGCCACTCCTCAGGTGCGAGGCCAAGCGCCCTTGCCTTTCCTACAAAACGCCTTACCCTGGCCATGATACGAATTGCCTTTTGGGCTTGGCTATAACGCTCAGTGGCCAATCTCAAGACTCCATTCAGGGAGTCTAACTCCATACTCAGGGTCCTATACTGTCTTATGGCCTTTCCTAGCAGCACTACACTGATCACCAGAAAAACGCACAATGCAATTGTGAAAAGGGTCAACGAATTTTTCATGTCACGATCACCTGGAACTACTCATACTAGGCAGCAATCATTTGAACGACCCCACTAGGGCACATCAAGAATATAGGCAGCATCCACCGTGTTGGGGTTAGACGCATCAACAGGCCAATCTCCTATGGAGTCAAGGCGTCTGAAAGAACCCGTAGAACCGTTGGCTTCGCCATCGATCATCATGTCAAGTGCCATGGCTAGATCAGTGGGTATGTTTTCTAGGCGCAGGACATTGTAATCAGGCCCTCCGATGTCTTGCCAGTACAATCGCATCTGCACATTCGATGAAACAAACTTGCCGTTATACCTGAATGTGTGGTTGTTACCTGCAGAGGTCACAGCCGGAGGGGTCAAACCAACCTGTTCTAACCTTGTATTGATATTGTTGAAATGGGCTGCTGAGTATATTTGGTCAAATCTTCCATTGGGAGGATTAAATCTTCCCCCGTTAGCTGTCCCGTCACCCAGGAGTCTTCCTGTCCGATCATAGTAATTTATGACAGCAAGCTCCCACTCCCTCAGGAATTTTGTATAAAACTTTTTTTGCTTGCCTGACTGGATAAGATCCTTCCCCTTGACCACAGCGCCTATGATGATCCCTATGATGATAAGCACTATGGCCATCTCGATCAGGGTAAACCCCTTCTGGCCTCGAGCAATTTTCATTTTGACCTCCTTTTCTTAACTTTTCACTACTTGCCCTGAGCCTTGCCTCTGCAACATCCATACCACCTACCCTGTCCCCCTTTTGGCTAAGGCCCAATCAACCCTCCTCACCCTTTTTGCTGTGTGAGGCCTTATTCAAGGGAAAAATCAACTTTCTCCTGGGACCGCCTAGACATGTGTGGGAATGATAGGTAGCGAAGAAGTGATTGTAGAGGTGTCAAAAATCTTGCAATTTGCGCCAGTTAAGTGACACAGCACTTTTCTAACAGCCCGCCATCCGAGCACCCAACCAAGCATCCTTCTGGAAAGAGAAAATAGCCCTAAATGAAAGGGCTTCACTTTTCTGTCTCTTTGTCGTATTGATTTGCCAGAGATTGTTTTGGGAGTAATATTCATCATGTCCTGGCTCTTCGAGAAATATCCCGATCCCTCCATCCTGGACCACAAACCAAGGTTTTTCCTGGAATGGCTCCTTTACACCCTGTTTAAGAAGGTTCAGGTGGATGAAGAGGCTGCGGCCTCCTTAAGGGAAATGCACAGACAGGGCACCGTGATCTATGTGATAAAATACCGCGGGGCCATCGATTACCTCCTCTACCACTACCGGCTCAGGACCGGGAGGCTTCCATATCCCAAGGTGGCCTTCGGACTCAACATGTTGCTGTTGATGCCCCTTTCACGGATATGGCAGATACTAAAGGCTCGTTTGAGAGTGAGAAATCACCACCAAGACTTGATGCGGGAAGTGGTTAGAAAGGGTGTTCCTGCGCTCCTTTGCCTCATCGATCCCAAGGGTTTTAAGAAGAGGTTTCTTCGTCAGCAAGCAGAACCTTT
The DNA here is from genome assembly GCA_027027005.1 of Desulfobacterales bacterium. Lineage (GTDB taxonomy): Bacteria > Desulfobacterota > DSM-4660 > Desulfatiglandales > Desulfatiglandaceae > JALVMN01. Next base: position 5,262 of record JALVMN010000089.1, on the reverse strand, counting down.
GGAGTCTCTGTTGCACTTGCAGGGAGAGATGGAAAAACCTGTATTCCTGGTCCCCACCCTTATCCTCTACAAACAGGTCCCGGAAAGAGAGCGGCAAGGGATCCTCCACACCCTATTCGGATTCAGGGATAACCCAGGGCCACTTAGAAAGATATTTCTCTTCTTTCGTCATCACAGAAGGGCATTCATTGACTTCGGTCCCCCTGTTAACCTCATGGAGTATGTTGCTTCAAGGCCGGAGCTCTCTCCCCTCACAGCCGAGGCCCAGGAGCTCAAGGAGCTCTTGATCCAGAGGATCGATGCCCAAAAAAGGGTGATTCTGGGTCCAATAATGAAATCCAGGCAACAGATAAAAGAGGTGGTCCTTAATGACCCCGAGGTGCTGAAAACCATCGAGCGGCTGGCCCAGGATGACAAGAACAAGGCCCTCGGGCTCAGGAAAAAAGCGGAAAAATACTTTGAAGAGATCGCTGCCGACTACAGCCCCACCTATGTTGCCATTGCGCGCTGGATCCTAGCCCAGATGTGGAACAGGCTGTTTCAGGGAATCGATATCGATTCAGCCCAATTCCACCGGCTCAGACAATGGGCCAGGAGGGGACCTCTGGTGTTCGTCCCCTCGCACAAGAGCCATGTTGACTACCTGGTGCTCAATTATGTCCTGTTTGAACACTACCTTCCCGTTCCCCGAATCGCTGCCGGTGTCAATCTCGCTTTCTGGCCAATGGGCCACATCTTCAGGAACTGTGGGGCCTTTTTCATAAGGAGGAGTTTTGCCGGCGCCAAACTGTATTCCAAGGTGTTCTCGGCCTATGTAAAGACCCTTTTGGAGGAAGGCTACTCCATACAGTTTTATATAGAGGGGGGAAGAAGCAGGAGTGGAAAGCTGGTCCTACCAAAAAAAGGGTTCCTGTCCATTGTGGTTGACGCCTTTGAAAAAGGGGTCACCGAGGACATCATCTTCGTGCCTGTTTCTGTAGTGTATGATCGGATTCCCGAGGAAAAGTCATACATAAGAGAACAGGAGGGGATGCCCAAGGAAAAGGAAAGCTTCGGACAGATCGTAAAGGCCAGAGGTCTCCTTAAAAGAAAGTACGGAAGGATATATATCAGGGTTGATGAGCCGTTTTCACTGAAGGAATACATGGCAAGAGGTGTGAGTGAGGACTTGGAAGGCCGATTGGCCCTGGATCTAGTAAAAGGAATAAACAGGGTTACTCCTGTCACCTCCCAGGCCCTTGTCTCTACGGCCATCCTCGCCCGCCACAGACGAGGGTTTCACACCGAGGAGATGCACCACACACTAGAGGAGTTCATTGAGTATCTAGAGTATGAAAAGGCCCCCCTGTGCGACCCCCTTAACGATCTGGAAGAAACTCTCCCAGAGACAATCTCCCTGCTAACCAATTGGAAAGTATTGAGGACTGTTCAAGAGCCGGGCAAGTCAGGACCTTATTATTCGCTCAACCCACAAAAACTGAGGGAGCTGGAATATTACAAAAACAGCATAGTCCATTTCTTCTTGCCCATCTCACTAGTGGCCTCATCCATCTTGGCCACATCTGTAGAAAGGGTATCACTGGAGTCCCTTAAGCAACTCTCCTCCTTTTTAACAGATCTCCTGAAAAACGAGTTCGTACTTAGTGACAACCCTGATAATCAGAGGGACGTGTTGGCGACCACATTGGAGTTCCTGGTCCAAGCCGGCCTACTGAGACGGGAACAAGACCCTGACCAATGGGTACTCACGAGAACAGGGTTTGACACACTGCCCATGTGGGCATCCCTCATCAAGAGCTTCCTGGAGGCCTATTGGATTGCTGCCAAGGTGTTGATCGAATCAGGCGGGGAGACAAAGAAGAAACCAGAACTCCTCAAAAGGATGCGCTCACTGGGCCAAGAGTTCTTGAAATCAGGGCTGGTGGATTATCCAGAGGCCATAAGCCAGATCACCTTTAAGAGCGCTCTCAGTTTTTATGGCCAAAAGTTCCATCTCCCCCAAGAAATAGAAAGCCTTTCAGACTACGCTGAAACGCTCTATAGGTTCTGCACCCCAACCTCAAAGTAGCTCCCAGGTCATCACTTAAAGCAATACTCGGCCTCTTTGAGCTTGGCATGTGCTGCGGCCAGCCTGGCTATGGGCACCCTTGGAGGTGAACACGACACATAGGTCATCTTTATATGATGACAGAAGCGGATGGCATCAGGATGGCCTCCCTGCTCGCCGCATATCCCGATCTTGATGTCAGGCCTTGTCTTCCTTGCCCACTCAATGGTGATCATCATGAGTCTGCCCACTCCCTTTATGTCAAGCACCTCAAATGGGTTGTGTTGGAGGATCCCCTTTTCATTGTAAAGGGGCAGGAACTTGTTTTCGGCATCCTCCCTGGAAAAGGAGAACGTGGCCTGAGTAAGGTCGTTTGTGCCGAACGAGATGAACTCGGCCAACTCGGCTATCCTCCCAGCCCTCATGCAGGCCCGCACCACCTCGATCATGGTGCCGAACTTGTATGGGACCTTTATTTTGTGTTTGTCCTCCACCTCTTTGTGTATGCTGGTCACATAACGGTGCACATATTTCAATTCCTGTAAGGTGCAGACCTGGGGGACCATTATCTCCGGCACCATTTGGCCCCCTTCCTTTATGTGCTCGGCCGTTGCCTCAAAAATGGCCCTGATCTGGGTGCTGTAAATCTCAGGGTAGGTGATGCCCAATCGCACGCCCCTGTGGCCCAGCATGGGGTTTATCTCGGCCAGTGCTCTTACCTTTTTCAATATCAGTTCCTTTTCCTGGATGAGCTTTTCAGCAACCTGCCTGTCCTTGAGCTCTTCCAAGGCCTTCACGATCACTTCGAGGGTGGGAGCATAGCGCTCGTGGAGTTCAGGGTCCAGGAGCCTCAATGTATGGGGTAGCTCCGCCATCCCTTCTATCACCGCCTTTAGCTCTTTGAGGTGGTTTATCTCATTTACCAACTCCTCTGCCGAAGGAAGAAACTCATGGATAGGTGGGTCCAGGAGCCTGATGGTTACTGGATAGCCGTCCATGACCTTGAAGATCTCCTTGAAGTCTTCCACCATGAAGGGAAGGAGCCTATCAAGGGCGGCCTGTCTCTCCTCCGTGGTCTCGGCCAGGATCATCTCCTGGACAATAGGCAGCCTGTCGGTCTGGTTGAACATGCGCTCGGTCCTGCAGAGCCCAATGCCCACTGCACCGTATTTCTTGGCCTTTTCCACCGCCTCGGGTGTCTCGGCATTGGCCATCACCTTAAGCTCTGCAATGTCGTCGGCCCATTCCAGGAGCACCAGGAGGTCTTCCACAAACTCGGGCTCAATGGTAGGAACCGAGCCCTTGTAAACACTGCCCGTGGTCCCGTCAATGGTTATGAGATCCCCCTCCCTCAGGACCACATCCCCTATCCTTGCCTCCCTGGCATTGTGGTCAATTACTATTGCCTCACACCCCGAGACACAAGGCTTGCCCATGCTCCTGGCCACCACAGCGGCATGGGAAGTCTTGCCCCCACGGCTGGTTAGGACACCCTGGGCTGCAAAGAATCCATGGATGTCTTCCGGCTTGGTCTCTTCCCTTACCAGGATCACCTTTTCGCCCAACTTGGCCTTTTGCTCTGCCCTGTCAGCGTCAAATACCATTTTGCCTGAGGCAGCCCCTGGAGAGGCGGCCAGACCCTGGGCCAGCACTTCTGCCTCTGCGTTTGGATCCAGCCTGGGGTGTAAAAGCTGGGCCAACATGTCAGGCTGAACCCTGAGGATCGCCTCCTCTTCTGTAATGAGCCCCTCATTGACCATGTCAATGGAGGTCTTGATAAAGGCAGAGGCATTCATCTTGGCGTTCCTGGTCTGGAGGCAATACAGTTTGCCGTTTTCCACTGTGAACTCGAAATCCTGGACCTCCCTGTAATGTCTCTCCAGGGTGTGGCGCAGGTTCTCCAGCTCCCGATACACCTCGGGCATCTCCCGCCTCAGCTCTCTGATGGGTTTGGGGGTCCTGATGCCAGCCACCACATCTTCGCCCTGGGCATTGATCATGTACTCTCCGTAAAGGCGATTCTCGCCGGTGGCAGGATTTCTGGTAAATGCCACACCCGTGGCACTGGTCTCTCCCATGTTTCCAAAGACCATGGTGCAGATATTCACCGCAGTGCCATTGGCCATCTCAGGTGTGATGTTAAACTCTCTCCGATAGTCAACCGCCCTCTTCCCCATCCAGGACTTGAATACCGCCTCCACTGCCAACTCCAGCTGTTCGTATGGGTCCTGGGGGAAAGGACGGCCTGTCTTTTTCTCCACCAGCTTCAGGAATTCATTGCAGGTTTCTTTGAGTGCCTTGGCATCCAGGTCAATATCATGCTGAGCGTTATATTTCTTTTTTATCTTATTGAATACATGATTAAATTCCTCATCACTAATCCCCAGAGCCACAGAGCCGAACAATTGTATGAGTCTTCTGTAAGAATCATAGGCAAATCTTTCGTTCCCGGTGGCCTTGGCAAGGGCCTTTACTGTCTTGTCGTTCAGGCCGAGGTTGAGTATGGTGTCCATCATGCCGGGCATGGAGATGGCAGCCCCGGAGCGCACAGAGACCAGCAGGGGATTCTTTGTGGAGCCAAAGCCCTTGCCGGTCTTTTCTTCCAGCTGCCTCATGGCCTCCACGATCTGTTTTTTGAGCTCCGGCTTGAGCCCCTGCTTCTTTTGACTCAAGTATTCGCGGCATGCCTCAGTGGTGATTACGAACCCCGGGGGCACGGGCAGTCCGATCTGGGTCATTTCACATAGGTTCGCACCCTTTCCCCCCAATAGCTGCTTATTCTTTCCGTCTCCTTCCTCAAATGAGTAAACGAACTTTTTAC
>JALVMN010000089.1:0-384 GCA_027027005.1 Desulfobacterales bacterium | reverse complement strand
CCAGGGTAACCACTTTCAAGAGGCTGGGATTTTTAAAAAAGAAGCGCGAGATCAAAAACGCAAAGCCCCCTGCAAGAAGACACCTAATAATGAGGATTTCAAACCATCCCATAATATGACTCGGTACTTATGAAGGTTTTTTGAAAGGAATCACGCGGGCAGGCCTACCACCCTTGTCTTTCTTTTTCTGCTCAGTTTCCTGGAGCTCATGATCTTTAGGCAAAACCCTCTTTACTTCTTCCAGTCGCATGGGATTCCCACCCATGGTGAAGGGCTCACCATCCACATACTCCTCCCTGAGGATCCAGGTGACCACCTGAGGGGGTATGGTGAGGATAAGGAGTGTGACCTGATACCAATCCTTCTTGATATCAGGCTCTATGG
>JALVMN010000088.1 GCA_027027005.1 Desulfobacterales bacterium | reverse complement strand
TGGGTCCATACAAGCCCTGTAATCACTGCCGAAAGTCCCATTACAGAGCCCACCGAGATATCGATGCCTCCAGATACGATGATCATTGTCATGGGCAAAGCTGCTATGGCGATATAGAGAAAGTCCCCAATGCTGTATAATAGGTTGTACACATTGACAAACCTGGGATTTATTAGGCCGAACACCAAGAGTTCCGCCCCTATCAAAAGGACCAAGACACTTTGCCAGCCCAGGAATCTTTTCATCTCAATCATGATTCTTTTCCATGTGGATTTTGGTGAATCAGACCTTTTATCCTTACTCCTGTCTCCACGACTTTGCACTCTGACGCCAAGTCGGCTGCTTCCTCTTTTTCTTTTTCTTTCTCTCTGGTCAAATAAAGTTGAATCCTGGACGTAATTATTACTACTAACAGGAGCAGAAAACCTGAGATCACATTGTTCCAATATCCAGGGACTTTGAAATAGACCAGAGAATATTTTATGGTCTCCAGGAGCATTGCTCCCATTGCAGCTCCTTGTATGTTTCCAATCCCACCCATCAAACTTATGCCTCCGATGACGGCGGCAGCTATAGCCTGGATCTCCAATCCAATGCCTGCCTGGGTGGGAATGGTCCCAATCTGAGAAATAAAAATCAAAGCCCCCACGCCGGAAAGAAGACCTGAAAGGGTGAAACTGGACAAGATCACCCGCTTGATCGGAATTCCTTGCAGTCTGGCACCCTCTTGATTGCTTCCAACTGCATAAAAGTATCTGCCCCAAGTGAGTTTGTTATAAAATATCCAGAGTAAGGCAAGCACAATGAGCGTGACCCATATGGGATGATAGAGCCCGAGTGTTTTGGTCCGAGAAAAATTGAGATACCACTCTGGGACAGTGTCTATCCAACTCCCTCCAGTGTAGAGGGTGAGAATCCCCCTGAACATGGCCAGGGTGCCGAGGGTCATTATGATGGATGGCACCCCTCCATAGGCAACACCAATGCCGTTAAACAGCCCTCCCATAATCCCTGTCCCTAGTGTAATTAACAAGAAAATCGCCACTGAGGGGTTAGGCGTCTGAAGATAAGTCCCTCCAAAAGTAGCGGCCAATCCCAGCAAGCTCCCCACAGAGGCATCAATGTTCTTTGTGATCAGTACGCCTGCAATGCCCATTGTGACCAAAAAGAGTATGGTGCCATTGAAGAGGACCCTTAAAAGAGTATCAAGTCCCAGAAATGCTGGATTGATCAGACCCATGCCGAAGAAATAAAGAAGGATGATGGCGACGGTCAGGACCTCGGGCCTTTTCTGGAACAGGTTGATGATTTTTTTCTTCATACCGCCTGAGCTGTCTTTGCGTATCCAAAAGACGCATAGGTTATATTTTCAAGGGTGATGTCTGGGGGTGTTAATTCAGCCACTAGCCTCTTCCTGTACATGATCAAGACCCTATGGCACAGTAGGGCAACTTCCTCAAAGTCCGAAGAGATAAGCAAGATGGCGATTCCACAGTCGGCCAATTCCTTTATATTGGCATAGATTTCTTTACGGGCATTGGCATCGATTCCACGGGTGGGTTCATCCAAGATCATCACCCTTGGTTCAACAGCCAGCCACTTGGCCAGAACCACCTTTTGCTGATTTCCTCCTGAAAGGTACTTGAATTTTTGGTCGAGACCAGCGGCCTGAATACTCAACTTCTCTACAAACTGCCGGGCTAGTTCTTCTTCTTTGTTCCTCTTTGTAAGACCTTTGAATAGCCTGAAAAGAATAGGAGAGGTGATATTTTCTGGTATTGCGGCATCCAAAAATCCTCCATGGAGATGCCTGTCTTCTGGGAGGTAGACAATTCCATTTTTGATGGCTTCTCTGGGATCTCTAATTTGAATATCTTTTCCTTCCAGCCTCACTGTTCCTGATGTGCTTTTGTGAACACCAAATAATGCCTCTGCTAGTTCTGTCCTTCCAGCTCCAACTACTCCTGTAAGCCCTAGTATTTCTCCACGGTGTAGGGCAAAGGAGATACCTCTGAATCCTCTTCCCCAAAGGTCATGAACCTCTAGAATGGGATTTTTCCCGTTTCCAGTCTGGAGGCTGGACGGACCATCTTCTGGAATGACGCATACCTTTGGACGATCAGATGGCCCCTCATCAACTTTGGGGACCATAATGTGTAAGAGTTGCTCCAAATGGCAGGCGTCGGTTTTTTCTTGCAAGATCACCTCACCATTCTTAAGCACAGTAAGCTCATCTGTGATTTCGAAGAGTTCTTGCAGTCGGTGAGTTATGTAAACAATGGCAGTTTTCTTATTTTTTACCATCCTCCTAAGTGTGTCGAACAATGCATTGACTTCCCTGGCAGTGAGTGCGGATGTGGGTTCATCTAGAATAATGACCTCGCTTTCTCTTATGAGGCCTCGAAGTAGTTCCACCAATTGTTGTTTGGCTATGGTCAGGTCTGCGCCTAATTGATCCAGGGTAAAGTCACACCTCAAGATCTCCATCAAGGAATGGATTTTTTCTCGGTAAGCTCTTTTCCTTTTCTTGTTGGCGGTCAAAAGAATGTTTTCTTCTACTGTAAGATACGGGAACAGCAAGGGTTCTTGGGGCACCAAATAAATGCCCATTTCATGGGAGTCAGCGGGGGTTTTCAACCTGACAGATCTCCCCTTGATCCATATTTCCCCATCATCAGGCTGGTATAGGCCAGCGAGTATTTTCATAAGCGTGGACTTCCCTGCGCCATTGCCTCCAACAAGGCCGTGGACAACGCCAGGTTTCACGGCAAAGTCCACGTTTCTAAGCACTGGAATACCTCCAAAGGCCTTACTTATGCCCCTTAGCTCTATAATAGGCTTTTCTTCCATTGTAGTTATTATTAGCCCTAGGAGCTTTGTGAGTGGAGTGGACTGCTGCCAGAACATCAACCACGGTTTACTGGTACTTCTACATGAGGACGGACAATTTGTCAAGACAAATATAATGTGAAGTAACAATTATAAAAGCTCTCGTCATGCTTATTGGAAACCGCCGAATTATGGGCATAAATAAAACGATTGACAGTTTTGATTACATATGTAATTTGTGTTAAAGTTATTTGAAATTCCAAGGAGCGGATCTGCATATGGCACGCATTGGAACCAATAGGGACGACCATGAATTCCATGTTCGGGTGGCGTGGTATTACTACAAATCTGGAATGACACAAGAGGAAATTGCAAATCGCCTGGGCATAAACCGGGCGAGAGTGATCAAGATTCTAGACAATGCCAGGAAAGAGGGTATTGTATCCTTTCACGTGACGAGCCCATACACAAATTGCCTGAGACTGGAGCAGGACCTTATCGATAAATGGAAACTTAAAGACGCGGTCATCATCCCAGAGGTTGACCGTTCAGTGATAAACAAGAACTTAGGGGCCGCTGGGGCCCAATATATTGAGATGAATCTTGGTAAAGAAGATACCCTTATAGGCTTTGGATGGGGGAATACCATTTCATTATTACTCAAATACCTCTCTGTAAGAGGAAGGGAGAGTGTTTCATTTGTCACGCTCAGCGGAGGCATTACGGCCTACTTCCAGAGCACCTATAAAGGAGAGGCCAATCCTTTGTCCAGATTTGACAATAGATTTCACATAATTCCTGCCCCATTACTGGTTTCCTCGGCAGAAACATGCCGGTCATTTCTTGCAGAGCCGGAAGTGGCGAGGATAATTCAAGTGGCGGAGCTAGCCAACATTGCCGTGGTAGGGATTGGAGCAATGACACCAGGGGCCACTTATGTCAGCTTTGGGTATATCTCTCAACAGGAATTAGAGATATTGCGGAAACAAGGGGCGGTGGGAGATATTTTAGGGCAGTTTTATGACCAAGAAGGCAGGAAATTGGATGTGGAATACCACAAGAGGCTCATAGCAGTCAGCCTTGAAAAACTAAGGGAAATGGATCATGTCATTGGAGTGGCAGGTGGGGAACATAAGGTGGATGCCATAAAAGGAGCGCTTCGAGGAAGGTTGATTCACTCCTTAATTACCGATGAAGTTACTGCTTATAAGCTTCTTGAATAATAGGACGCAAAGCATGGGGCATTATAAGGTCGTTTATTGGTCAAGAACTCAAAGATTTCTTTAGGGATAGGATGGTTGTATGTGAGGGTTTTGAAGCTAATAGTGACGCTTCGGCCCTGCTCTGGAAGATCAATTCTCACCTTTTTTGCAAAAAGGAGGCCTTCGGGGTCCCTTTGAATGGACCGAAACCAAACTTCAATTCCTGTGCCGGGAAATCCGGTCCAGAAGGGTTTCATGTGTCTTGTGTCAACCCGAATGGCCTGCACTATCCTGCCCCCCTCGTCCAGGAGGAGCACCATGTCAGGGCCTTGTATCCTGAATGAATCATAATCAAGGAGCGGAATGGTGCCACAGAGCAAGGCCCAGAGGTGCTCGGGGGCAAGTGTGTCTGGGAGCACTTCACCCAAAAGCGAACCTGCCCAAGGGCCTTCATACCTCCTCTTTTTCACATAATCCATTACCTGAAGGCGTTCACCTACAAGGAGCCCATCCAGTACCTCTCGGCCCCACGAATGTGTTATCTCCACCTTTAACCTGAGTGGCTGCCGGGTGCCTGCAAAGAAAAACCCCAATCTGGTCTCTTCTTGGTCATCTCGGATGATAATGGCCCCTGTTGCAAAGTAGCTTTTAATTTCTTCGGCTGAACAGGCGATCTCGTGTAAAACCTCGGCTGCTTCATGCAAATTTAGGGCAGGGACAGGGCTGATGAGCCTGGCACAACCTAAAAACAGAAACAGAAACAGGATGAGTGGAATAAATGCCCTCAATTGACGCCCTGTTCCATGAGCTTTTCTAGCTTTTGGATCTTCACCTGGATCAGTTCTTCTTTGGGGTGGTTGAATTCCAGGGCCTTCTTGTAGTGACGCAGGGCAGACGCGTAATCCCTCAACTTGAGATACGCATCGCCCAGGTGCTCGCTTATGGTGGGGTCGTCAGGGGTTAGCTCAATGGCCTTTTTTAAGTATTTCAGGGCTTTTTTGTATTGGCCCATTTGATAATATACCCAGCCCAGGGAATCTATAATGTATCCGCTCTCCGGCTTTAACTTCACTGCCTTTTGGATGAGCTGAAGGGCCTCGTCCAAATTTTTACCCATCTCGGCAAATGTATAACCAATATAGTTGAGTGCCTCGGCATGGTCCGGGTTTACCTCCAGCACCTTTCTCATGGTCTGAATGCAGGCTGCCTTGTCACCGCTTTTGTCAAGCACCACCCCCAGGCGGAAGAGCAATCCCTCGTGTTTTGGGTCTAATTTGAGGCCCTCTTTTATGGTGGAGATGGCCTCTTTCCACTCTTTTTGATTCTCGTAAAGGGAAGCGAGCATAAGATATAGCTCGGGCCTGTCTTTTTCAATTTCCAGGGCCTGCTTGAGGCACGACATGGCTTCCTGGAATTTGTCCTGCTCTTCCAGCAAATAGGCCAGGTGCATCTGTGCACTTACAAAGTACCTGGATTTTCGGGGGATCTTTCGGAAATGTTCAATGGCCTTTTCACCTTGGCCCTGCTGTTCATAGGCTGTTGCAAGGTAATAGCGGGACTTGTGGTCATTTGGCCACGCCTTGACGATGAGCTCCAGCTCTTGGATGGACTCCCTGAGCTTTCCCTGACGCAAATACAAGATCCCCAATACCTGCCTTTCTCTCTCCCCGGGCCTTGAGCGCTTCTTGATCTCTCTCGCCTGGGCCTCAAGCTTGTCTTTCAGCTTCAGCTTTTCGTAGAGGCCCAGGAGCCTTTCCCTGGCAGCCATGTTGTCTGGAAATGAATCCAGGAGACGTTCATAGACATGGGCGGCCTTTTTCGGGCGGTTGGTTATCTGATAGAGGGTGCCCAGGTCAAAGAGGGCTGGCTCAAGGGTGGGGTTTAGTTCAAGTGCCTTATTGTAGGCCTTTTCCGCCTTCCCATGATTGCCAAGCTCCAGGTGTATCCTTCCCAGGTAGTAATGGGCGATAACGAGATTCGGCTTCTGTGCTATCAGGGTGTGGAGGTGGCCCAGGGCTTGCTCAAACCTGTTTTTCCTGATGAGTATGGTGATGAGAATGAGCCTTGCCCTCTGGTTTTCAGGGCGGAGTTTTAGGATCTCTTCATAGGCCTCCACGGCACGGTCATCCTGGTCCAGGAGGGAATAAAGATCAGCCACCAGCATGCGTAGCCCCACATCCTTTGGGGCAAGGGCCGAGGCCTTCCTGGCATGTTCCAAGGCGTCATCGTAATCCTTGATAGCCTTTAGCAGCAGGGCCATTTTCTTGTGTAGATAGACCGAATCAGGGTCGTATTGGAGGGCTAGACCCAGGTATTGCCGGGCCTTTTCAAGATCTTTTTTTGTGATGGCAAGCGATGCCCTCAAGAAATAGCGGTAGGCCAATCCTTTGGGATCTTCAGGCTGCTCCACCGCCTCTTCAGGGCCTGAAAAAGAAGGAACACCGGGGGGCAATGCCACACCCGTAAGCCTGGCACACCCGGCAGTCAAAAGAGAGACAATCGCCACCACAATGGCGACTTTGGTCAATAAAACCCTCTTTGTTTCCACAAGGGGTCTATTGCAGAAAATCTGAATAAAGTTCGTCGAAATTTGGGATCTCCTCCCTGAGATATTTTTTTGCCTTTTGGATCACCTTTTCCTGTATTTGCCTCACGCGCTCCCGAGAAATACCGTATTTATCTCCCAGCTCCTGGAGGGTCATGGGCTTTTCAGCCATGATCCTGTGGTCAAAGATATCTGCTTCCTTGCCCGACAAGGTCTTCCTGAACTCCTTGAGTTTCTCCAACAATAATTGCCTGGTTTCGTGCTCTGCCAGGGCCTCGTCAATGGGCCTTGACCCATCGGGCAGGAATGCCCCGAAGGATTCCCTTGAATCATCCCCCATTGGTGAACTGAGTGAAACCTCCCACCCACTGAGTCGCTGACTCATCTCCACCACTTCTTCTTCTTTTACGTCAAGGCGCTCGGCCAGCAGCCTGGGTTCAGGATCAAAACCCTGGCTGATAAGCTTGTCGCGTTCCTTGGCAAGATTGAAAAACAATTTTCGCTGGCTCTGGGTGGTCCCGATCTTTACCAGTTTCCAGTTATCCATGATGAATTTGAGGATGTATGCCTTGATCCAGAAGGAGGCATAATAAGAAAACTTGATCCCCCTGTAAGGGTCAAACTTCCTCACAGCCTGGATCAGCCCCACGTTCCCCTCCTGGATAAGGTCAAGGAGGCTTCGGGTCCAATAGCGATGAAAGTCCATGGCGATCTTCACCACCAGCCTGAGGTTGGATGTCACCAGCCTGTAGGCAGCCTCTTGATCATTTTTTTCCCTGACCCTGATGGCTAATTCGGTCTCTTCTTCCCTGCTCAATAGTGGAAATCGCTTGATCTCCAACAAGTATCGCTGAAGGGGATCATAGGGGACTACCCTTTTTTCCTCTGGGAGGAGGGCTGGTGGTAAAACCTCCTCGTAGGGGACCGGTAGTGCCACTACTTCACCTGAGCCCTCATCTGGACTCACCAGCTCAAAGTCCAGCACAGGGGCATTGCTCTCTGGGCCGGTTTGCTGCGGCTTAGTGGTCTTCCGTTTTGTTTTTGCCCTTCCCATATATAAATCAAATCCCGCTCAAGCCAGAAACCTGGATCGTCAGGAGACGGCCACCTTTATGTATCGTTTCTTTCCCGCCCTAAGGAGCAGGACGTCCTCTTTGAGGTCCTTGAGGTCAATTATCCTGTCAAAGTGCTCTATTCGCTCACCGTTCAGATATGCACCTCCCTGGGCGACCAGTCGCCTGGCCTCTGCCCTGGTCTTACAAAGCCCGGACCTCTCAAGGAGTATGTAGGCCGGGATCCCTTCTTCCAACTCTTTGCGCCCTACCCAATAAGTGGGCACGGCTTCTGAGTCCACCAGTTCCCTGCGGCCAAAGAGTGCTCTGGAGGCTTCCTGTGCCTTGATGGCCTCCTGTTCTCCGTGGCATAGCTTTGTGGCCTCAAAGGCCAGCACCTCTTTTGCCTCCCTTAGTTGGGCCCCCTGGAGGCTCCCCAGGCGATTCACCTCCTCCATGGGCAGGAGTGTAAAGAGGGCCAGAAAGCGCTTCACATCGCGGTCGTCCTGGTTTATCCAGTACTGGTAATACTCGTAAGGGGAGGTGAGTTGGGGGTCAAGCCACACGGCACCCTTATGGGTCTTGCCCATCTTCTCCCCAGAGGATGTGGTGAGCAGGGGGAAGGTCAGCCCATGGGCCACTTCTCCTTCCAGACGCCTTATCAGATGGGTGCCTGCCAGGATGTTGCCCCACTGGTCATTGCCCCCCATCTGGAGCCTGCATCCGTAGTGCTTGAAGAGATACCAGAAGTCATAGGCCTGGAGCAGCATGTAGTTGAACTCGATGAAGCTGAGCCCTGTCTCCAGCCGCTGCTTGTAGCTCTCGGCGGCCAGCATACGGTTTACACTGAAGTGGCGGCCGATATCGCGCAGAAAATCTATGTACCTTAGCTCCACGAGCCAGTCCGCATTATTCACCATAATGGCCTTTTGGTTCTCAAAATCCAGGAAGCGTGATAACTGCTCCTTGAGTCCCACTGCATTTTCCTCTATCTGCTCTCTTGTCATCACCGGCCTGGTCTCGGTCTTGCCACTTGGGTCCCCCACCAGGGCAGTACCACCGCCGATTACCACTATGGGCCTGTGGCCACAGCGCTGCATGTGGACCAGCGACATTATGGGAAGGAGGCTCCCCACATGGAGGCTTCTTGCAGTGGGATCAAAGCCAATGTAGCAGGTGGCTGGTCTTTCCAAGAGGTCCCGGACTAGGTCCCTGTCTGTCACCTGCTCCACAAAGCCTCTTTCTTCCAACACATCCAGGACGTTTTCCACTTTGACCTCCAAAGCCCTCCTTTCTAATCCTCTGGGAGCACCAGTCGGACGACCTGGCCTCGTTTTCCAAGGTTTGTAAGCCTTTTTCCCTCAAGCTCCAGGTCGATGCCAGCGGCATTGCCAATCATGATATCAAAAACCTCATTGCCCTTCCACTGGGGTTGGGCGCCAGGGGAGAATATGTATTCCTTTGGGAGACCGCCGTCCACCTGGATCCTTACCCATGTTCGCTCCTTTACAAAGGCTCGAAGCACCAAGGGCCTCTGGGCGCCCTCCTCCACTAATTCCGCCTGCTCCTCCAAGGGTGTGGGAGGGGCCTGCTCTGGTGGTGGAGCGCTTTGCTCAGGAGAGACTCCCTCAGGGCCTGGGAGTGCCACCTTGGAGGTGGAAAAAGATTCCTCTGCCTGCTTCTGGGGCGGAGGGGCCTTTGGTTCCTTTTTAGGTGCTGGAGAGGGTTCCTTGGAAGGTGCCTCCTTGGGGGAGGATGGTTCGGATTGAGCGGCTAGTTGGGGGGGCTCTTTTTGCCCACCAAGCTCCACCACAGGTTCTCTTTTACCCCAGATAAAGAACAATACCACCAGGACTGCCAACAAGCCTCCCAGCAAGAAGGGGAATAGAGGGCGTTGGGGCTTTGCCTCTGAAATGGGCTTGAATGTGTGCTCAGTCTCGGGTGCGCTCTGTTCATATACGGCCAAGGCATCCTCTGGGTCCAGGCCCACTGCGGCGGCATAGGACTTGATAAAGCCTTTCACAAACACCCGGGATGGAAGCCTATCCCACCTTTCCCCTTCCAGGTCCTCAATCACAGACACCCTGAGCTTGGTCTTTTCGTATAGCTGCTCATGGCTTATGGCGGCCTTCTCCCTCGCCTCCTTGAGATACTTGCCTATGCTTTTCCCGGCTGGTTCTGCCGCCTTGTCTTTTTTTGACCTCTTGTCTTTTTCTCGCAACATGGCTGTCAGGGCCCCTCTTTCAGAATATGATCTTTGTGTATGCCTTCTCCCTAAGCTCCTTGAGCCACGCCTCATACCTTCTGTTCACTTCCTGGCGGTAGAGCTCTGCATAAATGGCATCCTTGACTTCATCAAAGGGCCTCACGCCACTGTCATACCTTCTTACCACCTTGATGAGCTTTATTCCCCCTGGCCTGACTATGGGGGGGGTTATCTCTCCTTCAGGGAGTTTTTCCACGAGTTTGCGTATGGCAGGGTCCAACTCTTCCCACTTGAACAACCCCAGGTCTCCCCCCTTTTGGGCATTGGGCCCTTTGGAAAATTGCCTTGCAAGGGAAGCAAAGTCTTCCCCCTTTTTTAGCCGCTCAAGGATTTCCTGGACCTTCTTTCTGGCCCTCTCCTTGTCTCTTCCCTCAAAGGGGATGAATATCATGGCCAGTCGGACCTTGTCCTTCACCTTGAATCGGTCCAGGTTTTCCTGATAGAAGTTTCGCACCTCCTCCTCGCGGATTATGATCTTGCTCTTGACCTCGTAGTTGATAAGCTTGAGTCTTTCCAACTCCTTTTTTATGGATTCCCTGTATTTCTCATAGGTGAGGCCCTGGGACTTGAGAGTGGCAAGCAGGTCTTCGTGAGTTAGCTGATTGTCCTGCTTGACCTTTTCAATGGCCGCGTCCACCTCCTCTGGACTCACCTTTATGCCCAGTTGTTTAATCTTTTCCTGGGCCAGCTTTTCATTAATGAGGAGTTCCAGGACCTGCTTCCTGGTCTGGATATAGGCCTTTCGGTCGCGCTCCTTGAGTTCGTCAGGGCTGAGGCCCGTCATTTCTTGGATCTTGCGGTTCAGCTCATAGAGGGTGATCAGTTCCTCGTTGACCACCGCCACCACGCGGTTACAGATCTCGGTCCCTGCTGAGGCATCCCCACACCAAAACACCGCACCCCAGACAATCAGCGCGACACCAAGAAAAATCTTGAACCTCATTTCGCTCCCTCGACCTTTGCAAGCAGTTGGTGGTTTATCTTGACCTTATACTTTTTTCTCAGCTCCTCCAGCCACCTGGAATAGACCTCAGCCTTTTTCCTGGCGAGCAACTCCGCCTCAATCTTGTTTATCACCTTGAAGGGATCGCCTCTGGCCCCCTCCCTTTTTTCAAGGACCTCGAAGATGTGGTAACCGTAAGGTGTCTTCACCACTGGGCTGATCTGGCCCACCTTCAATGAAAAAAGGGTATCTTCCATGGATGGGTCCAGGGTGCCCTTGGAGATCCAGCCCACCTCGCCCCCTTTGTCTGCCTCAGGGGCAAAGGAATACTGCCTGGCAATCTCTCCAAAATCCTGGCCCCCCTTCAGTTTCTTGAGGGCTTCCACGGCCCTGGCCCTGTCTCGGCAGACGATTTGTCGAAATCTCACCATAGGGGGGGAGATAAAGTCCTTTTCATGCATTTCAAAATATTGTTTCAGCTCATCTTTGCTAGGGGGCGATACAGAATGGGTCACGTGCTCGGCAACTTTCTTTATGGTAAGGCGTTTTCTTAGTTGCTCCTTCCATTGGGCCAGGTCTAGAGACTCCCTGAGAAGGGTTTCCTTGAGCGCCTCCTCTTTGTAATCAGTCAGATACCTTCTGACATGATAGTTCAATTCGGCTTGGGTGACCTCTATGCCGTGCTCCCTGGCATACTCAAGCACAAGATAATCATCTATGACCTGTTCCAGGATCTTTTTTCCTTTCTCCGAACTGAGGGACGGAACCAGGTCCGCCACATAACCAAGGGCCGAGATGTCTTTCTGTAGCTGCAAAAGTGTAACCTCTGTGGACCCCACAACCAGGGCAATATCACCTTCTCCCTTGTCCTTGCCCGAGCAGGTCGCAAGCAGAAAACCCAAGGCCAAAAGGAGGGCCAATATCCTTGAGGTGTTAAGAATCTTTGAGAAACTAAATCCCATGGCATAGAGACTAAAAACCTAACATCTCATTGACAAATTGCAAACACAAATTTGGGGCATACCTGTCCAAAATCGGCTCTTTGGCAACAGCAGGGAAACGGGATGTTCCCGGAGCGGCGTCATTACAGCCCTGGAGCAGGACAGCACAAGGGCTGGAATCCGCAGTGAGCGGAGCCATGGACGGCGTAGCGAGCGTAGCGTAGGGAATGTGCCGTTTCCCTGCCAAAGTATTTGCAAACTAACAACCTGATTTCCTGAATTATCGCGCCGAGCTAATGACCTATTGATAATAGTGAGCCTACTTGCCTGGTTCAATTCTATCTTGGACACCTATGAATTTGGGGTAAAGCCTGCTGAGCATCCGAGGGTATATCACGAACGAAGCCTCATGAAAGGCTCAAGGGCCTTTTCCACCAGGGCGAGATCACGGAAGCTACCCCCAGGGGCAGTGTTTAACCTCACCCTGGTTGGGGAGAGGAACCGGAGCTTGTGTGGGCTCTTTTGGGCAAGCCGGATCAAAGCCTTGGGATCCAGAGGGCAGTTGGCCGAGAAATCCAGGACGATTCCCCCTTGGGTCACATCGAGTCTCTGGACCCCGATTCTTTTCAGTACCAGTCTCAATGCCACAAGAGAGAGCAGGTTTTCCACTTCTTCTGGCAGCGGACCAAAGCGGTCCCTGATCTCTTCCTGGATCGCCTTCAGCTGGGCCTCATCCTTTATGGAAGAGAGTCTGCGGTAAAGGTTGAGCCTTATATCCACGTCCGGAATGTATCCTTCGGGGAGGTATGCAGGGAGATCCATACGTACCTCTGGTTCCACCTCTTCATGCCACTCCTCGCCCTTTAGCTCTGCCACTGCCTGCTCTATCATTCTGAGGTATAACTCGTAGCCAACGGCCGCCACATGCCCGGTCTGTGCAAATCCAAGGATGTTTCCTCCTCCCCTTATCTCCAGGTCATGCATGGCAAGCCTCAATCCTGCTCCCAATTGAGAAAAGTCCATAAGTGCCTTGAGGCGCTTTTCTGCATCAGGGCTCAGCCGTCCGTTCTCAGAAAGGATAAGGTATGCATAAGCCCTCTCCTTGGCCCTCCCCACCCGGCCTCGCAGTTGGTAGATCTGGGCAAGGCCAAGTCTATCCACGTCCATGATGATAATGGTATTGGCAGATGGTATGTCCAGACCGGACTCTATGATGGTGGTGGTTACCAGCACATCTATCTCCCTTTGGATAAATCGGAGCATGGTCCGTTCTAGCTCCCTTTCCTTCATTTGACCGTGGGCTATGGCCAACCTGGCGTGGGGGACCAACTGGGTCAGCCTGTGGGCTGCGTGTTCAATGGTCTGGACGCGGTTGTGGAGATAAAAGACCTGACCTCCCCTTTCAAGCTCTGATTCTATGGCCCTCACGATCAGGGCCTCGTCATAGGGAGACAGATATGTCTGGATGGAGAGCCTGTCAGGCGGAGGGGTCTCAATGATGCTGAGATCCCTCACCCCGGTCAGCGACAACTGGAGCGTCCTTGGAATCGGCGTGGCCGTGAGTGCCAGCACATCCACCAGGGCCCGGTATTGCTTCAGGGCCTCTTTTTGCTTCACGCCAAAGCGCTGCTCTTCGTCAATTATCACGAGTCCCAGGTCCTGAAACTTCACATCTCGTTGAAGAAGTCGATGGGTGCCTATGACCACATTGATGAGCCCTGAGCGAAGCCTCGCAATTATTTCGGCCTGCTCCTTCCTGGTCTTGAAGCGGCTCAAGAGACCCACCTGGATTCCGTAGGGCTCCATCCTCTTGCAAAAGGTGTGGTAGTGTTGTTCTGCCAGCACCGTGGTGGGCACAAGCATGGCCACCTGTTTGCCGTCTTCCACGGCCTTGAACGCGGCCCGAAGTGCCACCTCTGTCTTTCCAAAACCCACATCACCACAGATCAAGCGGTCCATGGGGCGCTCTGAGGCCATGTCTGCCAGCACATCTTCTACGGCCTTGATCTGATCCGGGGTCTCCTCGTGTTCAAAACCGGCCTCGAATTCCCTGAAGAGATTGCTGGGGGGGGAGAAGGCATGGCCTCTTCGGTGACTTCTCAGGGCATAGAGGTCCACCAGTTGTTTTGCAATCTGTTTGATGGATTTTTTGGCCCGCTCTTTGGCCACCTTCCAGGCCCTGCCACCCAGGCGGTCCAGTTTGGGAGTGGTATCGTCAGGGCCAACATATCTCTGGAGATTGTTGATCCTGTCGGCAGGGATATAGAGTTTGTCTCCTCCACCGTATTCAATGAGCAGGAAGTCATTGGACCTCCCCTGGACGTCCATCTTGAGGAGGCCCTGGTAACGGCCAATGCCGTGATCTTGGTGGACCACCAGATCCCCTGGCCTGAGGGTACTAAGGGATGACCACTTCATGGCCTTCCTGGCCCCCTTTGCCGCAGGCCTGGGGGCTGACCTCTTGGGTCCGAAGATTTCATCTTCGCTGATTATGTAAAGTCCCAGCTCAGGCCACCTGAAGCCCCTTTTCAACCGTCCCAGACAGATGCTCACCCCAGGTCCCTTGGGCAGACGGCTCCATCGGTCCACCACCGCCCTGGGGGTGACTTGGTAGTTTTCCAAGATCCTGGTAAGGCGCTTGGCCTGCTGCTGGGTGCGCGTAATCAAGGCCACTGTGCCGCCTACCTCTGCCCAACTACTGATCCTTTGGGCCAGGGGGGCCATTGAAACCACTTTGCGCTCTTGGCTGAGCAGTTGAAGATCATCATGAATATCAGGGGATTTTTTCACCTCCATTAGGAGGTGCTCGCTATCCCCTTTTTCTTTCAGTGGAATGCAAGAGAACCTGATTTGGGGCCGCTCCTGGATGATGGAGAGGAGTTGTTCAAGTTCAAGCCACGTCCCTTGTGTCTCAGGAAATGGGGTCCCCTTTTCCCTTGCCTCTTCTTGAAGCTCTCTTCTTTGGAGGTGGAATTTCCCGGCCCATGTCTTGTAAGCCCTCTCGATTCTTTGTGGTTCCAGGAGGATCAGCAGCCCCTCACCAGGGAGATAATGGAAAATGGAATCAAGTGAGCCGTAGAAGTGGTTCAGCCAAGCCTCTTTCCCAGGGAAGCGATACGTTTCACTACCAGAGCCGGGGAGCCTCCCCATGGATCGTGCCCGGGCTATGTTTTCTTGGTGGGTGATTATTTCACTGCAAGGCAAGAGGACCAGTTCTTCTAAGGTGCTGGTGGACCTCTGGGTGGCAGGATCAAATTGTCGGATGGATTCCACCTGGTCGCCCCAGAATTCCAGGCGCACAGGTCTTTGGTAAAAGGGAGGATAAATGTCCAAAACCCCTCCCCGCACCGCGTAATCCCCCAGTTCCTCTGCCATGGAGGTCCGCTGAAATCCCAGGGCCTCAAGCCTTTGGATCAATTCCTCCCTGTCCACCTCTTCACTTGCCTGGATCAGGTCCACGGCCTTCAGGAAGGAAGACTTGGGCAGGATCTTGAGGAAGGCGGCTTGAATTGAACTCACCACCACGGCGTCTGGAAAGGAAAGCAGCCTGTGGAGCGATTCTATGCGGGCCGTGATGATCTCAGGGGCCGGGCTGAGGCCACCCAACGGAGAGATATCGTAAGGGGGGAATTCGCCTACCCTCTGATTCCATTTTTCTCCTTCAGCGGGGAGCTCGGAGAGGAAAAATCTAAGCTCCCCAGCAACCCTAGAGGCCTCTTTGGCATCCGGGGTGAGCACAAGGCAGGGCCTTTCCAGGCCTTGTAGCAACTCTGAGAGGAAGAAACTGAGCACAGGCCCTTCGAGGCCGCGTACCGTGATCTTTCTGGCACCTTGCTGAACAGCCCTCAGTAATCCCTGGATTTCTCCAATCTGCCTCTCCATGACAATCCTTTATGATCTCAATGGAAGGGCCAAAATTCAACCCAAATGTTGGTATAAGCGGCCCATCCATCATGTCCAGGACTGCCAGGAGAGGATATTGAAAAACGGAGGGCTTTAGCGGCCCATCTCTTTTTGCATCTTCTTCATGAATTCTTCAGCCGCCTTTTTCATTTCCTCAGGCGACATCTCTTGCTCCATCTGCTGCCTGTATTCCTCGGCAACCTCTTGCATCTTCCTGGCGGCAAATTGGGCCGAAATACTCATTATGGCAAATATGGCAAATATAATACCAAAGACTATCCAGGCGGTTTTGCGCTTGATGTTATGCACTTCAGTGCTTGCCACCACCATGAGATAGGTCCCCCAAAAGAGCCCGATCACCCCGCCCACATAGGGAATGATATTTATCACCGTGGTGAGAGGACTTATGGCGCTCGCATAGGCAGCACACCTGTAAGCGGTCTCGTAGGATTCCTGAGAGCCCATTACCTTCCATATCACAAAAAGAATGGCAGCCAAGACAAAGCCCACTATCACGGCCAAGATGGGGGTATAGATAATGGAGGCAAAGGCCATGGCCACTGAGCCTGAAACCCCGAGGCCAAAGATAGCCAGGATGGTAGAAATAATTCCTGAAATTACCCCCATGCCTGCGAGGAACACCATGGGCTCAAGGAATCCTCCCGTCTTGGGCATCTCCCTGAAAAAGGATACAGGGTTGGTTATTACCATTATTGCCAGGGTCGGGATCAATCTCACCAACTCTCCTATACCGCCGGGTTGTTTGACTGACTGGTTCATTTTGGCCTCCTGTCTCGAATCTGATTGTCTCAAACAAGAACCACCTTATTTGGCTTTCTCCAGGAGTTCTCTCAGGGCAGGTCTTACGTAGTGGCCCTGAATGTCAAACCTGGCAATGGCCTTCAACAGCGTATCCACCTGCTCTTTTAAGGGGAGTCTTTTGTTCAAGATGATAAGGTAGCGGTCATTCAGCCTCAAAAGCCCGCCCTTGCTCTCTTCAATCTCCTGGGCGAACAGCTCATAGCGGACATCTATGTTCAGCCTGTAGGCAAGGGCCTCCAGTTGACTAAGCATGGAAGGTAAGGGGTCAGGTCTCTCCATGGTCCTTCTAAGTGAGGAGCTCCTTAAGGGAGTCTCGCAAAGGGTCGGCCAACTGGTCAATGGCCTCTTTGGCCACGATTTCCTGAAATGCCGGTATACCGGACAGTTGAGTTACCTGAGCAATGAAATCATCTGGTGGGAGGAAAGAGTCAACAGGGGCCCTTACGGTTACCACCGGGAGCCCCCCCAGGTCTTCCATCTCTTTTACCTCCACTACATAGCGGAGGTCTTCCAGGAGTTGGGCAAGGCCAGGGAAGCGATCCAGAAAGATCACAAGCGTGAGGTGGTTGATGAGGGATTGCTTCATGTCTTCAGGGTCTTTTTGCTCTCCTCCCTTTAGCATGGCCCTCAGGCGGCCCAATGGGCACTCGGTATGATAGGACAAGGTCCAGCAATTGGGAGAAGTGATGCTCACCTCGCCGCCGCCTTCCAGCTTCAGAGGGTATTGGTAAGGAATGGCTTCCAGTTGATTACTTATGGGGGCCAGAGGCGGATGTAGCTTTGAGGGGAGCCCGAAGGGCTTCTGGGCAACGGAGGCGTATTTTTCCTGGAGTTCGGCAAATGCCTTGTCAGAGCCAGCCACCTCCTCCATGGTCCCGCTCTTTACATAGGTGC
>JALVMN010000087.1 GCA_027027005.1 Desulfobacterales bacterium | reverse complement strand
CTGGCAAGACACGGCTTGGTGGCAGAAGGGGTCTCATACGAGGAAATGCAGGCCATTTTCATGGACAATCTCCAAAACGATGTAGAACTATTCAATGAGTTCCATGCCCTCATAGTGAAGGTGGGCAAAACCTATTGTAAGCCCAAGGCATTGTGCCACGACTGCCCCCTCAGCCAGTGGGAGACGGAAAGGGGGTTGAATCTTTAGACAGTATATCTGAGGCATGTGGGGAGGAGGCTTATGAATGCGTATGTCAAGGCTCTCAGACTACCATTTACGGCTGGTTCTGTGGTGCCAGTGCTCATTGGAGCGGCCTTGGCCTTCAGCCAGGGGTTTTTTGATGCGGCCCTGCTGGGTATAACAGTGCTTGGTGTGGCCTCTATACACCTGGGGGCCAATTTGCTCAACGACTATTACGATGCCAAGGGGAGCGATCCGGTAAATCTCAGGCTTACTCCCTTTAGCGGGGGGAGCCGGGTGATACAACAGGGGGAATTGAGACCTGCCGTGATCCTGGCCATGTCAGTGGCCTTTTTCCTGATTGGTGTCCTCTGTGGCATATGGTTGGTAATTGAGGGAAGGCCCCTGGTGCTGGTGATCGGTGGATTGGGACTCCTTGCAGGGTGGTCCTATTCAGCCCCCCCGTTTCAGTTCATGTCCCGGGGCTGGGGTGAAGTGGTGATATTTCTTGCCTTTGGTCCTTTGGTGACCCTGGGCTCCTACTATGTAATGTCCAATACTTTGAGCTTCCAGGCCTTTTGCATGGGAATCCCACAGGGCTTTCTCATAGCCGCAGTCATCTGGATCAATCAATTTCCTGATTATGAGGCAGATAAGGCTGCCGGCAAGAACAACCTCGTTGTTAGATTGGGTCCATCGAGGGCCAGGTATCTATACTTACTCATCACTCTATTTTCCTATGTGTCGGTGGTAGCTCTGGCAGGGGTATTCACCGAGATATATCTGATAATGATGTCTTTTGCCTCCTTGCCACTGGCTGCTCGAGCAATAAAGATATTGATGAGACACTATGGCTCCCACCAGGAAATCATCCCGGCACAGGCTGCCACGATCCAGGTCATGACCATTCACGGCCTCCTGGTCACGTTGGGGCTGGTGTTGAGCCGGTGGGTGGGAGACTGATGCCTGTTTGCCGAAGAGGCGGGGATGAGCAGAAGGACTCTGTTTTATAGTTTCGGTATCCTCATTATCTTTGGAGCCGCCCTGCTCCTGGGATTTGGTTATTATCTGATGACACCCCTCAAGCCCGGGGCTCCCAAAAAGGCCTTTGTGGTAGAGGAGGGGGCCACCTTGAGGCAGGTGGCCGCCCGACTGCAAGAACAGGGTATTATCAAAGGCAAAGGTCTCTTCGTGCTCTGGGCCAGGGTGACGGGGGCCGGGACCAGGATAAAGTCAGGGGAGTACCTCCTGGGGCCATCCATGCCGCCTGCAAAGGTCCTGGCAACTCTAGTGAGGGGCCGAGTTCGAACTCATCCTGTCACCATCCCCGAAGGTTTTACAGCGGCCCAGATTGCCCGCCTCCTTGAAGCCAAGGGCCTCGCAGACAAAGAAGAATTTCTCAAGCTGGTAAAGGACCCTGAATTTGCCCGTGCCCTCAAGGTGCCTTCCTCCAGCCTTGAAGGTTATCTCTACCCCGATACCTATTACTTTAGTGTGGGCCTCTCCCCAAGGGCCATCATAAAAGAGATGGTAAGAAGGTTCTGGGAGGTGATGGGGCAGTTATCAGAAGAAATTGAGCGCTCTGGCATGAGTCTCCACGAAGTTGTCACCCTGGCATCCATCGTTGAAAAGGAGACCGGAAGGCCCGAGGAGCGCCCCCTCATTGCCAGCGTGTTCCTGAACCGACTGAAGAAGGGCATGAGGCTGGAGAGCGACCCCACTGTAATTTATGGACTGAAAGATTTTGACGGAAACCTCACCAGAAGGCATCTGGCAACCCCCACTCCTTACAACACCTATCAGATAAAGGGGCTGCCGCCCGGCCCCATTGCAAATCCGGGTATTGACTCCATTAAGGCGGTCCTCAATCCGGTTGAGACCGATTTCTTGTATTTTGTCTCCCGCAATGACGGCACCCACCATTTTTCATCAACACTCAGGGAGCACAACAAGGCTGTCTACAAATTCCAGAAACACCGAAAGAGTCGCAACAATAGGTGAGGCAGGCTCAGGGGGTTCTATCTAGCTCTTCTCTTACAGTGCGGGCAATGGCCTCTATTAGATAAGGTTTTTTCAGATAGGCGCCTGCACCCAGTTTTTGGGCCTCCTTTACCCTTTCCGATTCAGAATAGCCACTTACTATTATTGCCTTTTGTTGCGGTTTAAACTTAACGATTTCCTTGTAAGCCTCAAGCCCATCCATTCCAGGGCCCATGACCATATCCAGCACTACCAGATCAAAATCGTTTTCCTTGAGCATGGCGACGGCCTCTTCTCCACTTCCAACAGCGTAGGCCTTGTAGCCAAGTTCTTTGAGAATAGAGACCGCCACCTCTCGTTGATCCGGAAGATCGTCCACAACAAGCACTGTTTCGCCTTTGCCCTTATAGGTTTGGATGGTGGGCTCTTGTTCCCTTCTGTGCTCTGTGTGTCTTGTGGCTGGAAGATATATTGTGAATGTGGTCCCTTCGCCAACATTGCTTTGGACATCTATGTGTCCGTTGTGGTCCTTAACAGTGCCCCAGACCACTGCCATCCCGAGGCCGGTCCCACTTCTACCCATCTGCTTCTTGGTGTAAAATGGCTCAAAGATCCTGTCCAGGTCCTTTTTCTCTATACCCATACCCGTATCTGAGACCTTTAGGATCACATGGTCTCCCTCCTGGATGCCCAACAACTTGGCCCTTTCCTTGTCCACATAGGAATTCTCAGTGGATATGGTAAGGATGCCACCTTCGGGCATGGCTTCGAGAGCGTTGGTAATGAGATTCATCACTGTTTTGGACAGATGAACGGGAGAAGCAATTATGTTGAATAGATCGGTCTGGAGATTTGTTTCGATTTGCACGCCCGGGTGTTCGGCCATAATGTCTTTGAACTCCGGGCTCTGCAAGTAGTCAAGGA
Source organism: Desulfobacterales bacterium (assembly GCA_027027005.1). GTDB lineage: Bacteria > Desulfobacterota > DSM-4660 > Desulfatiglandales > Desulfatiglandaceae > JALVMN01. The sequence goes on along the minus strand of JALVMN010000087.1, from coordinate 14,341 downwards.
TTACGGTGTTGAGATTGGTGACTTCTTTTTTCGCTATACCTCGTCTTGAGAGGGTAAGCAGGTCCTGAACTATCCTGGCGGCCTTTTCCCCTGATTTCTGGATGGTTGCTATGGGCTTTCGCAAGGGACTGTCTTCTGGGAGCTGGGCCAGCAGGAGGTCAGGGTAGCTTACCAAACCCGAGAGGATGTTGTTGAGATCATGGGCCACCCCTCCGGCCAAGGTTCCAATGGCTTCCATTTTCTTTACTCTTTCAAGGCGGGCGGCCATTTCCCTCCTTGCAAGTTCCGCTGCCTTCAGTTCGGTGATGTCATTGCCTATGCAAAGCAGTTCCTTAAAGGCGCCCTTTTCGTCAAAGATGGGCCTGAAGGTCCAGTTCAGCCACAGCTCTTTTCCGTCCTTGGTAACACACTTCCCCTCCCTTACCAGGGTTCCATAGAGCTTGGTTGGGGCCTCCACTAAGACCTGTTTCACCTCTTGTTCGATTCTTGGATGCTTTGGAAATAGTGTCAGGACAGACCTGCCAACAAGTTCGGATTTGGTATATCCGAATAATTGGATCCCAAAGGGATTACAGAATAGAATCTTGCCATCTTTGTCTAACATCAAGATGACGCTGTTTGCACTCTCTATTAGGTCCCGATATTGTTTTTCGCTGCGCCTGATCCTTTCAAATGACCTGGCATTTACAATGCTGATTGCGATTTGGGCAGCCACACCCACCAAGAGGTTAAGGTCACTCTGGGCAAGGGGGGTCTGGGACAAGAGATTGTCAACGCAGAGCACACCAAGGGATTCATTTTTATAAACAATGGGCACACATATCAAGGACTTGCTCTCCATCACCTTTGCAAGGAACAAGCTCCTCTCGGACATCTCTTCCTTGTGTTCTTCCACATCCTCAATGAGGATGGGCTCTCTTGTGTAAAAGGCCATAACAAAAGGGCCACGGGAATCTTTTTTATCAAGGTGAAATGGGGTGTTTCGAAGATACTCCTCCTTGTCTTTGTCGTATCCGTAACCGGTCTTGTATTCCAGGAGGGTTCGGTCCTCATTGGCAAGCCAGATGGCCCCGCGATCAAAACCCAATCTCTCCTCCATGATTGAGGAGACATTAAGCAGCAACGAGTCTAGGTTCGTGAGCCTGGACACTGCTTGGCCTATCTCGTGGACTAAAAGAGCGGAATCGTAGCGTTTCTGAATTTCCTTAATATGCTCGGCGGCCATGTCTCCCTGCTCTTTCAATAGGTCTTCCAAGGCCCTAGCTTTCTTGTGGAGGGCAACTATGGAGAGTGCCGAGCAAAGGAGGGCCTGGCCAAAATACAGGGGAACAAAAAGGGCCGATGATAGAAAAAAGTATGCCAGGGGCGCGGATGCCAGGGATAAGGCCAGTGTAGCATTTCGGATCTTCTGCCAGACAAAATATGGTGGGTCTTCCCATGTGACCAGATATCGGCAACAGTCTCCACCTTTGTGTATGCACTCAGGGTGCTCTATGATAGCAAATTTTCCTGTGAACAGCTTTCCTATGGACTCAAAGGTACCAATGCGATTGTTACATTGATAAGGCTTTTCTTCCACTCCCGGAGCTGGCTTTGCTATGATTTCAACCTTCTGCCTCCCGAGGCTACGGGATTCCACAACCGCCCCCCGACTCATTAGCCCGTAAAGCTTACCTATCAGCTTATATGTGAGGGGCAGGTTCGTGAATCCAATAACATATTCCCGGATTGCTCCCAGACCCTCGGAAGAGGCGGCGTATCTTCCCGCATCTCTGGCCAGGTTTGGATTGCGGGTAAGCCTAACGGCCGCTCGTTGGAAAGCATCCATCTGCCTTTGGGTCAACCAGTGGCCAGGGTCCTCTGCCTCGTGGGGAGCAATACCGGCTTCTTCCAATAGCTTTTTTATTGAAATGTGGGGATATCGGGATCTAATAAATTGCAGATAAATCTTGAGGATTCGATTACTGTATGGCGAGGTGTGAGTCGTCATCGGATAATTCTCTAGAGAAGAGATCATATGTCAGATCGGATAATACTACCAGAAACTTGATTTATTGGATATAGTCAGGGTCAACATCGGTCAAAGAGAGATTGTATGGTGAAAAGTATAGAGTATTTAATGGAGAGCGAGGAAGAGGAAATTCGCCTTGAATTGAAGACAGACCCCAGGGCTGTTATTGAGCAGGCCCACTGGTGTGGCGTAAATAAAGGGAAGAAGGTGCTTGATGCTGGATGTGGCCCCGGTATTGTCACATCACTTCTGGCCCAACTGACAGATTGCCTGATCGTGGGCCTTGATTATTCCTCAAAAAGGCTTTCTTATGCAAAAAAACACTACGGACAAAAGGGAAGGATCGAATTTATACTCCACGACCTCAGGGATGAGCTCCCCTTTAGAGAGGAGTTTGACCTGGTGTGGGTGAGGTTCGTATTGGAATATAACAAGTCCTCCTTGAGAAAAATAGTGGAGAACTTGAAGGATGTGTTGAGGCCAGGGGGAAGCCTGTGTCTTCTGGATCTCGATAATAACTGTCTTGCCCACTATCCCTTGCCAGACAAGCTGAAACATGCACTTCACAAGATAATGAGTTTCTTAGAAGAAAAACATGACTTTGATCCGTATGTAGGTAGAAAACTTTACACTCTCATGCACGAGGCAGGATTTGAGGGAATAAAGATGGACATGAGGCCCCATCATCTCATTTACGGTGATGTAAGCCATGGGGATATGTTCAATTGGACAAAGAAGGTTGAGATGGCAATTCAAAAGGCCCCTTTCATCATAGAAGACAATTACCCTGCCGGGCCTGAGGGGTTTTTTAGCGATTTCCAAGAATTTTTTAATGACCCCAGGAGATTCACGTACACTCCCCTTATCATGTGCAAAGGCATCAAACCTCTCGAATCTTAAATTTTTCCTTCATGTAAAGCATAAATTCATCGCCATAAGCCACATCCAGCGCCCAATAGGTATAACTCTTTGTGGAGGGAATTAGCTTTGCAGGATAAGAAATCACCGGCACAAAGGGATAAGGGTAACTGGAGCACGCAATATCCACGGATTTCCTTGCCACATCCGGTGTCACATTGTCTACGGCATGGGGCATAACGATGAGATATACGCAGTCAAGGAGGCCTGAAAAATTGAGCCCTGGGTCAGAGCGGTTGATCACCAAGATGGCCTGGGGTTCTCCCCTGTAGCAGAGGACCCTCCTCGTCACCCTCCTTATCATGCCGTAACGGGCGTAGCCAGCTTCTAAGGCCATCGTGTCCTCCAAGGAGGAAAACATCCCTAGAGAATGGAGGAGGAGAGAGAATGCAGGGTTGGTACAATTATTTTGGATGAAATCGGCTTGATGATCCTCCATGGGCTCTATGGTCCACCCTTTGGGAAGAGAAAACCCCTCTTTTTTTGGTTGGAAGTGCTGGTAAGAAAACTGGAAGGTGGAGCAGCCTTTCTCATGTTTTAAGTATTGGGCAAATCCACCGAAGACATACCTGGGAAAGCGATTACTGGGTCTGAAGAAGCAAATGGCGTATTTCATGTTGGATGAGGGGTAGCGGTGCATATCGTTCAGGAAATACATTGCATTCTTGAGCACAATAAGCCCGCCTAGTCTGATATTTTTTGCCCTGGCTGCATGGTGGTGAAGCATCCACGATTTCTCGAACGCCCGGACCAGCCCCATGTGGGCATAAATAACGCCGCCTTTTTGATAAACAAATGACTTGGCAATCTCGGGGTCCAAAGAGCAGATCTTGTGGTGGGTCTCCTTGAACTCCTCTTTGATTGGGTGTATGTAGGCGTATTTGTCGGGATAAATGAAGCTGGTGGAGAAGAAGAGCTCCCAAAGGGCTTCTGAGTTGAAGTCACCAGACATCCTCACATGGGGATCAAGGACCCTGGAGATGATCTTGGAGAGGCGGGTGTAGTTCTGGATTCCAATATCCACAATGGATATGCCAACCCTCCACTTGCCTCCTTCCTGCTGGAGGCTCTTGTAAATGACCTGGGCCGAACAATTGATGGAGGGTGAGCCAGGGATAGATATCTTGAGGTCTCTTATGAAGAGCCCGGGGATCAAGGCCCCTTCCATCTCTGGTTCCAGGACGGAAAAGCCTGAAAATCCGATCTCGTGGGCCTCCAACTCCATCACGCGGCCTGAGAGGGGGTGTACAAAGCGGATTATTGGGGGCGGGTCTAATGCCACACGTGGGTTTCTCACCTCTCTTTTTGAGAAGCGTATGGCTGTGTCTTCTATGGGGCTTGCCACTAGGCCGATTCCTTCGTTCGTTTTCCATGCCCTGACGATTCGAGCAGCCTTTTTGAGGCTTATCTCCCTTCCTGAGGTGAAGGTGATCAGCACGATTTCCCTGATCAGGCTTCCTATGGCTGGAAGATCTTGCCCCGGGGCAATAGCAATGTGGCAACCATCGGTGCTGAACTCTATCAGCTTGCCCTTGAATTCCATGCCATCGACAAGGACTCTGGCCTGGATGTTGTCCGCCACATAACGATGTGCCTTTCTCCTGGTAACCCTATACGGTTCATGTGTTATGGGGATGATCAAATGGTTATGTGAGAGAGGAATATGGTCGGTGGGCACGATTGCCACGGACTTTCCCTCGTCCACAATTATATGGGCCACCACAAACTTGTCCTTTAGATTTGATATGAGTTCAAGAGAGCAGCGGCACACTATCTCCCTTGCAGTGGAGGGTAGGGGCCATGCCGGGACAATTATGTCATGGAAGTTTCCTATCAAGTGAAGAAGGACTTTTCTGTTGTTGAAATGGGAATAGTTTATCAGACTCAAAAATTCTTTGGTCTTCAGAGTCTCGTGAGAGATGAATGCCTGGATGGACTGGGCAGTGTTACCAGGCACCCAGAAGTCCTGAGTTGGTAGAGAGTCCTTTACTTCTAAGGACTTGGAGTCGGGCACGGCTCCCTCTTGGCATAAAGGTGACTGAGCGTTGAACGACATTAAGGAAAGCCGAGGGGCGTGTCAAGTAATTAATTGAAATGAGCTCCCAGCAAAGCGCAGTATGTCATAATCGTATGTTGATCTTTGAGATAAAGTCAGCAATAGTGTAGTGAGCCATTCATGGGGGAGCCTACAACAATCTAGCCAGGAGAGCGATCTTGAGTTTCGCATCACAGTTTGGGCAGCTTTTGTTTCTTGCATCCATCTTTTTTCTCAATTTCTTGGCCAGGATAGTCGCCTCACCATTAATGCCACAGATTGAGGCAGATCTTGGATTGGATCATGCTCAAGCCGGGTCTTTTTTCCTGATGGTATCTGCAGGCTACTTTGTCTCGCTGCTGGGTTCAGGCCTTATATCTTCCAGAATAACCCACAGGAGTACCATCATAATATCTGCGTTGTGTGTGGGTTTGGCACTAATAGGCATCTCTTTGAGCCAGGGGCTTTGGACCATCCGTCTAGGTTTTCTCCTTATCGGGCTAGCAGCCGGCATTTATCTACCCTCGGGAATATCCACCCTCACTTCTCTTGTATATAAAAAGCACTGGGGCAAGGCACTGGCCGTCCACGAATTAGCACCTAACCTTAGTTTTGTGGTGGCCCCACTCCTTGTCGAGGGCCTAATAGAGTGGGTTTCATGGAGAGGTGTGATGGGGCTTTTGGGGGCAATATCAATCCTCTTGGGAGTAGGCTTTGCCGTCTTTGGCAAAGGTGGCCGATTTTATGGCCAGGCGCCAGGAATATCACCCATGAGGACCCTCATTTCAAGCCCTGCGTTTTGGGTGATGGTGCTCTTATTCAGTCTGGGAATAGCTGCCACACTTGGAATTTACACAATGCTCCCCCTCTTTCTCATAACAGAAAGAGACATGACCAGGAGTTGGGCAAACCATGTCATCGGGCTATCTAGGATCTCGGGGATCTTTATGGCGATGGTGGCAGGAATAATTAGCGACAAGATAGGCCCAAGGAAAACCATATGCTGTGTCTTTCTGGTCACAGGTATCTTAAGTGTTTTGCTTGGACTCGTGGGAGGAAAGTGGACCACACCTCTTGTGTTTCTACAGCCTGTGATTGCAGTATGTTTCTTTCCACCAGGGTTTGCTGCACTTTCTTCAATAGGGCCTGAAGGATCTAGGAATATTGCGGTTTCACTGGTTGTTCCATTCGGTTTTGTGATTGGTGGAGGATTGATACCATTTATGATAGGGGTGGCAGGTGACATGGGCTCTTTTGGTGTAGGGATTGCTATGGCAGGGGTATGCATCTTGGCAGGTGCATTTCTTACACCTTTGATGGAAGTCGCCCCTAGAAGAGGCACAGGCTGCAAATGAAGGCAGACCTTTCTAAAGAGGGGTGAGTTCCATAAAGAAGCTACCCACGCTCACCTTTGTTTCTATCTTCACCGGGATATGGCCTGGATCTGCAGTGAACCAGATCCTTGATCTCGATCCCTGACCGTGGTGAAATATTCCACCCACGTGCTTTAGGTCAGGCTCCACCAGCACACAATGGTAAGTTTTGCCATCTATCATTACTTTTTCCGGGCGCACCACAGCGGCCTCTCCCAGCACCCACTTCTTACCATCAGAGACCGGCACTCGGATCACAGCGCCTGGAGTTAGGGCCTGAAGCCTAAAATAGTAAAACACAGAGAGGGGATCAAAGGTGCGGGGCCTTATCTTGGTGGTCCTTCTGAGGCGACCGTTTTTTATGTAGGAGGCCTCGAGCTGCTTCCAGTCAAACTCAATCCTTTTGTCTTTTTCTTTGGAGCCCCGTTTCTTTTCCACATAGAGGATAGAGCGGGTCAGATTTTTGTCCGCATAAGCATCCACCCGATTCCTAAGCTTGTAAAAGAGATCCACAAATTTGGTTGTCTTGCCTTTCATTACAAAATGCCAGCAGTTAATACCGTTGATGCGGGCCATGGGTGCAACTTCCAATGTGAGCTCCCCTGCCTTTAAACCGCTCCAGATTAGCTTATAGTAAAGTTTTTCGCCTGGCTGAAACGGGAGGTCTTGGGCCCATGCCCCTGCAAGGGTCAAAAGGGTAGATGCGAGGATTAAAAATGGTCTCAAGCATTTTGATGGCATTGGCATAACCAAATTATTACCAGCTTGATATTGACGGGTCAATGGAATACAGATCTTCCCAAATTCGTGACAATGGATGGGGTAAAGCACGCTTGAGGTATCTGTTGAGGGTTTTGGGCCTATGGACTCTGCCTTAGAAAATCCAAGAGTGATTGAATAGGGATTGACATTTTGAAATTGTATACAGTATACAGTCTCAGCGAGAACTCCCTTGGGAGACGGATTGATCAGGAGGCCTATCCATGGAACTTTTCGGCAACATCACCGTGCTCTCTCTGGAGCAGGCAACAGTCCTACCTTATCTCACATTCCGGCTGGCCCAGGACGGCATGGAGGTAATAAGACTGGAGCATCCTGTCTATGGTGATCCAAACAGGATGGTAGGTGAAAATGTCCTGAATGAAGAAAGGATGTATTCCTACTTCCTTTGCATAAACGCAGGCAAAAAGGCCCTCACCCTGAATCTTGCCACCCCTGAGGGCCAGGAGATCCTGAGACGCCTGATAAAAGAGCTGGATGTTGACATATTTGCCACCAACCAACTGCCCAAGAATTACAAGAAACTCGGCATAGACTACGAGACCCTCAAGGAGGTAAAGCCTGATATCATCTGGGTGGGGGTCACCGGATTCGGCCCTGAGATCAATGAGGCAGCCTATGACCCGATCCTACAGGCCCGCTCCGGCTTGATGGAACTCACTGGCGAGCCTGACGGCCCTCCCCAGGTCCTTGGCATTCCCTTGCCGGACATGGGATGCAGCGAACACACCTATGGTCTCATAATGAAAGCCCTTTACAAGCGCTCGGTCACCGGCGAGGGGAGCTGCATCAATGTCTCCATGTTTGAGTCCTCGGTCTCCTGGCTCACCGTGCCCATTACCCTGACTGCCACCTTTGGCAAGGAAGTGACCCGCCGTGGTAATACGCACGAGTTCTTTGCCCCTGTATCTGTATTCAAAACCAAAGATGGCTTTGTGTATCTGGCCGTTGGAAACAATAAACAGTGGAAGGCCATGGTCTCACAAGAAATCTTCAGCCGTCTGGATAGACCCGAATATGAAAAGAATGAAGGTAGGATCAAGGATGTGAAAAATCTCAACAGGGCCATTGAAGAGATCACCCGAAACCATACCACGGCTGAGCTCATTGAACTCTTTAGGTCCATCGGTGTCCCCATAGGAGAGATAAAGAAGATCAGAGATGTGATTTCAGACCCCCTGGTGGAAAAAAGACTCCTCTTTGCCCAGGACGAAAAGAGCGGGCTTCGCGTGACCCTGGCGCCCCCTCCTAACATGACACCGTATCTAGAGTCCAAAGGCCGGCAGTTATCGTTTCCTCCCCGCTTTGGGGAGCACAATGACATGATTTATGGCGAAAAGCTCGGCTATTCTCAGGAAAAACTAAAAGAATTCAGAGAAAGGCAGATAATCTAAAGATGGGAGGGCAGAGGGCTGGCCCCTGGACAATTTAGAGCCCATGAGAGGTGGTAGAGAGGAGCGGGGAAGGAGATTAGGAGCATGGAAATCATTGTCTTGATAAAGCAGGTGCCTGATACCACTGACGTCAAGATTGATCCCAAGACCGGGACTCTCATAAGGGAAGGCGTGGAGAGCATAATAAACCCTGATGATCTCCACGCCATTGAGGCGGCCGTATCATTGAAAGAGCGTTTTGGTGGAAGTGTCACAGCGGTTTCCATGGGTCCGCCTCAAGCCATTGATGCCGTCACCGAGGCAATGGGCATGGGTGTGGACCGAGGCGTGTTGCTCTCTGATCAGGCGTTTGCAGGTGCCGACACCTGGGCCACTTCCTACACCCTTGGAAAGGCCATAGAAAGGCTTGGCAGTTTTGACCTGGTGATCTGCGGCAGGCAGGCCATTGACGGGGACACGGCCCAGATAGGGCCTCAGGTGGCCGATCACCTCGGAATCCCGCAGGTTACATATGTTTTTGAGATCGAGGAGGTGGGCGAGCGACACCTTATTGTCAAAAGGAGGATGGAGGACGGCTATGAGCGTATCCGCTGCTCCCTTCCCGCTCTGCTCACCGTGATCGGAGAGCTCAACGAGCCCAGGTATCCCGTGGTGGGGGCCCTCTTGGATGCATGCAAAGAGGGGGCCCAGATTGAGGTCTGGAATGCTGCTGACATTGGAGTCCAGACCTCTGATGTGGGGCTTTCGGGCTCACTCACCCATGTTATAAAGACCTTTTCGCCAAAGTTCAAGAGAAAGACCAAGATGCTTGAGGGCGACCCAAAGGCAGTGGTAACCGAGCTATTGGACGAACTGAAGAAAAACAAGATTATTTGACCAGGAAGATTTTGCGCAGAATTTCAGGCCTAGTGGCATAGGCGGGCCACGAAGAGGAAACGGGGGACAGAGAGACATGGCGGTATGGGTTGAAGCGGATCTTTGTAATGGGTGCAAACTGTGCTTGAGGTCTTGTCCTTACGATGCCATTGAGTTGATCGATGGAAAGGCCAAGATACTTGAGCGCTGCACCTCTTGTGGAGCCTGTCTTGAGGTATGCAAGGTCGAGGCAATCAAGACAGATTTGAAACCCAGAGAAATCCCCGATTTCAGACAATGGCAAGGGGTGTGGGTGTTTGCAGAGCAGCGCCAGGGGCGTCTGGTCCCCGTGGTCTTGGAACTCCTGGGCAAGGCCCAGGACCTGGCATCTGAACTGGGCCAGGAGACTGCCGCGATCCTGCTGGGCCACCAGATGGCCGAAAGCGCTGAAACGCTCCTTGGCTACGGTGCTCAAAAGGTATACCTGGTGGACTCTCCTGAGCTTGCCACCTATCGCACTTTGCCCTACACCAGTGTAATCGAGCAGCTCATCAAGAAGTACAAGCCAAGCATATTTCTCATGGGCGCCACCCACATTGGAAGAGATCTGGCCCCCAGGGTTTCCAGGCGTGTGGGGGCCGGGCTCACGGCCGACTGCACAGAGCTTACCATTGACGCTGAAGAAAAGATTCTACTTCAGACCAGGCCCGCCTTTGGGGGAAATGTCATGGCAACCATTGCCAACAGGTTTTCCAGGCCCCAGATGGCAACCGTGAGGCCCGGCATAATGGAGTCAAAGGAGAAGCATACCCAGGGCCAGATTATTGAAGAAAAGGTGGAGCTTCGGCCAGAAGAATTCGGCACAGAGGTGCTGGAAGTGGTCAAAGAAGAAAGGAAGCGCGTTGATCTCTCCCAGGCCAAGGTAATCGTGGCAGGCGGCAGAGGCGTGGGCCACAGGGGGGGCTTTGGCCATCTTGAAGAACTTGCCCGATTGCTGGGCGGAGAAGTGGCAGGAACCAGGGTTGCGGTTGAAGAAGGATGGATCCCCCCGGATCGGCAGGTGGGACAGACCGGTCAGTCGGTGCGACCAGAGCTCTACGTGGCCTGCGGGATCTCAGGAGCCATCCAGCACAGGGCAGGGATGATGAATTCCAGATACATAATAGCCATAAATAAGGATGAAAGGGCCCCCATATTCCAGGTGGCTGATTGGGGCATTGTGGGGGATCTACACGAGATAGTGCCCGAGTTGATACAAAGGCTAAGGGAAGGCGGCTAGCATGGGGCGATGATGAAACTGGCCGCTGAAGAAGCCTGAAGGCACATAGCCACAAGGTACTTAAGAAGCGAGAGATGGTATGGGTGCGCTAAGGAGGAATCCATGCTGAGATCAGATTCCAAGGAACTGCTGAGAAAGGTAATGGCCCGTTTTGTGGACAAGGAGTTGATCCCCAGGGCCCAGGAGATAGATGAGACAGCCCAGTTTCCCATGGACATGTTCAAGCGCATCGGGAAGATGGGGGTGTATGGCATCAGGTATCCCAGGGAAAGGGGAGGGGCCGGAGGAAACACCACCCTTTATTGCATCATTTGTGAGGAGTTAGCCCGAGGCCTCATGAGTGTTGCAGCCATTACTGCCATGCAATGCCTGATGGGGACCAACTTCCTGTTTCACTACGGAAACGAGGAGTTGCACGAAAAATACTTTTATCCGGCCATGAGGGGAGAGAAGGTGGCCTGCTTCTGTCTTACCGAACCCGAAGCTGGTTCTGATCTGGGCAATGTGAGCACAAGGGCCACAAAGACGGATGAGGGTTATGTGATCGACGGTATGAAGACATGGGTTACAAACGGCCCTGTGGCTGATTTTTATACGGTACTGTGCCAGACCGATCCTGCCAAGAAGTTCAAGGGCCTTAACTTCTTTTTCGTGCCTGCTGATACCCCTGGAGTCAAGGTGAGCAAACCCTTTGATCTCCTAGGCACCAGGACCACCTTGATCTCAGAGGTCTCATTCAACAATGTCAAGATTCCCCGGCACCACATGTTGGGCCAAGAAGGCCGTGGGCTCAGCAATCTGCTATCCATCCTCTCAGAGATTAGGGCCATGACAGGGGCCCTTGCAATAGGGCTTCAGAGGGCGGCCCTGGATGATTCCATCCGCTATGCCCACGAAAGGGTGCAATTCGGAAAGACCATAGGAAGCTACCAGTTGATCCAAGCCAAGATAGCCAATATGGCCACGGACCTTGAAGCCTCCAAGTTGCTGGTTTACAAGGCCACAGAGATGATTGACAACAAGGTTCCGTGCCTCAAGGAGGCCTCCATGGCCAAGTACTTTGCCACAGAGGCGGCCTGCAGGGCGGCCGATGAGGCCACAAGGATCTTTGGCGCCTATGCCTATTCCATGGAATACAGTCCCCAGAGGTATTATCGTGACAACAGGTTTCTCCTTTATGGCGGAGGGACCCACGAGATACTACAGACAAACATAGCAAGGTGGGCGGGCCTGTGATTGATTCCAAGACACAGAGAGTGGATTTTTTATCTTCATTGGCCGAGAGAAAGTCCTTGGGCCAGCATGTGTACGAGACCCTCAAAAAAGCTATTATACACGGAGAACTCAGGCCCGGTGAGCGGGTTGCAGAGTCCAGGCTGGCAGATGCCATGGGAATAAGCCGGACCCCGGTGCGGGAGGCATTCCACAAATTAGAGAGGGAGGGGTGGCTGGAGCACCAGCCCAATGCCGGCTTTTTTGTGGCACGCCTGAGTAGAGAGGACATTGAGGAGACCTTTGGCATAAGGGCGGTGTTGGAGAGTTATGCAGCAAGACTTGCCACCTTAAAACACGATGAGGACGACCTCGTGGCCCTTCACGGGAAGATTCAGGAATACCAGCGGCACCTGGATGCAGGAGACCTGGAAGCCCTCCCCAGGATCAACACCGAGTTCCATGACCTCTTGTATTCGCTTAGCAGGAGTCCAAGGCTCATACGCATGATTAACGACCTGCGGGATCAGATCTATCGTTTCAGGATGATGATCCTGAAGGTTCCTGCCATGGCACGCCAGAGCAATGAAGACCACAAGCTCATGCTTACTTTTATAAAAAAGGGGGATGGCGATGAGGTGGAAAGACTGGTTAGGGTCCATATATTGAGAGGGCAGGAAATTGTGCTCAAGCAATTCGAGGCAGAAGGGATGAAACTGGACCAATACACCGAGGGAGAGCAGAGAGATGAATAAGAGAAAGATCAGGGTGTTGATTGCCAAGCCGGGTCTTGACGGGCACGACAGGGGGGCCAAAGTGGTGGCCCATGCACTAAAGGATGCAGGGATGGAAGTGATATACACCGGACTTCACCAGACCGTGCCCAGCATTGTTAACCAAGCCATCCAGGAGGATGTGGATGTAATCGGGCTCTCCATCATGTCCGGGGCCCACATCCCCATCTGTAAGAAGCTCATGGAACTGGTAAAAGAGAAAAAAATCCAAGACAAGTTGATAGTGGTGGGCGGGGTGATTCCCAGCAAGGATATCCCTGTGCTCAAGGAGATGGGTGTGGATGGGGTGTTCCCGGGAGGCGCCCCCTTTGACGAGATAATTTCCTTCATCAAGGAAAACGTCAAAAGATAGGACTTGAAACTCCATAGCAAGGAGATTGAGCCATGGGAGTAGCGACATATATAAAAGACGAAAAGGACGCAATCAAGCAGGTGATTCTTGAATCGGGCATTGAGGTGAAGCCGGTCTATACCCCGGATGACCTGGAGCGCATCGGGTTTGATTACCACAAAGATCTGGGCGATCCAGGGGAATTCCCCTTCACCCGCAGCCTCCATCCGTTGGGCTACAGGTCCAGAAACTGGACAACCCGGCAGTACACGGGTTTCGGCACCCCGGAGGAGACCAATAAAAGATTCAAGCTGATGATTTCCCATGGCCAGACAGGACTTAATGTCGCCTTTGACCTCCCCACCCAGATGGGCCTCGACTCTGATAACCCCCTGGCAGAGGGAGAGGTCGGAAGGGTGGGAATGGCAGTGGACTCGCTGCAGGACTTCGAGATGGCATTCAAGGACATCCAGCTCAACCGGATTGGAACCGGCCTTACCATAAACGCGGTAGCCTCTGTGATGCTTGCCATGTACCAGACCGTGGCAGAAAAGTTTGGTTACAAAAAGGAGGAGATCTCTGCTACACCGCAGAACGATATCCTCAAGGAGATGGTGGGCAGGGGTGCCTGGATATATCCCGTGGAACCATCAGTGAGACTGATCGGAGACACCATAGAATATTCCATGAAGGAGTTGCCCAGATGCAATCCTGTGTCTGTATGCGGCTATCACATCAGGGAGTCAGGGTGCACACCTGCTCAGGAAATCGCTTATGCATTTGAGATCGCATTCGCCTATATCGACAACGTGGTGGCCCGCGGCTATGAGGCAGAGCAGTTTGTGGGGAGATTTTCCTTCAACCTGAATATTTATGGAAATCTTTGGGAGACCGTGGCCAAATTCAGGGCAGCGCGAAAGCTCTGGGCAAAGCTATTGCGGGAGCGTTACGGGGTCAAGAACAAAAAGGCCCTGTTTTTGCGCGGCATATTCGGTGGAGGAGGCTCCGGAATGACCAAGCAGCAGCCTGAAAACAATATTGTGCGGGGGGCCTACTATGCGCTTGCCGCCGCCCTCTCAGGGGCCCAGACCACGGCCCTTTGCTCATTTGACGAGGCCTATACCATCCCCACGGAGCGGGCTGCATTGATCTCTCTTAGGACCTTTCAGATCCTGATGGACGAGATAGGACTAAGGGACACCGTGGATCCATTGGCCGGCTCCTACTTCATAGAGACCCTCACCAAGGAGATGGAGGAAAAGATCCTGGAAGAGATGGAAAAGGTGGAAAAGATAGGTGGTATGATACAAGCGGTATCCTCAGGCTATGTCCAGCGAGAGGTGGCACGTCAGGCTTATG